>JAJFFD010000139.1 GCA_021776805.1 Planctomycetota bacterium
TCGGCATCATCGGCTTCTCCCGCCAGTGCTTTGGCGGTCAACAGCTGCCCATCGACCTGGAGTTCCTCAGCATGACCGGCTGCAAGCTCCTCGTCGCCTTTGACCGCACCAAACTCATCAACAGCAACATGGGCTCAGCCATCTGGAACCTGAACATGCCCAGCGGGCCAGCCGCCACCGGCATCGAGTTCTTCCTCCAAGGCGTCTCCGTCGACCCAGGCTCCAACTTCATCGGCCTGACCATGAGCAACGCCCTCGATTGCCGAGTCGGGCTCTGAACACGCTGCCATGGCGGGGATACACTCCCCGCCATGGCCAGCACGCCACCATCGATCGAGAGGGGCTCCATCGCCAGCGCCCGCATCGGCGTTCTCATCGGCTTCAACGCCTGGATACTCGCCCTCCTCGGGCTGCTGATTTACACGGGAACTTATCGACTACTTCTCCCCCTCTGCCTGCCTGCCGCCCTCGCATCCATCAGCCTCTCCCTGCTGGTCATCCGCATCATCAACAAGAACATCCACCTGCGCATCAGCGATCCGCCCAGCTTCACCCGCCTTCTCTTCGGGCTCGTCGGCATGAGCGTCGCCATCCTCGGCTGCATGGCCAATTACTGGATCATGCCGGCGCTGCTCGACTACGAACGCATCATCCGCATACTCGAGGACACGGGCAGCGCGAGCGAACTTCCGGTCACCGTTCTGATCACTGCCGGCGCCGGTGGCCTGCTCGTCTTCCCCTGGTTCAAGCTCAGGACCAAACCATCATGATCAGGGGAACTGAGAGGAGCACGATGAGGATTTCCAGAGGAAGGCCAAGGCGCCAGTAGTCGCGGAACTGGTAGCCACCCGGACCCAGGACCAGGGTGTTGCATTGGTGACCGATAGGCGTCAAGAAGGCGCATGAAGCCCCGACCGCGACCGCCATGAGGAAGGCATCCGGATTCATCTCCAGCCGCTCCGCCAGACTCAGGCCGATCGGTGCCATCAGGACCACGGTGGCCGCGTTGTTGATGATGTCCGAAAGGGTCATGGTGATGATCAGAAGCAGGGCGAGCATGGCAAAGTCGGGCAGGCTCCCGGCAAACCACTCCATTAGACCGGCGATGCGCTCACTGCCGCCGCTGCTCTGCAGTGCCTCGCCAACCGGTAGCATGGCAGCGAGGAGAACGATGATCGACCAGTCCACCGCCTCGTACATTCTGCGCACTGTGACAATGTTGGTTAGGGCGTAGAGCAGGACCACCGCGGTGAGCGCAACCGCCGCCGGGAGAATACCCAAGGCAGCCAGGATCAAGGCTGCGACGAATGCGCCGACGGCCAGAATCGGTTTTTGGCTTCGACCGACACGGAGATTGCGACCTGCCAGCGGAAGTAAGCCGACGGCGACGCATGCCTCGGGGAGGCTATCCGCCTGCCCTTGCAACAAGAGCACGTCACTGGCACGAAACTGCACCTTGCGGAGTCGACGGCGGATGGTCTTACCTTGCCGGGCGATGGCCAGCAGGTTGATCGGAAACTCGCCACGGAAGCGTAGGCTCATGGGAGTTCTACCGATGAGCTCGGAGCCGGGTTGAACCACCGCTTCGATGAGACCCACATCATTCGAACGTAGATCCGACTCTTCCGGCTTGTAGTCGCCGACCATCTGCAAGTCCGCCGAGCTGAAGATGGCTTCCAGTTCGCTCGGATCCGCCTCCAGGATGAGGATGTCATCGACCCGCAATCGCTCACCCTTGCGGGGCGAGGCGATGCGCTTGCGGCTTCGAATCAAACCGACCACTAAGACCTCGCCTTCGCTGCGTTTCTCGAAGTCAGCGATGCGCTGGTCGACCCACTTCGAACCTTCCTTGATTACCACTTCGGTGATGTAGTCTTCGATCTTGAAGAACGCCGCCGTCCCTGCACTTCCGCGGCGGTCCTTTGGGAGGAAGCGCCAACCGGCGAGACCCACGAAAATCACTCCCATGAGCGCGACCATGCTGCCCACTGGCGAAAAGTCGAAGAGCCCGAAAGCGGTGCCCAGCGCCTCCTCACGATAGGTCGAGACGATGATGTTGGGCGGCGTCCCGATCATCGTGCTCATGCCACCTAGAATCGCGGCAAAGGCCATGGGCATGAGTATCAGGGCTGGCTGCCTCCCGTGTTTGCGCGCCGACTCGAGAGCGACCGGCATCAACAGAGCCAGGGCGCCCACGTTGTTCATGAAGGCGGAGGCGAAAGCCACCAAGAACATGAGAGCGAAGAGGTGGCTCAGATGACTGCCGGTGAAGGGTTCCAGCTGTCTCGACAACATGCCCACCACCCCCGAGTTGCGCAGACCCAGAGTAATCACCAGCACGGCAGCCACCGTGATGACCGCCGGGTGACCAAAGCCGCTAAAGGCTGCCCCTGCCGGAACCACGCCGGCTAGGACCAAAGTCATGAGCGCCGTCAAGGCAATCAGGTCGTAGCGCCAACGTCCCCAGATAAAGAGAAGCAGGGTCAGACCCAGCACCAGAAAGACCGTGATTTCTTCGCCTGACATTCTTCTCCGGTCTACTTCGCTTCGCGGGCGACCTTGCCGTCCTTGATCACCAGGGATACCTGGTAGAGAACGCTGGGATCTTGCAAGGGATCGCCATCCACCGCGATCAGGTCGGCAAGAAAACCGGCACTCAACTTGCCGAGCTCATCTCCCTGCCCGAGCACTTCGGCTGCTCCACTGGTTGCGGAGCGCAGCGCATCTTCCTTGCTCATGCCGTACTCCACCATGAGCAAAATCTCCCGGGCATTGGTGCCATGGGTAAACACGCCCACATCGCTACCGCAGGCGATCTTGACCCCGGAATCCAATGCGCGGCGGAACATGGCCTTGGCCGTCGCCACCCGCGGATGATCCCCCTGCTCGGGAGTCCAGCCACCGTAGCGCGCGATCGCATCGCCGGCAGCGAGGGTGGGGCAGAGGGTGACTCCCCTGCGGACCATCACCTTCAGCGTCTCCTTTGACACCTGATAGCCGTGCTCGATGGTCTTTACCCCGGCGGTCACCGCTCGCAGGATCGCGTCATCCGTCGAGGCGTGGGCAGCAACGGGGACACCGGCAGAGTCAGCCTCGTCGACGATGGCCAAGAGCTCTTCGAAGGAGAAGGTCGGAGTCGAAGGGTCACCCGGCTTGCGCCGATAGTCAGCGTAGACCTTGATCCAGTCGGCGCCGGCGGCGATCTGCTCGCGCACCGCCTTGCGCACCTCCACCGGACCGTCCGCTTCCTGAGCACCGGGCGGAATGTTCAACCTTGGTCGAAAGCCTGATGGTCCATAACAACCGGTGGCGACGATGGCCCGGGTGGCAGCATGAATGCGCGGTCCAGGGATGAGACCCATGTTGACTGCATCGCGCAGAGCAACGTCGGCCCAGCCCGCGCCCTCGGTGCCGAGTTCGCGAATGGTAGTAAAGCCCGCATCGAGGGTGGCCTTTGCAGCCAACACTCCACGGATGGTGCGCAGCTCGGTGGACTCGAGCATGACCTGGTCGGTCCAATTGGTTTCGTTGTACGGATACAGGACCAGATGGGAGTGCAGGTCGATCAATCCTGGGATGAGGTACTTGCCCTGCAGGTCGATGAACCGAACACCCGCCGGCGCGTTCAAGTCGCTACCAATGGCGGCGATGCGATTGCCCTGGACTAGGAGGGACTGGCCCTCGAGAAACTGGCTGCCGTCCGGACTGAGGATCTTTGCCCCTCTCAGGAGAAGGGCTGAGTCTTGGGCTAGGAGGGGAGCCGGGAGGAGGGTGAGCGCTGAGGCGACTAGCGATCGGGCGAGACCATGCTGGCGCATGCTACACTGGGGCTGGTGTCTGGAAGAAGTGATGAAGTGCTGATGCGCAATAAGATCCTGTTTGGGGGGATCGTCTTGTGTCTGTTGGGGGTGGTGTGGTTGCTGTTGGGTGCTGAGGACCCGAACGAGCTGGCACAGTCCAGCCTGCAGACCCAGCCAGTCAGTGATGCAGGCCTAGCGATCGAATCCAGCGTTCAGATCGAAGAGTCGCAGAAACGAGCCGTAGAACGGGAGAGCATTCATGAGGGTCCACTGCGCGTGCAGGTTATCAACGCGCGGACGCTGGAGCCGGTTGTTGGTGCATCCATCGAGCTTCGCTCAGGGGAAGTCAGATTCGCCCAAGCGAGAGCGCTTCTTGGTTCAGAGATTGTTCAAGCCACTCCCGACGAGAATGGGCGACTGATCATCACGCCAATGAGCCAGATTAGGTTCGCTAGCCAATTCCGAGACGATCTGGCGACAAAGGGTGGTGAAACAATCGAATCAGCCACGAGCGGAGAGGGTGGTTGGGCGAAACTCAATCGATCGCCGCTCGGCACTCACCTGTGGGCGGAAAAAGCGGGAGCACGCGGGCGAACCGAGAATGTCACGAGCGCTGACGAAATCGCCTTGCACATCGAACGCCCCATTCACATTCACGTGTTGGACGCGAATGGGAATGCCACAGAGCTCCCATCAGTAAAAGCGTCTTTCCAGGTAGGGAGCAAGGTGATGAGCGCCTCCAATCCTCCCAGTCCGCTTGGAATTGGCCGCACCGTTTCACACGGGCTTTGGAGTGATCTCCGGAAACTTCTCGAGCCTAACTCCACCACTCCTGGAATCCGCATGGAGCTCATGGGACCTCTTGGAGGTTACTCTGTCTTTCTCCCCCTGGATCAGGAGCCGCCAAATCCCGTGATCTTGCATGAGACCCCGGTCGGCACCATCGAGCTCCGAATGCCTTGGGCTAAGGGCGGACTGGGAAGTCTCCTGCGAGTGGAGATGAGGGAACAGTCACGAGGAACAACGTACTTGGGTCCTGCACCCCCATATCGACATGAACGAATCCCTCTCGGTCTGGCCTTTACGATCATCGTCATTTTTCAGAGCAAGACGACGCACAAGCAAGAATTCGACGGTCCGACTCGAGCCAATGAGGAGCTGCTTCTCGAAATCCCGGCGCCGGACGACCTGCAGTTCTTGCGGGGCGTCGTACAGATCGAAGTGAATGGCGAGGTCCGAGCACCGACTTCCCAGAGCAGCTCGGTCATCTTGGCGCATGGGGAAGAGACACGAGCCATGATCGGATCGGATGGTGAGCTGCTGTTTTCCCCTCCCTTCCGCCAAGAAGCTGGCGACTCGGTTCAATTATGGATGGGGGAAGACGGGAAGTGGTACCAATCCGAAGTGCTGCTAATACGACAGGATCCGGATGGAGCGGTGAATCTGGGCAAGGTCCTGATGAGCAAGGCAGAGCCATTGGTCAGCTTGGAGGTGCGCGACGAATCCGGCGCACTGCTACCAGATGCAGGAGTGGCAGTTCAGAAGGCAGAGTTTGATGGCGAAGTGCGGAACTGGCGAATGTGCTCGAGCGTGCGCATTGAGCGGAACGAGGAGTTGGGGATCATCAACATCCACGGTCCGAGTGTTCTGCCATTGTTCCGTTTCCGAGTGCAGAACTTGGCGGACTATGCGGACGGCGACTGGGTGGAGTGTCGACCGGGGGCTGGGTTGATTCGCATCGTGATGAGGACCCAGTGATGGCGAAGCCCCGGAGCCTCCTCATCGCAGGGATCGCTGCAGTGCTCTCGGTTCTGCTGGTGATATCGATCGACTGGACGCTCCCCACTGGAAACCAAGAACGCTCGAGCCTGGCTCTTCCTGAGGTGATCGTCGATGAATCTCCCGCCCTCCTAGTCAAACCAGAGGAGTCCGGCGCAAGAGACGAAACTGATCGACGAGGCATTCTCGATGATCGGCTGATGGTTCGAGTCCTCGACGCGCGAAGTGGAGAGCCAGTTGTCGGTGCCACAGTAGAGCTGCGCGCCGGGGATCCCGCGAGCACAGAGCCTCCAGCCTTCTACCTCAACCAGCCTCCCCCTAAGGGCCTATGGGAGACACTTGCAGCCAAGCGTCCCAATCCAGCTCTCATTAGTGCGGCTTACCTATCCCGCAGCTCCGCCACCAAGAAGACTACGAGGACTCTGTCTAGCTTTGTCTCCGGCCCAGGCGGCTTGGCAGACCTAGGCATGCCAGATGCAGGCACCTATGTCTGGGCAGGAAAAGACGAGGCCACGGGCTTCGGCCTGCAACCGGAGCATTCACGGGAACTGAAGATCCATATCGAGGCCCCCCTGTGGATTCGGACCCTGGACGCCAATGGCCAACTGAATCCTGGCGCAAGCGTGGAAGCCGGCCTCAAGGTCGGAAGACGAGCTGTCCTTGGTTACCGCGGTATCCGGATGCCCAACGGTGATCTCCTCTACCGAGATCTTTGGAAGCTCTTGCGCGCAGAACTCGAGGAGGATGCTGAATCGCCGGGCATCTTCATGGTCATCGACAGCGAACCAATCTCCGAGCCTGCGTTTCTTCCCATCGACCAAGAACCACCCTCTTTGATCACTTTACGAGAAGCACCTTACGGCGCTCTCGAGCTGAACATCCCATGGTTAGACGAGTCATTGTGGAAGCATGTGCATGTGAGGCTCACGAGACCGCGTGGCAGCACGCTCTCAACCTTGCTTGCCCCGCCCTACCGCTGGGAGCAGCTTGCCCTGGGCCTGACTTTCCGGCTGGAGCTTCGCATGCAGCGCCGGACGATCTGCGAAGTGGACTTGAAGGGCCCCACTGAGCCCAACGAGGATTTACTCCTCGACCTCCCCTTGCCGGATGATCTTGGCCTTGTCCAAGGCCGATTACGCGTCTTGGCGGAGGGCAGAGTTCAGGTTCCAGAAAACCAATACGCACTGCTGGTCACTGAGAACGGAGCGGAGCAGCGAGTCATACTCGATTCGGACGGCGCCCTGCTCTGTACCTTGCCAGGGGAAACCAATTGGCAAGCCAACGCTCAGGTTCTTATGACACTCTTTGGGGACCACTACGAGTCGAGGATGGTGCGTCTCGGGAAGAGCGTCAACGGGCACCTGCAGCTTGGAGAGCTTCTACTCGAAACCCAGAAGCCCCTCGTCAGCATCAGAGTGATGAACGAATTCGGCGAATCACTCCCCCAGGTCAGTCTTGCAATTCAGAAAGCAATCTTCGAAGGCACTGCGCGACGTTGGAGTGTGAGTTCGAGTCTTCGCGTGCGCTGGGAAGAAGCGACTGGGCTTACCGAACTATATGGTTCGAGCGTCTTCAGGCGCCTGCGGTTTCGAGTGCAGAATGTGCAAGGCTATACAGATAGCGAATGGATCGAGTGCTCACCAGGGGCGGGGTTGATCGAGGTGATGCTGCAAAGGCAGTGAGAGCGATGTCCAAGAACACCTTCATCCTCGGACTCATCATCGCCCTGCT
>JAJFFD010000140.1 GCA_021776805.1 Planctomycetota bacterium
CGCCCTCGCCGCCGCCGGCATCCGCGACATCTTCTTGGTCAGCCCACTCCTCGATGTGAGAGGGCCAGGACCACTTCACTGCCATGGCCCAGACGATGCCTGCGGCCAGGGAGATCAACGCCTGGTAGAAGAGTCCGATCGGCATGAAGCCGAAGACGAGACTGGCATCATCCCAGTACCAGAAGTCGTAATGCAGAATCGACAGCAGGACGACCAAGGCCCAGACAACTTTGTTCATGCAAGGTCCGCTTACTTGGACGTATCGGCAATGGCGAAGAGATGCGTCTGAGTCGCCACGTAGAGCACACCGTTGGCAACGATCGGCGAGGAATACATCGGCGTGGTCATGTCGATCTCCTTGGCCTTGCCTTCCGGAGATTCCTTCACCGCCGGCAGGATGGTCAAGAAGCCGTCTTCAGTTCCCACGAAGACCTTGCCGTCCGCCACCAGGCTCGAGCCCCAGATGTGGGCGCTGGTGTCGTACTTCCAATAGAGCTCGCCGGTCTTGGCATCCAGGCAGTAGAGGAAGCCCGAGTAGTCCGGGGCAAAGAGCAGGCCGTCACTCACCGACATGGTCGAGAGGGAACGATTGATGTCGCGATACTCCCAGACCTTCTTGCCATTCTCGTCGATGCAAGTCAGGTTGCCGATGCCTTCGCCGTGCTCTGGATCCTGGCCGATCACCGCATAGATGAGTCCGTCGGAGATGATGGGCGTGCCCAGCACTTCGCTGGGACCCTTGCGGGTCGCATAGCGCAGGGGCTTGCCGTCCTTCATGCGATACTCGGGGGGGTTGCAGTCATAGCGCCAAGCCTCCTGCAGGATCAGGAAGCCCTCCTCGTCCTCAACCGCATCCGGCTTGAAGGCGTAGAGCACGCCGTCGGGACCGCCGAAGATACATAGCTCGGTAGTCTCGGTCTTGAGATAGGCCGGGGACGACCAGTTGCTGTGGAAGATGCGCTGGCTCAGGCCGGAGCCTTCTTCGCCGATCAGGGCGCCGGTCTTCTTGTCCAGCACGATGAGCGAGGGAGCGTTCGGCGCCGGCGTCTCCACATGGCCGTAGTCCACACCATTGGAAGTGGAGGTCCAAACCTTGTCGCCGACCACGAGCACGGAGCAGGAGGTGATGTTGTGCGGGAAGACGCCGCACTCATCGATCATGTTGGTCACCCAGATGATGTCCGCATCGGTGGCAGTGACCTCCATGGGCTCGTTGCCCTTGCCGGCCATGTATTGGCCTTCGTCCTGGAACTCGCCGTCATTGCCGTTGGCCATGCCTTCCGTATCCAGGCAGATGATCTCGCAAAGGTTGGTTGCCAGGTAGACACGGTTGCCTTCCACCGCGGGGGAAGAACAGATGCCCAGGAACTCCCAGTCGCTGACCTTGCCCGTTCCCAACTTGGGAATGTTGAGCTGCCAGATCAGGTCGCCGGTTTTCTCATCCAGGCAGTAGACCGTGCAGCGGTCACCCTTGAAGCGCGGATCCCGCGGCGTGTCGTTGTTGGTGCCCACGTAGACCTTGCCGTCGGCCACCGTCGGGTTGCCGTAGGCCTGGGAGCCGAGCTTGGCAATCCACTTGATGTTCTTAGTGGTCGCCATGTCGATCTCTTCCGTGTTGCCCTTGAACTTGCCGGCAACGATATCGGTCGGGATCCCAGTCTCCTTGGAGGCCATGTTGCGGGTCATGTCCCGGCCCCATTGGGGCCAGTCACCAGGACCCTGCGCAAGCACAGGCATGGACAGAGAGAGTGAGGAGAACAGGGCGATAGCAAGCCCGCGAGTTACTGACTTAGTCATTCGAAGTCACCGAGATGTTGTCGGCATATACCTTGAAGCGGCTCTGGGGCGTGAAGCCGAACAGACCCGGGGCGCCGTGAGTGTGTGGTTGTGAGTGCGGCACCTCGATGGTCCACTCCGCGGGCTCGTCTTCGTCCCGCGGCCAGGCCTTGGCACGGATCATGCCCGTGCCGTCATCGAGGATGTCTACTCGTGTCTTGAGTCGATACCAGGTCTTCACCTTGAACTGGAAGGGCACCTTCACATTGAAGAGCTCTTCGTTCGAGCTGACGCTCAGAGCCTGATGGTTGCCGCGCAGGCGGATGAGATAGCGCTGATTGAGCAGGCCCACATCCGACTTGATGCGCCGGTTACCATCGGTCATCACGTCCGCCGCCAGGGTGTAGTTGGACATGCTCGGGTAGCCGAAGAAGGAGAGCGAACGCTGAAAGAGCGGATTGCTCAGGGTCTTGGCGAAGAGCTTGTTGCCGTCCTGCTCACGCACCTCCCACTTGATGGCGGCGCCGATCCATTGCGGGCCGGGCATGGCGAAGGTCTCGCCTTCCACCTTGGGATCCGGACGCATGACCGCGGACTCGAAGTCCTCGGTGAATGGCAGCTTGGGCACGATGCGCACGCGAGCCGTGCCCTTCATGCCATTGGCTTCTGCCATCATGACGAAGGCGGCCAGGGGTGCATCGCCAGCAACCTGCAACTCCCCCGAGTCACTCATGCTGTAGCCCTCCGCAGGCATGTTGCTCCAGCTGATACCGCTGAGGCCCTTCTTCACCGTCTGCCCTTCCGCATCCAGGCTGCGCACTCGGAAGGAGACCGCCTTGCCCTGTTCGATGACGATGTCCGCAGGGATGACCTGCAATTGTGTCGCCTTTCCCACGGGCAGGGCCGGCAGACCCAGGTGCGCCGGCGCCTCTACCTCAGCACCACCGGCGAAACTGTAGATCCTCTCGGTGGTATTGATGAAGACGCGACCGTTGGCGATGGCCGGGGCTGCGAGGATGTTGCCCTCGAGCTGAGTCTTGTCCAGGATCTCCGGTCCACCATCGGAACCGCGGACGATATAGACGCTGCCGTTGTTCATCGGCACATAGAGCTTGCCGTCACCAAAGGCCGGCGAAGCGTGAATCTGGTCAGGGGCCAGCTTCTCGTGCCAAAGCACTTCCCCTGTCTCCGCGTTGATGCATACCAGCTCACCGGTGTGCGCGGTCTGATAGACCCGATCGCCAACCAGAACTGGGGAGCTGGTAAAGGCGGTCAGCGGCGCTCGCCAGAGCTCGTCGTCCGTACTCAGGTTGACTACGGCCTCGCCAGGCTTGGCGCCCTTGTTGATGGGCAGGGCAATCATTCGGCCAATGGCGGAGCTATCCAGGTTCTCCTTGCCGTGGATGGCGATGATCGAATCGCCATACAGAATCGGGCTCGAACTCATGCCACCGATGGACATCTGAAAGCGCCAGAGGGACTTGCCCGTGCGCGCGTTGATGCAGACCAGATGCCCGCCGGCAAGGCCAGCGAAGAGCACGCGCTGACCGTCGAGGTTGGTCAGCACCGGCATGGAGAAGGATGAATCCTTCGGCGGACCACCAGGGGTCGAACCCCAGACCGACTCACCGGTCATTTTGTCGAAGGCATAGAAGCGATCGCGGGCCGGACCCTGGGGACCCCAGCTCGAGGTAGCCACGTGGATGATCACCAGATCATCGTCGATGACCGCGGAACCAGTCCGCCCATTGGGAAAGCTGAGGCGACCGTACTTCTCCATCATGGAGTGCTGCCAGATGATCTCGCCATCGGCACTGAAGCAGGTGAAGAGGCCAGCGGATGAGAGCGTGTAGACGTTGCCGGTCTCCGCATCGATGGTCGGGCTGGCGATGGAGAAGCGGTAGTAGATGACGTCGGTGAGGAAATCCTTCCAGCGATGCTCCCAAATCACCTCGCCGGTCTTTTCGTCCAGGCAGACGATCATCTCCTGCAGTTCCCCGCCTTCGCCCATATAACCGAGGGTGTAGACGCGACCATTGGCGACCACCGGCGTGCCGCGACTCGAGAGCTTGAAGGACCAGGAACCGTTCTTGCCTTCGACATCGAATTGCTCAGGCAGATCGGCCTCCGTCGAGGTTCCGTTCTGCTGCGGTCCACGCCAGCTCAACCATCCGCGCGCTTTGGCTTTGGACTCCTGTGCCTGGGCAAGTCCGCCAAAGGCGAGACAGAATGTTGCGAGTACGACAGTGGGTGGCGTGAGCTTGATCATGGCTCGTCTACATGGGGCTGTGACTGTGCGGGCGGTGAGGGCGGTCGAGGCAAGTTCGAGGGGAAGACCCTTTCGCGGGGATATACGCGCAGCCAGATGGGGCGGGGAGTATACCAATGCAGCCATTGTGCCCTCAGAGCAGCTTTTTTTTCTGCTCATCGCCGGGCTCGAGCATCGTGCAAAAAAACCGGCATCCGACTCACGCCAGCCGAACGAAGCACGTAGCCCAAGACGTTCTCCGGTACGCCGGGGCGACAGCGACGCCTTTCCGATGATCATCAGCCCCGCCGCAACGCCTTCCCTTCCTCCCCAGACCTGAGATGGGAGACGCTTACCTCGCCTACAAGCGGGCACAGTTCGCAACCCGACTGCCCGAGGGACGCCTCTTCACCAAGGGGCATTTCTGGCTACAGGCCGAGGAAGGGGGCTTACAGCGCATCGGATTGACCAAGTTCGCCAGCCGCATGCTCGGCGAAGTGGTCGAGTACGAATTCGAGTCCAAGACCGACGATGCCATCGAAGAAGGCCAGGTCATCGGCTGGCTCGAGGGCTTCAAGGCTGTCTCGGATTTGTATTCACCCCTCAAGGGGCGATTCGCCGGCACGAATCCGAACCTCGAGCAGGCGATCGCGGACATCCATCGCTTTCCCTACGATCGCGGCTGGCTATACCGGGCAGAAGGCGAGCCCCCCGCCGAATGCATGAGCACTGCCGAGTATGCGAGCTTTCTCGATGGCACCATCGATCGCATGCTGGGCAAGAGCAGCTAAATGAAGGACGGAATCGCACAGTACGTGATGATCGGCGGCTTCCTCGGCGCAGGTAAGACCACCGCCGTGGATCGCTTCGCAGCGGATCTGGTCAATCGTGGCCTGAGCGTGGGCCTGATCACCAACGATCAAAGCGGCGGTCTGGTGGATACGGCCATCCTGCGCTCCAAGGGCTATCGGGTGGAGGAGATCGCCGGCGGCTGCTTCTGCTGCCGATTCGATTCTCTGCAGGAGGCTGCGGATCGCCTCTCCGGCGAGGCCATCCCTGACGTCTTCCTCGCTGAGCCGGTTGGCAGCTGCACGGATCTACTGGCCACCGTGAGCTATCCCCTGCGTCGCATCTACGGCGATCGCTTCCGCATCGCGCCTCTGAGCGTGCTCGTGGATCCCAAGCGCGCCGCCCGCATCCTCGGTCTGGTGGATGGTCGCTCCTTCTCCCCCAAGGTGACTTATGTCTACCGGAAGCAACTGGAGGAGGCGGAGATCATCATCATCAACAAGTGCGACGAATTGGATCCGGAGCTACGCGAGAGCCTGCGCAAGGCCCTGGAGTTGCAATTTCCGCGGGCCAAGACCTTCGCCGTATCCGCCAAGGAAGGCGGCGATCTGCAGCCCTGGTTCGACAGCATCCTCGACGTGGAAAGCAGGGATCGCAGCACCATGGAGCTGGACTACGATCGCTACGCGGACGGTGAAGCGCAGCTGGGCTGGCTGAACGCCACAATCGATGTGCAAACTACTGGTGAGATCGATGGCAACGCCCTGCTCATGCGTCTGGCCGAAGCCCTTCGCCAGAAGATCACCGCCGCCGGCGGCGAAATAGCCCACCTCAAGATGAGCCTCGATTCCGGCGGAGACCTCGGCCAGCTCTCCGTGGTGAGCCTGGTGGACAATGAATCCGAGCCGGATCTGCGCGAATCCCTCCTCGACCGCGTCCCCGGTGGACAGCTGATTCTCAACCTCCGCGCCGAGATGGCCCCGGAACAGGAGTCAGAGTTGGTCGCAGAGGTACTGGCCGAAGAGAATCGGCTAGGATACGGCGCCACCCTCAGTCTCGAACACGAGGAACAGTTCCGCCCGGCCCGCCCCGTCCCCACCCATCGGGTGAAGGTGGACGGATCGTCAGACGAGCAGGCCACTTGATCCCATGACTCCCCCAGAAAGCAAGGCTGCCCGCATCCTGTACTGCCACTGCGCCTATGCCAAGGTGGTGCCAGAGGAGACCAAGCAGAAGGTGCTGCGCGAACTCAACGCCTCCGGTGTGAGTTTCGATGCGGTGGCGGACCTCTGCGAGATGTCCGCACGCAAGGACCCGGCATTGCAGCGCCTGGCCAGCGGCGGCGAAACCAAGATCGCCGCCTGCTTCCCCCGTGCGGTGGAGTGGCTCTTTCATGCCGCCGGCGCTCCCCTGGCAAAGGCCGGCGTCGAAGTGCTGAACATGCGCGAAGACAGCGCCGAAGACGTACTCCAGGCTCTCCTGGGCGAAACAGCCAACAAGACCAGCGAGGCCAAGTCATGACCAAGCGATTGGACGCCAAGCGTCTGCGCATCGTGCTCTACGAGGGCGAGGGCAGCACTGCCATCGAAGACGAACAACGCCTGTCGACCATGACCGCCCTTCTCGAGGACGGACATCAGGTCACTCGCAGCGGCAGCAATGGCACGGTCGCGACTGCCGATACATCCGACCATCTCTTTCTCGGCCAGTTCGACGAGCTGCCTACTGCGTCCAAGGCAGTGGAGGGTGGTGAGATTCGCTTTGCGGACATCGCCGGCAAGGATAGCGCCGCAATCCAAGAACTCGTGCGCAGCCAGGTCCAGGAAGCCAATGCCGAACAACCAGGGGAATGGAAGCCCTGGTTCCCGGTTATCGACTACAGCCGCTGCACAAATTGCATGCAGTGCCTGAGCTTCTGCCTCTTCGGTGTCTACGGCGTGGATGACGCCAGCCAGATCGCCGTCGACAACGAGGACAACTGCAAGACCAACTGCCCGGCCTGCTCTCGGGTCTGCCCGGAAGCAGCCATCCTCTTCCCCAAGTACAAGTCGGGCCCGATCAACGGCGACGTGGTGCGCGAAGAGGATCTGCAGCGCGAGTCCATGAAGGTGGACATTTCGGCACTCCTCGGCGGCGACATCTACTCCGCCCTGCGCACGCGCAGCAAGGATGCCCGCGAGCGCTTCTCCACCGAGCGCGACGAGTCGAAGGCTCTGCTCGAGCGCAAGCGCTGCCTGAAGAAGCTGCAGAAGGACCTGGATATTCCGGATGAAGTACTCATGACCCTACCCTCAGCCGGCGACATCGAAGAACGTGCTCGCCGCGCCAGGGAAAAGGCCGAGAAGCGCAAGGCGCGCTCACGGACCATGCAAGACCAGAAGAAGGTCACCACCGAAGAGGACTGGGGGATTTAGTAATGAGCGTAGCAATGGTAAGCCGCATGCTGCGGAGCACGGACAAGCGCCTGCTCTGGAAGTTTGCCTACAACTTTGGCTTCAAAGGCATGCTCTCCGTGCAGCGCTTCAAGCGCCGCTTGAAGAAGGGCCAGGTCTTTCCTCCCTTCCTCTACATATCGATCACCAACACCTGCAACCTGCGCTGTCAGGGTTGCTGGGTCGATGTAACCAAGCCCCGTCAGGTCATCGAATTTGACGACCTGGACAAGCTGATCACCAGCGCCAAGAAGCACGGTAACCGCTTCTTTGGCATCCTCGGCGGCGAACCCTTCTTGCACCCGGAGCTCATGCGCGTCCTCGAAGCGCATCCGGACTGCTACTTTCAGATCTTCACCAACGGCCACTTCATCACCGATGAAATCGCCGCCGACCTGCGCCGCATCGGCAATGCCAGCCCGCTGATCTCCATCGAAGGCACGGAGATCATCAGCGACGAACGTCGTAAGGGTAAGCGCGTCCTCGAGAAGACCATGGCCGGCATCGAGGCCTGCGTCCGCAACCGGCTCATCACCGGCGTGGCCAGCAGCGTCTGCGCCAGCAACTTCGAGGACCTGGTGCAGGAGAAGTGGGTGGACCGGCTCATCGAGCTCGGCGTGCACTACGCCTGGTTCCACACCTACCGGCCCGTGGGCCCGGACGCCAATCCGGATCTCGCCCTCAGCCCGGAACAGGTCATCGCCACCCGGCAGTTCGTCGTGCGCATGCGCAACGAGAAGCCCATCGCCTTCGTCGATGCCTACTGGGACGACAAGGGTCAGGCCCTCTGCCCGGCGGCCATCGGCATCAGCCACCACATCAGCCCCTTCGGCGACGTGGAGCCCTGTCCCATCATCCAGTTCGCCAACGAGAAGATTCAGGACAACGACGGCGACATCTTTACCACCATGACAAACTCGGCACTCCTGGCGGATTTCCGCAAGGCTTCTGCCGAAGCGACCCGCGGCTGCGTAGTCCTCGAGCGACCCGACTTGCTCAAAGACATCGTCGTCCGCAACGGCGCCCACGATACCACCCTCCGCAACACCGCCATGCTCGAGCTCGAGGCCATGCAGCCCCGCAGCAGCCAGCACCAGCCTGGACATGAGGTCCCGGAGAAGCATTGGATGTATCGTTTTGCCAAGAAGCATTGGTTCTTCGGCTTCGGTGCCTACACCTGATCCCTCACCACCGCGAGCAGCGCAAATGACCGACCTGGAAACCCAAGCCGAAACCCCCGAGGCAGAGCAGCCGCAGAACGGCCTCAACACGGCAGAGGGCAAGGCCGCACTCCCGCCACGGATCCCGCCGGCGCGCTTTCGCCCGGCCCAGTCCAACGTGCCCGCAAGTCGCGCCACCCGCGACATGCTCAAGGTTTTGGCCGGCGAGTACGTGGACAGCCAGAAGCTCGTGCCGCCGCTGCCCTCGGTGGAACTCAAGGAACACGCCGCCGTCCTCTGCAAGCGCGCGGAGGTCGACCCGGTCTTCGTCGACTACATCTCGGTGCTCCTCAACAATGCCGCCTGGAGCGAGACCCTCGCCCAGATCCCCTACGAGCGTCGCCTCCTCCTCATCCCCAAGTGCCTGCGGGTCGAAGAGCATTGCCCGGCACCCTTCGATGAGTTCGGCTTGCTCTGCAAGGAATGCGGCCTCTGCTCCATCCAGGATCTCACCGTCGAGGCCGAACGCCTGGGCTACGCGGTCCTGGTCGCCGAAGGCTCGGCCATCGTCATGAAGCTCATCGAGACCGGCACCATCGAGGCCATCGTCGGTGTCAGCTGCCTCAACGTCCTCGAGAAGAGCTTCCCCCACATGGAAGCCGCCGCCGTCCCTGGCGTGGCCATCCCCCTCCTACAGGACGACTGCATCAACTGCACCGTCGACCTGGACTGGGTCTGGGATGTCATCCACCTCACCGCCGAGGACAAGACCTACCGCCTCAACCTCGAAGGCCTCAAGACCGAGGTGCAGAGCTGGTTCAACTCAGAGTCCCTCAGCTCCCTCATGGGCGAAGCGCAAGACGCCACCGCAGAGATCGCCTACGAATGGATGGCCCGCTCGGGTAAGCGCTGGCGCCCTTACCTCGCCACCTGCGTGCACCTGGCCCTCAACTACGACGGCAAGGAAGAGGTACCTGAGGTCGGAGAAGACCTGAAGAAACTCGCCATCGCCGTCGAGTGCTTCCACAAGGCATCCCTCATCCACGACGACATCGAGGACAACGATGATACCCGCTACGGTAAGCCCACCATGCACGTGGAGCAGGGCGAGGCCATGGCCATCAACGTCGGCGACTTCTTGCTCGGCGAAGGCTATCGACTCATCTCCGAGCTCGAATGCTCCCCGGAAGCACGGGTCAAGATGCTCCGCGCTGCCGCCCAGGGTCACGTGACCCTCTGCCGCGGTCAGGGCAAGGAACTCAGCTGGGCGCAAAACCCTCAGCCCCTCGATTCGCTCGCAGTCCTGGAGATCTTCCGTCAGAAGACCGCCCCCGCCTTCGAAGTCGCCTTGGTTCTCGGCGCGATGTACAGCGACGCGGACCAGGAGACCGTCCAGGTCCTCGGCAAGTACTCCGAGTCCCTGGGCATCGCCTACCAGGTGCGCGACGACCTGGATGACTTCACCGGCTCCATCGACTCCAACGACCTGCGTGACCTGCGCCCATCCCTTCTCCTGGCCATTGCCGCCAAGCGGGCCAAGGGCGAGGATGAGAAGCAGCTCATCGAGGACCTCTGGTGCAAGACCAAGAACTACGACGACCACGCGACCGCAGTCGATCGCATCCTCAGCGAACGCCAGGTAGTCGACAAGGCCAGCGAACTGCTCGGCGCCTACGAGGAAGAGGCAGTGCGTTCCCTGCGCTTCCTGCACAACGCCACCCTCAAGGGACTCCTGCGCCGCGTCGTCGGGAAGATCTTCCCGCGGACGCTCATCGAAGGATACTGCAGTGAGTTTGAAGCTCGAAATGCTGCAAGTGGCGCGGCTCGCGCCGAAGCAGCTCGACCAAGCAGCTAGCAAGGTCGAGCAGTACCTCCAAGCCCAGTTCAATCCGGACGGCGGCGCCCAGGACCGCTCCGGGGACAGCGACCTGTACTACACGGTCTTCGTCCTCGAAGGCCTCCTCGCTCTGCAAGGGGACATCCCCCAAGAACAGACCGCACAGTACCTACGCAGCTTCGGCAGCGGCGACGACCTGGACCTGGTGCACCTCTGCTGCCTCGCCCGCTGCTGGGCATCCCTGCAAGACCACAATCCCGACAGCGAGACCCACCAGCAGATTGCCCACAACCTGAACGCCTTCCGCAGCCTCAACGGCGGCTTCAACGCCGAACCCGAGGAAGAGCTCGGCACGGTCTACGACGCATTCCTCGCCTTCGGCGCCTACCAGGACCTGCGCATCCCCTGCGAGGAACAGAGCGCCCTCGCCGATTCCATCTTCGCCCTCCAGTCCAAAGACGGCGCCTTCGCCAACCTACCCAACCTGGCCCTCGGCAGCAGCACCGTCTCCGCCGCCGCCATCACCCTGCTCCGCCATCTGGACCGACCTGCCCCCGACAACATCGCCAACTGGCTCCTGTCCCAGGCCCATCCGGAAGGTGGCTTCCTCGCCGCCCCCGGCGCACCCCTCCCGGACCTCCTCTCCACCGCCACCTGCCTACACGCCCTCGCCGGACTCCAAACCGACTTCTCCCGCCTGCGTGAACACTGCCTCGACTTCGTCGACAGCCTCTGGACCGGCCAGGCCTTCTGCGGCCATTGGGCAGAAGAGATCGCCGACAGCGAGTACACGTACTATGGTCTCCTCGCCCTCGGGCACCTGAGCCTCTAGCCCATGAGCTTCGACCAGCAAGAACTGCAGAACAGCCACGAGAACGCCCGCGCACGGCTCCTCGAGCAGTTCACAGAAACCGGTTCCTGCAAGGGCGAACTCTCCTCCAGTGCCCTATCCACGGCGACCGCAGCCATGGCCTTCGCCCTCTCCCAGCGAGCCGCCGAGTCACGCAACAAGAACGGCGAAGCACACGGGCAGCTCGCCGCCGACGGACATCGCTGGCTCTGCAACAACCAGAACCAGGACGGCGGCTGGGGCGATACCACAGACAGCCCGAGCAACATCAGCACCACGACCCTTTGCTGGGCGAGTCTATCCCTGGCCGAAGACCAACCCACAGCGAGATCTAGCCTGGACCGAGCCGAAGCCTGGCTGAAGAAGGCCTGCGGCGATCTCAGCCCAGAGCTCCTCTCGCAAACAATCAAGGGACGCTACGGCAAGGACCAAACCTTCTCCGCCCCCATCCTCATGACCTGCGCCCTGGCGGACAAGCTCGGCGACGAGGGCTGGCGCTTCGTACCCTCCCTCCCCTTCGAGCTCGCCGCCTGCCCGCACCAGATCTTTCCCCTCCTCCAGCTGCGCATGGTGAGCTACGCATTACCTGCACTCATCGCCCTGGGTCAGGTGCGCCACTTCCACCTGCCGAGCAAGAGCCCCATTTCCCGTGTCGCCCGCCGTGTCACTCGACGACGCACCCTGCGCATCCTGCAAGCGATCCAACCGACCAGTGGCGGCTACCTGGAGGCCGCACCCCTGACCAGCTTCGTCGCCATGGCGATGATCTCCATGGAACAGGATGAGCATGCGGTCACTCAGAACTGCCTGCGCTTTCTCGCGGCGACCGTACGTCCGGACGGCTGCTGGCCCATCGATACGAACCTGGATACCTGGACGACGACCCTCGCGGTCAATGCGCTGGCGCCGGACTTGGAACAGGTACCGCAGGAGAAGACCCGACGCTGGCTGCTCGCCCAGCAGTATCTCACCGAGCATCCGTACACCCACGCAGCTCCCGGCGGCTGGGCCTGGACGGATCTACCGGGCGGGGTACCCGACGCGGACGACACGGCGGGAGCGATCCTCGCTCTCCGTTCCCTGGCCGACGCGGACCCGCATGCGGAACGGGTGAGCATCATGGACAGCGCCGCCCATGGCATCCGCTGGCTCCTGGGCATCCAGAACATGGACGGGGGGATGCCAACCTTCTGTCGGGGCTGGGGAAAGCTGCCCTTCGATCGCAGCAGTCCGGATCTCAGTGCGCACGCGATTCGCGCCTTCGATGCCTGGCGAGGGCAGGTACCTGGGGACCTGCTGGCGAAGGTGTTGAAGGGGCGAGACCGTCTGGCTGCCTATCTCTTGGAGACCCAGGGGCATGATGGCAGTTGGGTGCCGCTGTGGTTTGGCAACCAGCATGAAGAGCGGGAGGAGAATCCTCTGTATGGGACGAGTCGGGTGCTCTTGGCGGTAGCTGATGTGCGCTTGGATGGGGAGCAAGATTCGGCCTGGTACTTCGGTGGGAAGATGGCCTTGCGCTGGTTGTTGAATGCGCAGAGATCGGATGGGGGCTTTGGTGCAGGTCCTGGTGTGCGGGCGAGTATCGAGGAAACTGGTTTGGGTTTGGAAGCGCTGGCTGCTTGGTACCTGGCGGTAGAAGAGAAGCGCCTGCCGGTGCCTGAGGATCGGACGGGTAAGGATCGGGAGGTACTGCGGGCTGCGATTGAGGGGGCTGCGGGATGGTTGGTGGCGCAGACTGAAGAGGGGCGCGACTTCCCGGCGGCGCCGGTTGGTTTGTACTTCGCGAAGCTCTGGTACTCGGAGAGGTTGTACCCGCTGGTGTTTGCTGTTGCGGGGATGGGGCGGGCGCGGGTGGCTTTGGGGATGGGTGCGGAGTACTCGGGGGCGGCGGGGAGTTAGAGGACGAGTACGTAGGGGAGGGTGTACTTGGCTACACCATCGATGATGAAGGCGCCCTGGAAGACGACGGGAATGCCCTGGAGGCGAGCGTCGGGGAGGGCAAGACGAGAAGCCGTTGGTTGCAAGTCTACGTATCGACTCGGCCTCAAAACGGCTGGAAGATACACGCGAATATCCTCTTCTTCGAAGCCAACACCAAAGTGAAGAATCTCCGAATTGCTGGGATCTAGAAACAGCTCCCCGTGAGACGTTGCGAACGGGAATGTAGGAAGACCTGCTGCAACGATCTCCGCTTGGGGAGGAGTATTTTGGCGAGCCAGTTCAAAGAGAAGGTAATCGGGTGAGGCATTGCTAGGGGTCCAAGGCCTGTTGTCATTGAACCAAAAGTAATCACGCCGATACTCGTCGACAGTGCCATCGATGATCTCAAATGCCGGCACGCCGATGCCGCCGCCGGCAATTGCGGAGAAACCGTCGGCAATGAAGACTGCCCCGCCATCGATGCGAACCGACTGGTCTCCTGCCGTCCCAGGGATCGTGACCAACCTGGTTGCATAGAATGTCGAGTCGAAGACGTCGATAATCGGGCCCGCTCGCTCGAAGACGGTGCAACTGGTCGCGACAACTGTGCTTCCTCTGATCTTCCACTTTCCAAACCCGAAGTTGTCAGTAATCGTGACGTATGCGCAATCCTCCAGCAGGATGTTGCCCTGCTGCGTGAATGCCAGGTGGATCGGCCCTGCACAATTCCTTGCGTCGATTAGATCGTCCAGGCCCTGGATCTTGGTGGGGTCTGCAGCCAGATCGGTGATGACGACCGGGACTCCTGCAGGTAGGTCTCTGATGAAGATGGGTGAGGTGATCTCAATGATGGAAATCCCAGTGGTTCCTACGAGCTGATAGGGATCTCCCAGAAGACGCACACTCTTCCGAATCACCGCCCCCTCGTACACCCCATGCCTCACCCGAATCACCTGCCACGGCTCCGCCGCATCGATGGCAGGCTGCAACGCCGTGAAGTCACCCCCTCCCGCTGCGTCGACGATGATTTCGTCCTGCGCTGTGAGCGGTGACAGCAGCACCAAGGCCAGCAGCGCTGCAGGAACTGGGAAGATCTTCTTCTTCACAGGCCCAAGTCTAGGCCACCCCAGCGATTGCCGGGAGCCCCGCCGGATCTGGAGCAGGACCGAGTGGATGCCCATCTGGCTTATCAAGCACCCTCTCCCTGAGAACTGGCCAGTACCCACGACCAGCACCCGCCTCCGACACCTCTTCCCCACGCGGCCTCTGATGCCCATGCCGCAACCCAACGACCCACACGACGCCCCGCTCGTCATCCACCTTCAACAGCAAAAGGTGCCTGCCGACGACCATCCGCCGCACACCTCTCTTGGATAGCTTTCCGCCTGACACATACCCGGCCCTCTTCGGAGACCAAGCCAGCGAATCCACGGCATCCCAAATGCGTTGCAGCCAGCGTCGCGCATTCAAGGGCGCCTGAGCCTCAACTGCGATGTACCGCGCCTGTGCCTCGATTTTGGCCAGCACCAACCCGGATAGTCTGACCGAGTACTTCCTCACCGATCCAAGTCCAACCCCAGGTCTCGTGCGATCTGCTCGATAGCCTCCTTCGCCGGAAACGTCCGGCCCGCACGAATGTCCGCCATACTCTTCTGCACTTCCTGGTAGGCATCCACCATCTCCGCCTTCTCCGCCAACGCATCGAAAGCCTCCGGGCTCAACAACACCGCATCCGTCTGCCCGTTCGTCGTGATGTACAAAGGCCGCCCGGTCTTCCGCACCTTCTCCAGATGATCCCGAAGGTGCTGCCGGTGTTCGCTGAAGCTGGTGATGTCCGTACTGCGTGCCATAGAACCTCCAATGGTGATTGTACAGAATTCTGTACACACGCAAAGAGGCGTGAAACCGCCGAGATCAATGCAATCACCGAGCGCAATCCGGCGCACCCCGCCTCCTAATTCGAAGGCGGGGCAGCGCGAAGAGGAACCCTAGTTCCCCATACTGCTCACACAGAACAGCTTGTGGTTTGTGCGGATGAACACTTCGCCCTCCGCCACCACAATCGAGGACCGAGTCTTGTCGTCATCCTCTTCACCCATGTCGATGGTGTTGAGGACCTCGCCCGACTCCG
>JAJFFD010000015.1 GCA_021776805.1 Planctomycetota bacterium
GCAGGATTTCCTGCCGGTCGTCGGCGGTTGCCAGCGAGGCCTCTTGCGCGGGTCGAGGGGCTGCTGATGGTACCTGGTCGAGCGAAAAGGGGAGGCCGGCAAAGACCATGAGAGCTGCGGCGGAGGAGCATAGATCTAGACGCATTGAATCGAACCTCGTTTGAAGGGATGGGCAACTATCTGTCATCATATGGTGACATGTTAGATCGACTGATCTCCTCATGCAAGAGGGCTGTCCAAGAATTCCCTGACAGGATTCCTGGGCACGCCAGCTTGGCCCTCCCGGAGGAGCAATCCAGGGCTCAGCAGCGAGAGCTAGTGGTCGAGGAGAGCCTGATTTACCACGCCTACCTTGGATGCCGATTGAGGTAGATGTCGGCCTGGCCATTGCGACGATCGCTCCACGTCACATAGGCGGCGTCGTTCGAAACTGAAATCTGTTGAAAGAGACCCGAGCCTAGATTCGATCCCATCTGGATATCAGTGGGCAACCAGCTATCGCCGCCATCGAGGGATCGGTTGAAGCGGATATCAGTCGAGCCGTTGGCGCTATGCTCCCAGCTCGCATATAGAGCGGATCCCGAGGCTGCTAGCTGAGGTCGGACCCCACTCGGCACTCCAGGCAGACTACTCCCCAAGCGAACCTCATTGGGGAGCCAAGTGTCTCCTCCGTCGAGTGAGCGATTGAAAACGGAGCTGGTCAAGCCGTTAGCGGTACCGGGCCAGGCCACGTACACCGAGTCGCCTGCGGCCGCCAATGAATATCCGAAGGCGACGAATGCCCTCTCCCGATTTACCCGAGAGTCCGCCTTCTTAAAGCTTGTTCCATTGTCCAGTGAGCGGTTGAAGTAGATGTCACTGGGTTGTTGGCTAGTTCGCTTCTCCTCCCATATCACATAGACAGAATCTCCAGCTGCTGCGACCTTCGGATTGGCGGACGGCGCCGCCCCAGGTAGATCAGTGTCCATCCGCTTGTCAGAGACAAGCCAGGTAGCCCCCCTGTCGAGGGAACGATTGAAGTAGATGTCCGACTCCGTGAATAGTGAGACCCGGCGATCGGTCCAAACCACATAGACCGAATCCCCCGCTGCCGCGATCTGCGGGAAGATGGATCCACCTTTTCCAGGCAAGTCCGTGTCCAAACGAAGGTCCACAGGCAACCAGCTCGCGCCTGCGTCGAGTGAACGATTGAAGTAGATGTCCTCCGCGCCATTGCGCTCGTCATACCAAGTCACGTAGACCGCGCTGCCAGCTGCGGCAATCTGTGGGGCCAGGGACTTGGCCGCTCCCGGAAGATCCGTATTGAGACGAGTATCAGAGCTGAGCCAAGTTCCGCCGCCATCGAGGGAGCGGTTGAAGTAGATGTCCTCCGAACCGTTGCGTCGATCAACCCAAGTCACATAGACCGAAGCTCCCGATGCCGCAACTTGCGGGGCCCTGGACCTGGCCGCTCCCGGTAGATCCGTATTCAGGCGGATATCAGAACTCAGCCACGACCCTCCTCCATCGAGAGAGCCGTTAAAGTAGATATCCTCCGAGCCGTTGCGCTGATCTTCCCAGGCCACATAGACCGAATCCCCTGAGGAGGCAACTTGTGGGGCAAATGACCCTGCTAGCCCGGATGGATCTGTATCAAGACGCTGCTCGGAGGTGCTCCCGATCACACCCTCGTAGGCATCCGACATGATCGCGCCCAGGCCCGGGACCGCTGTGTCCAAGACCAAGACCTGTTGGTAGAAGGACTGCCCAATCAGTTCTTGGATGTTCGGCACTCTGAGAGCCCAGGTGCCTCGACCAGATGAGATCTTGATGTTGGCTGTCCGCCTGATGTCCGTATAGAGGAGGCAATTCGGCATGCGAATGCTGGCGAGATCCATCGGCAATGGGAAGCCACTCCAGTCCGTACTCGATAGACCAGTGATCGCCAATGCATGACCGTCCTGTGGCGCATTGGTGAGCACCGCAAAGAAGGTCTCGCTGATGAGAGGCAGGTCGCCAAAGGCTGGAGCGATGCTCGGGATGCCCACGCTGCCCGGACAGCCGGGGGCGAAGAACTCGTAGCTTGCAGTCTGCTGGGTGGAGACTGGCGCCGTCAACGCAAGGGCAGGGACAAACGCGAGGAGGAAGCGTCTCGATCTAAGCATTGCCTTTTCCAAGTCCCATTGATGAACTCTCGCATCCTATTCGAAACTGCAGAATGCGCAATCTGCTCGCTGGAGGCTGAAGTGCATGAACCGAGAGACGCGCGACACCTGCACAGCCCGGGATTAATTGCAGCATCCAAGGGATCACAGCCGGGATTCCACGATGAACTCACGGACCGCTTTCACTCCAGCCATGGCATCGAAGAAACCCATGCTGTAGCGCGCGTTCAGATCACTCAGAGGCTGGAGCCTACGCTTGCCATCGATGCACCGCCAAACGAAGCCATCGATGGAGAATGGGCCAAAATAGCCGGCTACAGACAGAGCCTGGGCCACGGTCTGCGCATTGACTTCAAAGGAACTCAGTTCCTCTGCCCTCAGGTCACCGTCCTGCAGCGGGCGCTGGCTTAGCCAGGCGCCATCCTCGTCACAGTGCTGCACGAATACTGGCCCCATCGTCGCCACGCCGGATTCGTTCAGGATGCCATGCATCGCTAGCTCGAGCTCGAGGTCGACGAAGGGTTCCACCTGCAGACCCAGGCCGTAGCCAGCCATGGATGCTTCCGCCCAGGTGCGCTCGGCTCCTGTTGGCGTTCCAAGAAAGCGCTTGCGAGAGCGGCCTGCGAAGCCATAGGGGCGCTTGACCAACCAACCATGCACCGCGGCCTGGCTGACGACCTCATCGAGTGCCGACATGGTCGTCACGAAGCTTGCATGCGGGAGGTTCTGCGCAATCTCTGCGGCGAAGGCGCGGTGATTGACGCGCGAAATGACCTCGAGACTTGGACTGCGCAAACTTGCTGCGCCACATTCTGCGATGGCCGCATGTGCGGATTGCGTCGGGCACCAGGCCTGACCGATCCAGGAACTGTCGAGTCCGCGATTAGCAAGGGCCGCCTCGATGCCGAAGCAAGTCACGAAGCTCGTCACGAGTTTCGAACCGCGGTCAGTCAGCCGGGCCAGCATTCTGCTCGACCTCGTGAAGCGAGCGGGTGACTCGAGCTCGAGCTCCGCGTCGAGGTTCATGACCCAGGCAACCTTCATCTGGACTCGGCAAGTCTGGCAAGAAACTCGTCTGTGAATCCAGCCTCACGCCGCGATGCCAGGTCGAGTTCACGCCCACGGAACAGGGCCGGGGTCAGAGGACCGACGAGACTGTCGGCCCATCGATCGAAGTCGAGTCCTCCTGACCATTCACGGAACCACTTGGTTGCAAAACGAACGTGCGGAATCTCTTCGCTAGCGACCACCCGTTGCAGTTCGGCAGCTTCCTCGTCGCCAGCCGTCGCGAAGGCCTTGCCATAGCGAGCCGCATGATCCAAGTTCCCTCCTTCCAGACCCATGCCCATGAGCGAGACGAATTCGAGAGCATTGGCGCAGGTCGACGTTCGCTCCCAAAACCAATCGCGCACCGGGAAGGACCCGTACTCAAAGCCCCGCTCAATCAGGTAGGCGCGATACATCTGCATGTGCCTGATCTCATCGAGGCAGATCCCCAGCAGGCCCCGCCGAAAGCTCCGATCTGTCTCTGGAAACGCGAGCAAGGCCCAGCACATCAGCTCGGCAGCCTGGAGTTCATGATGCAAGAAGGTATGGATCAACTGCGCGCGCCGCCTTGGATCCAAGAGCTGCGAAGGGCGCAGTGATCGTTGCGACCTGGCCTGCACATCGAGCTCCGCAGGTCGGCCCGGGCCGGTCAATCGCAGCACTTCCGGCTGTTCAGCCCATTCGCGAGGTGGCCCCCCAGGATCGAGCTTGTGCGCGAGATCCTGAGATTCGACGTAGCGCCGCGCCCAGTCTTCGACGGTGTTCACTGTGAGGACCATAGGGTACGGAGCCAGGCTAGCATTCATCACCTGATGATTCGAAGCCAGGCTCCTTACTCCTACAATCCCACACATGACCGTCACCCACAGGAACAGCCTCGCAGGGCCAAGTAGCGACCTGCGTCCCCTCTATCCAAAGATCGAGCCCTTCGACCAGGGCCACCTCGCCGTCGACGGCCACCACCAGATCTACTACGAGCAATGTGGCAATCCTGAGGGCAAGCCCGTGGTGTTCGTGCACGGCGGACCAGGCGGCGGTGCCGGCGAGGACTATCGGCGCTTCTTCGATCCGCAGGCCTATCGGATCGTGCTCTTTGATCAGCGCGGATGCAAACGCAGCAAGCCGTATGCGAGTCTGCAGGACAACACGACCTGGCATCTGGTCGCGGACATGGAGCTTATCCGCGAACACCTCTCCATCGAACGCTGGCAGGTCTTCGGAGGCTCCTGGGGAAGCACCCTGAGTCTCAGTTACGCGCAAGCACACCCTGCGAGGGTCACGGAGCTCGTGTTGCGCGGCATCTTCATGCTACGCCGCAAGGAGCTGATGTGGTTTTACCAGGAGGGGGCGAGCAACCTTTACCCCGACGCCTGGGAGAAGTACCTCGAACCGATTGCGGAGGTCGAGCGCGGTGATCTCATGAGCGCATACTACCGCCGCCTCACGAGTGATGACGAAGCAACGCGGATCGCCGCCGCCCGTGCTTGGTCCATCTGGGAGGGTAGCACGAGCCTGCTCTACCCAAGCGCAGAGAAGATCGCCGAAACCGGCGCCGACGAATTCGCGGTCGCCTTTGCGAGGATTGAGTGTCACTACTTTGTCCACGGCGGCTTCTTCGAAAGCGAGGATCAGCTGCTCAAAGGAGTGGACAAGATTCGTCACATCCCGACGGTCACGGTGCAAGGGCGCTACGACGTGGTTTGCCCAGCACAGTCCGCATGGGATTTGTACCGGCGATGGCCGGAAAGCGAACTCGTGATCGTAAACGATGCCGGACACTCGGCCTTCGAGCCAGGCAACCGCAGTGAGCTGGTCAAGGCAACCGATAGATTCCGCGGATGAGAGTCGTGGACGGGAGTACGGAGCTTGGCTCCGCACTCCTGCTCAGAACTTACTCAGCGGCCATCCAATGCCTTGATGTCCGGGTGGTTCAGCAAGAACTCGCGGCGCTGCTGGATGAAGCCCTTGAGCGTGTTGGCGGGTGGATTGTCCTCACCCTCGCCATAGGTCGAACTCATGAACTGCTCCAAGGAGTATAGCTTGCGTGTGTCCACTTCGACCTGGGCGCCGATAAGCGAGCGATAGGCCTCGATTTCCGGCCCCATCTTCTCCCAGTCGAGGGAGTCTCTGGCGATGTCCCGGACATACTCGAGGTACTTCCGGCGATACTCTGGGACCACCAGCAACTTCTGACGCATGGCCTTGTTCGGATCGTCCGTGTTGACAAAGGGATCGGCTTCCGCGTTTGGCGTTCCACCTCCACGGCCCCCACCCTGGGCGCTGAAGGCTTCGTTGGTGTCGTGATGCAAGATATGCAAGACGTCATCTTCGTCGACATACAGGTTGTAGTCACTGCCGTGCAACCAGTAGCCATCGCCGCTCATCACAACGATATCCAAGGCCAGAAATCGCAACGCACCATCGACATTGAAAATTGGCTCGAGAGCCTCCTTCAGCGACTCCGCGGGCGTCTCATTGAGAACTCGAGCCACTTCGATCAGCGACTTCCATGACTTGTCTTTGTCGGCACTCTTGATTTCGTACCAGCCCCGATAGTCGTCCGGGCTATCGCCGCGGTAGGACAGACCGCCGCCTCTGGATCGATTCGATGACTTGAATCGAACACCCTTGTCGGTGCCGAAGGCTTCCTTCAGGAAGTCCTTGTTGAACCTCTGTTGATTGACGTAGACACCCCAGGATTCGCCGTTGATGACGACTCGTACAAAATTGGCCTTGAGCGCGGGCATGTACTCCCTGGCCAAGTCGAGATAGAGCACCGAATGCAGAAAGGTCGGATCCGAATTGGAGTTGAGCAGAGTCATCGCGCGATAACCCGCGATGTTCTGCTCCTCGTTGACGTGATCCAAAGTCAGGCTCAAGGAGCGCTTCTGCCCCTTCGACCTGCCGCGGAAGGAGCTGTTACCCCTGAACTGCACCCCGACGTTGGCGTAAGTCTCACCGTCAGCGCGCAGGGTGGCCGGCAGCTCTACATCTGTGTGGTAGAAGGCTTCGAGTTCGTCTTCCCAATCGTCTTCCTCGAATTCGAGGAACAGAGTGCGAAGGGTTCCAACGTCGTATAACGGCAATTGCGCGTACGATTCGACCTCTGAAGGATCTACCTGAGATCCAGGTAAATTGGGTTCGGCCGCAGCACCACGCCCTCCACCACGACCTCCACCACGGCGTCCGCCCCCACGACGCCCGCCGGCACCTCCACCACCGCGGCGTCCCCCTCGCTCACCGCGTCCCCGGCCGCGTGCGGCCGCAGCGGCAGCCGCGATCTTCGCCTGGTTCTCGACGTGAAAAGCGAGTGCGGCATCACGCTCTTCGCGATTGAGCCAGCCGTTCTTGTCGAGATCGAATCGCTCGAGCAACTCCGCATCATAGGTCCGAGTCGAGCGCTGATCGTCCGCTTGGGGCGCTCCGCGCTGAGCGAGTAACGGCGGCGCCAGCAGCATTCCAGTCAAAGCCATTCCAAAATGCCATTTCAGCTGTCGTTTCATGAGGTTCCTCTTCTTGCGCGAGTGTCCGAGAGCATTGGTGCTGTGCTCGGGAGAGAGCATAGCGTCGAATCCAGGCAAATCGGGTCTGCCCCTAGGCGATTCAAGCCCATATTCTCGACCTCCGCCGGCTAAGGCCGCCCCACGCGCGGCAGCGGGTGCAAGCAAGCGCAAATCGAAGCCTAGAATCGGCGGCCTAGTCTCCTCTCAATGCTCGTGGAGGACACCAGCGGATCCCCGATCCACCGATATCGATTCCGAGGACTTGCGAGGTCATCTCTTGGCAGACCGGCTTCAATCGATCTGAATGGTCGATCGATGGAATCGCGTGACGATGTCGGGATCCGGATGCAAGGAGGTCTTGGTCTCCTCCCGGGTTTCATACGGCAGTCTGCTGAGGACGTAGCGCATGCTGTCCAGGCGAGCCCGCTTCTTGTTGTTCGCTTTGACGATGATCCACGGGCTGAAGTTGGTGTGAGTCTGGCTGAACATCTTCTCTTTGTAGCGCGAATACAGATCCCAGCGCTCTTGTGCCTCCTCGTCCACCGGACTGATCTTCCACTGCTTTAGAGGATTGACCATGCGGGAAGTGAAGCGCGAGGCCTGCTCAGTCTTGGAGATCGAAAACCAGAACTTGATCAGCTCGATGCCATCCTCGTAGAGCATGTGCTCGAACTCTGGAACCTGCTGCATGAAGCGGTCGTACTGGCCCTTGGTACAGAAGTTCATTACGGGTTCCACGACCGCGCGGTTGTACCATGAGCGGTCAAAGAATCGGATTTCGCCCGGATTCGGCAGCTGATCGACATAGCGCTGGAAGTACCATTGGCCCTGCTCGACCTCGGATGGCTTGGCGAGTGCCACGACTCGCGCGGTCCGCGGATTAAGGTGTTCGATGAAGCGACGGATCGTGCCGCCCTTGCCAGCTGCATCACGGCCTTCGAAGAGAATAGCCACGCGGCGACCCTCGAGTTGGACGGATCGCTGCAGCTGCACCATCTCGACCTGCAGCTTCTTGAGTTCCGCCTCATAGCTGAGCGTCTTCAGCACTTTGGAGGTGGAGAATCCCTTCTGACGAAGGAGCGTGAGGAGGCCATCCTTGCTCGAGATCCGCTCGAGTTCCGCCGAACTGAGGGAACTGGAAGAGCGCGACTTACGGGGCTTGGCAATCTCGCTCTCGTTGGCTACGCGATCGCGGGGCTCGGCGACTCGGTTGCTCCCATTCTCTTCGGGGGTGGTCAAGGGCATTGCTCCTGGGAAATGACGAAATCGGACTGAAACGGCAGGCTGAGGGACCCAAGGGGGCAACGATAGCGCCCACATGCTTCTTTCGTTTTGATGCCAGTCTTTCACCCCCTGCCTCGGGTTCAAGCACCGCATCACGGCCGCCGAGGTCCGAACCGACCGTGAATTGGGAGGGGCTCCGGGTCACTTGGCCCATGGGCCGATCTCCTTGGCAGCTGTCTGAACTGCGCTATGTGACTGCAGGGCACGAATGAGGATACCGCGCACTCGCCACGCAGAAGGTGTATTGGATTCTCGCGACAGCGTACCATCCCTGCGTGCACGACGTGGCGCTCGACCTCCTGATCTTGCTCGCTGGTATCTGGCTAGTGGCAGTCACACTGCGGCCCCTCGGGCTGCCGACCGTGATGGGCGAACTCATTGTCGGCGTGCTGGTGGGGCCGGCTGTGTTCGGTTGGATCGAGCCAGACGAGTCCATCAAGATGCTGGCAGAAATCGGGATCTTCTTCCTGATGTTCCACGCCGGGCTCGAAACGCAGCCGGCGCAATTCTACGACGCGCTGAAGCGCTCGCTCGGCGTTGCCATCGTCGGCGCGATCGTGCCCTTCGCGGTCAGCTTTGGCGTTGCTTCGGCCTTTGGCCTTGGACCGGTCGGCGCCACCTTCGTGGGATTGACCATGACCGCCACCGCGGTTGTGATCACACTGAAGAGCCTCAAAGACCTCGGGCTCGCCAACACCCGAGTGGCGCGCATAATCATCGCCAGCTGCGTTATCGATGATCTGCTCACGCTGGTGTCTTTCGGCCTCGTGATCGGCCTGCTGTCCGGCGGCGACTTCGAGTTTACCACCCTCGTGCTCACGATCGCCAAGGTGGCAACCTTCTTCGGCGTCGCAGTGTTGCTCGGGCGCGTCGTCTACCCGCGCCTTACTCTGCCCTTCCGCTCCGAGGGCGGCAAGGGCTTCACCTTCGTGCTGCTCATGGCCATCGGCGCAGGACTGTTTGCCGAGGCCATCGGGCTACACATGATCCTCGGTGCCTATCTCGCCGGACTCTTCTTCGAGGAGAAGGTCGCTCACCCCAACCTGGTAAGAGTGGTCACCGACCGCGCATACGGCATCGCCTACTCGTTCCTCGGACCGATTTTCTTCATGACACTGGGTTTCTCGATCACCTTCGATATCAGTGCTTCGGGTGTTGGCTTCATGGCCCTGCTAACCGTGGTCGTCATCGTCGGCCAGGTCCTCAGCGCCGGGAGCATGGCCCTGCGCATGGGACTGTCCAAACGGGAGGCCCTGACCGTGGGCGTCGGTATGTGCGGGCGCGCCGAACTGGCATTCATCCTGGCGTCGCTGGCACTTGCGCAGGGCGCAATCGACCAGCCCATCTTCTCCGTCCTGATCTTTACCGCATTCGTACTCAATCTGTTCACGCCCATGGCTCTCAAGTGCTGCGCTGTATTACTGGAGGGCAAAGCGGTTCGCGCCGTGGGTGCGACGCGCGGCGTACTGCAGATCGACAAGTTCGGTGCCTACTCGGCGGGCGAGCATGGCGACGGTCAGCTGCTCCGATCCTTGCCCGACCTTACAGACGCAATCGTCATCTACGGCTACGGGCCAGAGGTCGACGCCTTGCTGGGCGAGCTTCAAGGGCGTGGAATCCCAGCTCTCGTGATCGAATCGGACGAGGCTGTGGCTCGACAGCTTCTCGAACGCGAGCAAGCAGTCGTCCACGCCACGATTGAAGATGAGACACTCGACCTGGCAGCGCTGGCCGGCGCACGCGCCCTGGTCTCGAACGGCCCTGACGATCACGATGCCCTGTTCGCACTTCGAGCGCGGGAGCAGGGCTTCAGCGGACCGATTGTCGCGCTGATCGACAATCCCAGCCGGAGCGCACCTATGATGCTGGCAGGCGCAAGCGCTGCCTTCACGCCGCAGCACGTGCTCGCCGCCGTGCTCGCCTCCCGCGCCAGCGCTCGAGTTGGTCCCCGCGTGACGAGCGCCAGGCCGCTGGGCCAACACCTGGAAGTGGCCGAGCTTCGCGTTCACAGCGCCAGCCCGATCGCCAACAAGACCCTCGCTCAAGCGCGAATCCGCACCGAGACAGGGGCAAACATCGTCGGACGATGGCTGGACGACGACCTACGCTCTCCCTCTCCCGACCTCCTGATCGAGCCAGGCACTATCCTTGTTGCTGTGGGCGATCCGGATAGCATCGAGAAACTGAGCCAGCTAACTCACCCGATCACACAGGAAGGCCCTATCGTCGTAGTTGGCTTCGGCGAAGTGGGCCAGAAGGTCGGCGAGTTCCTCACCGCAACCGGCGAGCAGGTTTGTGCGATTGACAAGACGGATCTCACGGGTGTCGACATAGTCGGCGATGTCCTCGAGCGAGACGTTCTCGAACATGCTGCAGTCGCCAGCGCTCGCGCCGTCATTCTCGCACTCGACAGCGACAGTGCCACTGTCTTCGCTGCCACTGTCATTCGCGACTACGCGCCGAATCTCCCAATCATCGCCCGCGTCAACCGGACTGAGAACATCGAACGCATCCAACGAGCCGGTGTCGACTTCCCCCTGTCAATTACCCAGGTTGCAGGCCAACTCCTCGCCCACCACGTCCTCGGCGAGACCGTATCGCTCCAACCGCGCATGAAACTCGTCAAGCTCCGACCGGGACAACTCACTGGCCAAAACCCTCTGACGGCTAACATTCGCGAACGTACGGGCTGCACAATCGTTGCCGTCGAACACCGCGGCGAGGTAATCATGGATCTGACCACTTCGCTCATACTCGAGCCTGACGACGCCCTCTACGTCTGCGGCACGAAAAACGCCGTCAATCGGTACTACGACCAATTCCCCCAATCTCACCAGTGACGGAGTCCCGACTAGCGCAGAGCCGCAGCTTTCGCGTCGATCTCGCTGAGCTTGAAGCGCACCGAGAGGATGTATGGCTCATCACCAGGAGTCCAGTGTCCATAGGTGGTGCTTACAAAGGTGCCATCCGATAAGCACTCGACCCCGGGATAGGCGCAGTCCGCAGCCTGGTGATTATCCTTCAGGCGCAGGCGGTACTGCCCCGGCAGGCCATGGACGATGTCCTCGTAGCGACCAACCCATCCGACCCAATCCCCGTTGGTGGCACTCTCGTTGGGTCCCGGTTGATCCCTGAAGGAGATGAAGAGGCGACCATCGGGTGCGTACTTTCCAATGTGGCGATCACCGGTCAGGCTCGCTGGCAATTCTCTAGGTTCGGTCCAAGTCAAGCCTTCGTCTTCCGAGAAGATCACGAAGGAGTTGAACTTGCGGCTGTTCTCTCGGAGGAGCACGGCGATCTGCTCCCCATCGGGAGATCTGATCAGACCAGGTTCGCAGAGATGCGCCAGCTCGTGCTCGGCGATGACGTCTGGCTCGCTCCAGCTGCGACCCGCATCATTGGAAAGGATCTTGAAGACCTGAAACTTGCCGCGCTCACCAGAATCACGCAGGAATCGTCCATCATCATGGAAGAGTGCCATGTAGCTACCGTTCGCCAGCCGCTCAACAGAGCCCATTGTGACTATGCCGCCAAACTCACCGATAGGTGAAAGTTCGGTCCAACTGAGCCCATCATCGTCGGAACTGGCCATGCGGATGGGATAAAGGCCTGAGAAGAGGATGAGTCGGCGCTTCCCGTCGTCGTCATGGACGCGATGAATGGTCGGCACCTCTTTGGAGCTTGACCAGCTCTCCGGAACATCTAGCCGCTCGCTCCAAGTCAGTCCTGCATCCAGACTGCGCTTCATGACGATGGCGCCCCGGCCGTGCCCTTTCGGATAGACGGCGATCATGGTCGTGCCGTCTTCGAGCAGCACGGTCGTGGGGTGGCCGAGATACTGCCCTGGTTCTCGATCGACGATTACCTGGCGGTGGCTGTCGTCATCGAGGTCGATGAATACGGGTTCGCTTAGGCCGGTGAGTTTTTGCTCCACTCTTGCTAGACGAGCATCGATCCAGGTGTCCCAGTCATACCAGGGCTTATAGACTTCCTGCGCGCGCTCATAGGCAGCTCGGGCCTCAGCCGCAGCGCTTTCCTTTGACGACTCATCGGAGAAGAAGCTGAACAGATTCTCTGGATACGAGATCCAGCCCGGATGCAGGGATGCCGCTGCTCGCAGCAGCGTAGCGGCTGCAACTGGGTCCCTCTCCTCACAGAGCCCTGCCCATGCTGCGAGGTCTTGTGCCTTTCCACCCCCAGTTGCAAGAGCTAGGCGAGCATTCGTCGGGCTGTCCCATGCGTAGCGTTGAAAGTAGGAGCTAGAAAGAACCTGGCCGAGGGAACATCCAGCAACGATGAGCATGACCGCCACGGTCCTAGTGCGCAAACTGGGTGGCGGTTCGGGCCGTGGGTACGGGGGATTCACGCCAGCAGCCAAGATTCTGTCGTAGAGGTGTGGATGAGTTGTCCTGCGCCGCATCACTGCTGGCACCAGATTTTCCTCATAGAGCTTTTCTAGTGCTGATGCATAGCTGCCCTCATCATGAGTATGCGCACCCTCATCCGCGTGCTCTTCCATCCCTCGCATAGTCCTCAGACCCAGTAGAACCAGAGCGAAGCAGAGCAGGTACGCTGCCAGGAAGATCAGCCATCCGAAGTTGTGAACAATGGGGACAGCGCTACCTAACACCAGGCAAAACAGCAATGGCACCAGCCGTTTCAGTAAGACCACGCCAGGTTCTCCGAGATGTCCGAGCTCGTGCTGGCATACAGCAGCGAGTTCCCTTTCATCAAGGATCTCGACTGCCATCGTCGTGAAAACGATGGTGTTCTGAACTTGCAGGGCGAAGGCATTCGCTGTTCTTGTATTTAGGATTCTCCCCTGCACACAAGAGCGGCCAACCCTTCTGGCTTCGCTGTCGATAATCCTCTGGAGGCTGTCCGGAGCAGCTCTCATGAATCCGAGTTTCGCAGCGAGATGGAAGGCTCCGCCAAGACCCGACCAGAGCATGAGAAGGCTACCGCCAACAAATACGATCACAGTGGCGGATGAAAACTCTGCTGGCATCGCCAAGAGCATGATCAATGTGATCAGGAGAATCGGCCTGAGCACCAATAGGATCGTTAGGCGATCAGAGACCCAACTCCAGCGCTCAAGCTCGGCCCTGCGAACCCAGCGCTCGAGGCGGTAGCCATACTCGAGATAGATGATGTAGATACTCGCGATGCAGAGCAGTGCCAGCTGCGTAATGCTAAGCATCTGGAGCACGCCACATGCTGATGTTGCCCAAAGCCCGGCAAGTGCAGCGCAGAACATGCCCGCGCAGAGCAGAAGCTGTCGACTCGCAGCGTAATGACGTGCCCGCTCCGTCCAATGAGCAGGGATGGCGAGCTTGGACTTGGCCGCATTCAACGCGACTCCCATTGCGAGTGCGGCACAGAGTGTCCAGAGGGTCCAGTGGATCAATGAGCTGGACCAGGAGGCCCATCCAGGCAGAACCATGCGTGCCGCTTCGATTTCATTCATGGGGTCAATGAGCTCTCAGGATACTCATATATTCCCTGGCTTCGGATTGACCAAGGATGGCTGGCCTGATCCTCAGAAGCCCGCGTCTCTGCCTTGCCTGACGAAACGCTGCACGTATTCGCTGTGCACGGTGATCGTCCGCTCGGAACGGCTCCAACCTGCGCCGCCGTCGCCTTCCACAAAGCGGATCGTAACCTGGGAGTGCCAGTCGAAACGCTTGATCGCTGACGTGAGTTCTTGCGCCAGACCATCGGAACACAATTGCCTGACGAACTCGCTCTTCGGGTTGCGCACAAGGCGTGCTTCGCCGGAGGCCAGGCCAGCGGGCATCAGGAAGGGCTCGAGAACCCGACGCCAGGAGCGGTGAATCTCGGTACCGTAGTCCCTCGCATCCTCCAGGTCCCCCTCGGACATGCCGATGACTCTTGCCACCGGGGCGAACTTCGACGCGTCGGCAGCGATGGCGAGGCCCGCGATCTGAAAGGCGCGACGAGCGTCGCTATTATGTTCGCCCCCGACGCTCCACTCTTCGCGAGGAATCTCTCGCGCTTCGATCATCAAGGAGGCGATGCGAGCCTTGAGAACGTCGACGGCGCGACTAGGAAGATAGGTGGTGAGATAGTAGGTCGCAAAGGCATCAGCCACTGTCTCTTCGTTGCCGAGAACGGGAAGATCAAACTCGCGAATGAGCGCATGCCCGAGTTCGTGTAGGACGACGTGCATGGTCACGTCTCTGGCAAACTTGGAAACCTCTATCCCTGGATCAGAACCCCTTCGAGCCTCAGGTTCGCCGCCGGCCGAGGGGCCATGTTCGCAGTTGCAGTGTTTGAACTTCTCGACTTCCGCTGCCAAGTCGGAGTCGCTGACTTTGAAACTCACAGCCGCCGCTCTTAGGAGCTCCTGTCCGCTGGAGTATTTGCTTTCCGCATCCATGAGGAAAGCTGCGACTTCCGACTCCGGCCGCCTCATCCCTCGGACCAGTGCATTGGATACGATGTCTTTCATCGCGCCGGATCGAGTGAGATCGATGCTGCACTTCGATTCGACCGCTACCCGGGCTTGGTAATCCTGCGCCGTTGCCGGCTGTACGACCAAGCCGAGACCGGAAACAAACAGGGCTGACTTGATTGGACCCAAAGACAGGGCACGTGAAGTCTGAATGACCATCCTGATGACTCCAGATGAATGAAACGATGGCGGACGTGACGCCCGTCGGTCTTGGAAACTCAATTTGCGCTGCGGCCAAGATAACACGCCACAGTCTCGGTGGCTCGACGAAGGGGGCGCGCCGCTTCGTCAATGGGCAGTCAGCGCCGCATGGCTTCGGATTCAGAGATCGATCTCGGGCTTGAACGAAATCGCCGGCGCCGCCCATGCGGACGGCGCCGGTTCGAAGTCTCATAGTCTTGTCAGGAAGGCTACTTGACCGCCTTGCAGTCGACCTTCACGGTCAGCTTCCCCTTCGTGGTCGACTTGGTTTCCATTTCGCCTTCATTGCCACCGAAGTTGACCATCCGCTTGCTGTCGCTCTTGAGGTCAACCTCACCGCCGAGATCGATGCTCTCGAAAAGGCCAGTCTCCGTATTGAAGACTGCGGAGCCAGCAAAGCTCAGGTTTGCGGACCCCTTGGCCTCAGCGGCAGCACCGCCACGGCGACCACCGCCGCCGCCCAGTCCGAGCTCCTCGGCAGTTCCAGCGCCACTGATCGTGGCCTTAATGGCGAACTTCGCCAAATTGCCTTCGATTGATTCGAGACTGCCACTGGCCTTGCAGCTGACGATCTCCGCATTCACGACCGCGATCAGGCTGTCGTTTGGATTGCTGCCTCGACCGCGGCCACCTTGGCCGCCACGTCGACCGCCACCACGGCCAGCCCGGCCACCCTGGCCCCCTCTTCCACCACGAGCCTGGCCACCTCGGCCACGCTGAGCGCGTTCGGCCTGCACAGGATGCATCACCGAACCAAGGGCTTGGAGGAATCCTTCACTGAGATCAAACTCTTCGCCAACCTCGACCTCGCTTGCAGGCAGGAAGCCACCCAGATCGACCTTTGCGGGCATGCTCCTGGTCAGGTTGGCCGCGACCGGCTGAGCATCTTCGCCCTGACCATCGGTGACGCTCAGGCTGCCATCATTGGCAGCGGATATGAAAACCTTCTTTCCAGCAAGCGCCCCCGCGATCTTGCTCTCGTTGCCTCCGGAATTACTCACGGCCTCGAGAACCAAATACTCACGCCAACCCGGACCCTCGTTGAAGGAAGCGGTCTGGGTGACGCTGGTGTCGCCGTTGCCACCGCCTCCGCCTCTTCCACCCCTTCCACCCCTTCCACCAAGGTCACGGACCTCACCATCGAGGAGGGATTCAGAGGTCCGCGTAACCTCCACTGTCGTTGCGATTTCATAACGCAGGGTGACATCAGCCGTGGATCTCTGGGTCAGGTTGGCTTTTTGAGCCAATGCGGGCGCGGCCATTACCGCTGCGCATATAGCTGTCATCGTTGTGCAAGTGATCTTTGCCATTGGGAAGCTCCCGTTGTGGACTAGTGAATCCCCTGAATGGGGTTCAACCCGGGAACGATACCAAAGCAGCCAGGCCTGCAAGAGAGCAGCCGTAAGGATCACAATTGTGGGACAGCACTCGCGGCCTGAGACGGCTTGTGCCCCCTGCGAACTCCTCTTGCTTGCCCAACATACAGCTCATGAGCGCCCGCCATCCACCGACAGCACCTGCCCGCTGATCCATCCCGCGACATCACTGGCAAAGAAGAGCACTGCTGCGGCGATATCTTCGGCTGTGCCCAGGCGCTTGCAGTGAATCGAATCGATGATGCGAGCCTGCTCTGCAGTGCTGTAACTCTCCCATTGCCGCTGGGTCGAAGGGTTCGAAAGCACGAATCCCGGTGCTACCGAATTGACCGTGACCCCTTGGCTGGCAAACTCCCAGGACAACTGCCTGCTGAGACCCACCACCGCATGCTTCGCCGCCGTGTAGGCCTGGATACCGGTCAAGCTCGGACGCAGGCCGGCGCCAGAGGCGATGGTGATGATGCGTCCGTGACCACGGGCGCTCATCTTCGGTGCGAGAGCTTGCGCCAACCAAAAGGCGCTGTCCACATTGGCCGCGAAGATGGCCCGCCACTCTTCAGTGTCGATCTCGGCGAGAGGTCGCCCGACCTGCCCACACACACCGCCTGCCGCGTTGACCAAGATATCGATAGCCCCACAAGTCTGTTCGATTCGGTTCATGGCCTCTGCCACCGCCGATCGATCGGAGAGATCGAGAACCTCATGGGCTATATCCAAGTCCGCCGCAGTTGCGGCAACCCCATCCGCATCCAGGTCACAGACAACGACCGTCGCCCCCGCCTCGCAAAACGCCCGGGCGATGGCCCGGCCTATGCCCTGTGCCGCACCCGTTACCAGGGCGACGCGACCTGCGCAGTTCAACTGCATAGGGCACTCAGCTCTAAGAAAGTCTCCAAGGACTGCGGCCGGCGGCCACATTCCACATCATGGACCAGGGCAACCAGCTTACGAATGGCCGGAGTCTCAACTCCAACCTGAGAGCCTATCTCTGCGATCACCTCAATCTGCGCATCCACTTCGGTCTGCCTCGCGTGCACAGCCAAATCGCGCCAGATTCCAGAGTGAGTCTTCGCAGAACCGCGATTGAAGCTCGCAAGATCTGCCACGCTCTTGCGTGCCCCTGCTTCGCTCGCACCAGGGGCGAAGCAGGACGGATCAAAGCCATCGAATCCCATGGGTTTCATCTTGGCAGCCGCCGCTACCGCCATGACCTCTCTGGCGAGGCAATTCCAGACTGGAAAGCGCTCGCGATCGTCAAAGTTGTCGGCCATGGAATCCATGTTGAGAGCGGTCGCGAAGAGCATGGCCCCATAGGCGAGCTTGCCCCAGAGAAAGCCCCAGATGTTGTCGCTCAGCATGGCTTTCGGCTCGAAGATCCGAAACAGACTCAGCATGGCTTTCGTACGTGGGCGCAATTGCCCATCGAGCTCCCCGATGACCACCGCGCCGCGATTGCCGAAGAGCACGCGACCCGGCTCCAGTCGGTCGGCACCAAAGTTGACAAAGGCCCCCATGCACCTGCCCTCGCCGAGTTGCCGCGCAATATCGAGTTCGTTCAACCCGTTCTGTGCAGATAGCACGCAGCCCTCCTCGCTGAGAAAGGGCCTCAATTCGGACAGGGCCGCGATCGTATGCTGCGCCTTCACCGCCAAGACCATGCAGGAGTAGCGACCGCTCAGCTCATCCGGAGTGACCGCCGCTACCTGCAAGGCGAACTCGTCCACGGGCCCTTCAATCCGCAATCCTGGCTCACGGCATGCAGCCACGTGCTCCCGATCTCGATCGACCAAGAGCACCTTCCGCCCTGCCCGTGCCCAGTATGCGCCCAGGGTCGCACCGATCGCACCGGCACCCCATATCAGGACGATATCGGCCACCCCTGCTCCAATTGCTCGCGAGTTTCTTCGACCCCCACTGCCCAGAGTTCGGCCATGGCCGCATCGGCGATCTGGTAAGCCGCGCCGTAGGCACCATCACCTAGCAGTTTTCGAGCCTGCTTCGGACTGCTCAGATTCACGAGCGATCGATCCGGCACTGGTTTGGCCTCTTCAGGCATCACCACACCAGCCAACCGAGTCCAGGGAAAGTTCTCAAACCAGTTTGCGTGCGATGGGTCGGGCTCGAGCTCATGGGCTTTCGCCATGACCTTGGGGCTACTCCACCAGTTATGGAGTTTCACACAGAAGCCCGGCCGCTCTGCCATGAGATCCCGCGCCAGATTGGCAACTGCGTTGTTGCCACCGTGACCGTTGACGATCAACAGGCGGCGAAAGCCCACATTGTGGATCGAAGCAACGAAGTCGCGTACTACAGCCAGCAGGGTTTCAACTCGCAGTGAGATTGACCCTGGAAAGGCTGCGTAGTACGGCGCATTCCCAAATGGCATGACGGGGTAGACAGGGACACCACTGGTCTCCGCTGCTTCGATAGCGACCCGCTCGGCCAAGATCGCGTCGGTGCAGAGGGAGAGGTAGCCGTGTTGCTCGGTAGATCCTATGGGCAGGATGCAACGATCGTCGGTTGTGAGGTATTCCTCGATCTGCATCCAGTTGGAGTCGGTGATGCGCATGCGGTTCCTGGCCTTCGGTGGACAAGGTAGGGAATCAAAAGTACCGAGTCAGGCTCTTTCTTATTGGAAGATCCGCCCCGGGCGACAGGGGCGCCACCTGTCGCCCCAGAGCCCTATCGCCAGTCCTCGCTATTCGGAGCTGATCTTTCGATGAGAAAGTGCCTGACTCTGTACCATGCATAACTACATCATTTCGTCACGCACTCATGAAGAAACTGATCGCTGCTGCTCTGACCATCACCCTGCTCTCACTCATGCTCTTGAATAGCTGGAGTGCTCTGAAACTCTATGAACCCGGCAAGACCATCGAGTTGAAAGGGAATTTCAGAACCATGTCAGAGCATGACGACCTCATGCGCGGAAAAAACTGGCCATACATCGTCCGCCTTTCCGACGAGAATTCCGAACTCCTCTACTACGGTTCGCGCCACACGAGTGACCCGCAGGACTCGCAGATCGGGGAAATCCAGACACTTTGGGCAGAGTTCAAACCAACCGTCGCAGTCACAGAGAACCGCCTAGGCTTCTTCGTCGGCAGCTTCGACATGGGTATTTCTGCATTCGGCGAATTCGCCTGTGCCTCATGGTTGGGAGACCAAGACGATATTGAGGTCTACAGTCTCGAGCCAAGCTGGGAAATCGAAGTGGCTGAGATGTGCGGCGAGTTCGAACCCGCCGAGGTCACGCTCTTCTACACCATGCGTGTATTCCTGAGCGAGCGCGGGACTCTCGCTGGCGAAGAGCTCGAAGCCTTGGCAGCTCACCTCTTGGCCAAACGCGGCTCCCGGCCGGGCCTCGAGGGCAGCCTCACAGATCTCGCCGCAGTCGACAGTCTGTGGGATGACAGATTCAGAGAAATAGGGCCTTGGCGAATCATGCCTAAGAACTCCGCCGACCCAAGCGCGAACCCAAGCAGGCTCGGCAAATTGGCAAACCTCGCCAATGAAGTTCGTGACCGCCATGCAGCCAGAGTCATCATCGACTTGCTAGGACGAGGAGAACGTGTCTTTGCAATCGCTGGTGGCAGCCACGTGGTCAAGCAGGAGCCGGTGATTCGTGCCGGGCGCAGAAAGAAGTAGGGTGGAGAGCCGATTCAAGACTCTCTCCCTCTCGCCACTACTTAGATCCTCGGCGAAGCGAGGTGGGCTTGATGATCACGCCCTGCCCCGTGCGACCGCTCATCTTCACTTCAAGCGGTGCCGAGAGGTGGATGAGACGAACCGGCCCCTCCTCGCGCTCCGCCTCCTGCTCGCCTAGCCACTTCCAATCGACGAAGCCATCGCCCGTGTCGGGATTGACCGTGAAGAACCCGACATTACATGACGTTAGGTTCTGGAAGAAGTGAGTGCCCTGCGATGGCGTGACGCGAAAGTCTTTGAACCCCGCCTCGACGACGACTCGCGCGCCCCCGATCTGATTCCAGCGCACAGGGATGCCGAGATGCGGGTCGCTCGATCCCCAGCGTCCGACACCGACGAGGACATAGGGACGGCCGCTCTTCTGCAGTTTCGAGTTCATGGAACCGACGATCCGCGCAACCTCGGCACTCTCCTGACGCTCAAACAAATGGATGTCGACGAGTATCACGTCCTGAATATCCGAGATCCGACCGTTGCCTAGCACCGTTGAGCTGCGGCACATCAGCGCATCATCGAGCACCGACCCGATTTCCACTTCCTCGCTCTCGGACGACAGCGCAAGTGGCCGCAGCTGCAGGAAACCGAGCTCGGGCCGTTCGCCGTCCGTCCCGAGGTTGCCCGCGAACTCGATCTCGATCGGGCCGCTGGTCCCGCGAGAGCAGTGCTCGAGGAGAGCGCCCGCGATCTCAGCCAGGGGAAATCCGCTGGGCTTCAGGACGTTGGCGAAGCTCACGATACGAGCCCCATCCCGAGAAATGCCGTCGACGACCCGGTGGTCTTCAGATAGATAGGTCGAACCCACCCAGGCCAACACCCCATCTCGTTCGGCCACGTCGAGACCGCATCGGCGCACTCCGACGGGCTCGCCCCTCTCATCGGCGCCCCTCTTCAAAGCGAGAGCAAAGAACTCCCGCTGGGCATTGTTCAGGACCTCCTCCACCGTCGATCCGGCGATGACGTGGCCAGGGTACTTGGGCGAGAACCGGACGCATGGCCCACCGTCTACGACAGTCCGACCGAGTCCCAAGGCAACTGCGACCACACCGTCCTCGCACTCGGCCGGCGGTTGTGGATAGAAATTGTGTGACCGTGCCACGCCGGCGAAGTCCGGATAAAAATGGTCCCCGTGATGCCTGCCTACGAGCCTCTGGATGAGCACGGCCATCTTCTCCTCCTCCACGCGATAGGCAGTCAAGTCGATGTAGGACTTGGCCTGCATCGTAAAGGTCGACGCGTAGACACGTTTGACTGCGTTCAGCAGGGCTGTCAGCCGATCTTCGATGAGGGGTTCGTTGTTCGCAACCATCTTGGTCTGGTAGACCCCCGCGAAGGGCTGGGCGAAGGAGTCTTCGAGCAAACTCGAGGAGCGAACCGCAAGCGGGTAGTGGATCTTCAGGAGGAAGGCGCGCAAGTCCTCGACCGCTGCCTCGGGAAACGGCTCACTGAGGAACTGTGCGAGAATCTCCTCATCCGACTCACTGGCGATCGCGAAGTCGCGGAGGCCGGATTGATCCACGAATTCGTCGAACACGCTCGTTGCGAGCACGATCGAAGTCGGAACGAACACGTCCACGTCAGGGAAGTCCTTCTGCAGGTGGACTCGCTGTAGGACACGGCTGGCGAACGCGATCCCCCGCGCCTTACCACCGAGCGAACCACTGCCGATGCGTGAGACTGCAGTTCGGAGTTCGGCGTGAAATGGGTTGAAGTCCGCAACCACGGCGCGATCGCGCTCGTCTCTATAGGTTCGAATGGTCTTCAGGAGGTGTTCGCGCAAGAGTTCGGGGTTGTCGAAAGCGTCGACCTTCTGTGGTCTCAGTTCCTCGCCCAACGCGAACTCCGTGCGCGCCTTGAGCCAGTTAGAGAAATGGTTGCGCTCCGCGTGATAGACGAGGCTAGCTATCGGGATCGTCCGCAACTTCTCGATCAGTGACTTGAGATCGTGGGCGCGGTCAACTTCGGTATGGTCCGGCAGGCGAAAGATGAAGTCACCGAATCCGAACCGTTCGCGCAGTATCCTGCGCAACTGGGTAAGCAATAAGGGCGAGCCCTTGAGTAGAAACGAACCACCGACGACCTCGGCGAGTGCCCGGTTCTCGGGCAGGCTCGACTGCAAGACGATGCGCAGGTCCGGGTGGGCCTCGTGGATCCGCGAAGTCAGTTCGAGGCCCGCCGTCCGATTGAGCCTACCGTCGTGTGGGAACTCGATATCGGAGATGACACCTAAAATATGTTGTTCGAAGCGCGTGAAGAACGACCAAGCTTCCTCATAGCTTCGGCAGAGCAGGACCTTTGGCCGCGCACGCATGCGCAGCATCCGCTGCTCCATGTTGAGGTCTTCGGACAAGAGTCGCTGCATGTGCTGCAGGATCTCGGTGAAGATCACGGGCAGGAACGAGGAATAGTATCGAACGTTGTCCTCGACGACGATGATCGCGGGCACGCCAAAGTTACCCGTGTCGTGCGCGACGTTTTGACGGTCCTCGACGTACTTGACCATCGCCATCAGGATGCGTGCGTCGCCCTGCCAAAGGAACATCCCGTCCAGCACCGACGTGTCGTGCTTGACCATGAAGTCTGTCAGCTCCCGATTGGAGTATGCAAGCACCAGAACCGGCACGTAGATGCCGATTTCGCGTAGCTGTCGGGTCAGCTCGACCGCATTGATCGTGCCCGCCCTGACGCTGGAGATCACCAGGTCGAATTCGCCGGGCCGCTGCAATCTCTCGATGGCCTCCGCCCCCTCCGACACCCGGGTGAGATCTGGGACCTGACTCAGGTTTAGATCGTGGAATTGACCAAGAAGCGTGTCCTGGAGCTGTCCTTCCTCAGAGAGGATGAACGAGTCATAGAGGCTCGAGACCAGGAGGATACGCTGGACGCGGTCCTGCACGAGATCCTTGAAACTGCGGAGGTGCGCTTTCGACGCAGCATCCCAGAACTCACCCGATTTGATCGTCACCGCCTCATTGAACCGCCTCGAGGCCGTGCCCACCAGACGTTCCTCGGTGAGCACGGAGCAAAGCAGTCCCCATCCGGCTTCAGACGATGCCCTGATCGAGCATTGAGTCTGCGATTTTCAGGAAGCCAGCGATGTTCGCGCCATTGACGTAGTTGCCTGGCGTCCCAAAACGTTCGGCGGCCGCGATACAGGCCTCGTGCACCTGCGACATGATGACTTGGAGCCGCTTGTCGACCTCCTCGTGCGTCCAGGAGTAGCGCATGCTGTTCTGTGCCATTTCGAGTCCAGATACCGCGACACCGCCGGCGTTGGCCGCCTTGCCGGGGCCGTACAGAATCTCGGCATCCAGGAACAGCTGAACACCTTCGCCAGTGGTTGGCATGTTCGCACCCTCGGACACAACGAAGACTCCGCCGTCGAGCAGGTTGCGCGCGTCGGTGGCATTGATCTCGTTTTGTGTCGCACAGGGGAAGGCGCAATCGGCCTTGTGTTTCCAAATAGCGTTGAAACCGGCTGAATCGTCGACGGCTGTGTACTCCGCCGACGAATAGTTTTCCGCGTACTCGCTGATTCGTCCACGCCGAGCGTTCTTGAGGTCCATTACGTAGTCGAGCTTCTCCCGGTCGATACCGGCTTCGTCGTAGATGTACCCGCTTGAATCCGACATCGTGACTACGCGGGCACCGAACTGGATCAGTTTGTCCACCGCGTATTGCGCAACGTTGCCCGAGCCAGAGACGAGACAGATCTGACCGTCGAGCGACTTATCCCGCGTGTTCATCATCTCCTTCGCGAAGTAGACCGCGCCATAGCCGGTGGCCTCCGGTCGCACGAGGGAACCACCCCAGTTGGTCCCTTTGCCTGTCAAGACTCCAGTGAACTCGTTCGCCAACCTCTTGTACTGGCCGAACAAGTAGCCGATCTCACGCCCGCCGACTCCGATGTCGCCGGCAGGCACGTCCGTGTTTGCGCCGATGTGCCGGTACAGTTCCGACATGAAGCTCTGGCAGAAGCGCATGACTTCGCCGTCGCTCTTTCCTTTGGGCTCGAAATCTGAACCGCCCTTGCCGCCGCCGAGGGGCATGGTCGTCAGGGAGTTCTTGAAGACCTGCTCGAAGGCCAGAAACTTGAGGATCGACAGGTTGACGGAGGGGTGAAAGCGCACACCACCCTTGTAGGGGCCGATCGCGCTATTCATCTCGATGCGGAAGCCTCGGTTCACCTGGACTGTCCCGTGGTCATCGACCCAGGGGATGCGGAACATGATGACGCGCTCGGGCTCCACGATTCGATCGAGAATCCGCGCCTCGACGTATTCCGGATGGCTTTTGAAGACCGGATCAAGGGATTCCACAACCTCACGGACAGCTTGATGGAACTCCGGCTCGGCCGGGTTCTTCGAGATGACGGAGTCAAGGACTGCACTGACGTATTCGTTCATGGTTCGCTCGGTATGCCCGGGAGAGGATGGAGAAGGCCGGGTCTCGTGTTTGTTGACAATATCGGAGTGCCCGGCGGGCTTTCCAACGATGACAGGAGATCGCTTCTTGCAAGGAAGTCAACGAATCTGTGCCCGAGGCGCCGTCCAGGACCGCGAGCGGGACAGATTCATCGGCGCGGAGCCGGAAAGCGCTGAGAGCGTCGAGCCCGAACGGCTTGGAGGGCGCCGCGGAGCGCCCCCGTATTCACAGGCTTCGATTCGGCCCAGCGTCTCTACCTCCACCTGCGGGCCCGGGTCTCAGCGGGGTGGCTGCTTTGCGCCCGGGGCAATTCGATCGATGCGAAGGCGCCTGCTCCGAACTCACTGCGAGATCTTGTTGGCCATCTCGAATGGCTTGAAGACGTCTTGGAAGTCCCGCCAGTACTTGCCCCAGTTCTTGAAAATCGAGATATCGTGGTTTACGCCGTTGTAGAGCGCGACGAATGGCCCGGCGATCATCCCGCCGATGAACACGAAGGGCGTCGCCCAGGGCGCGCCGCGACCACCTAGTTCCTGCGGGCTGAGGTACTGGCGAGTCAAGTCGACGCCACCGGTAATCGGGCTGAGGGGGGTACCGACGATGGTCGCGCAGCCGCCGCTGGGGATAGCGCAGACGGCGAGGGTCGCGATGAGTAGAAGTCGCTGAATATGGCTTCGCATGCGGGAAGCGTAACGGGCAGCCGGCACGACGAAAGGGGATGACCGGATGTGGTCGGCAGATAGCCGATTCGGAAGCAGATTTCGGATAGACCAGCAGACGCTCCCTTATCCATCCAGGGAGGTCCTGCGATGCAGGTAGCAGGTCCCGGCGCTACTTGAGCGGGTAAGCGGACAGAACGAAGTCATTGCCGATGGAGTGACAGCTGAAACACATCGCCACGCCGTTGCCGTTGGCCACAAGTGCGTTGGAGTCGGTGGTGCTGGTGACCTCGTACCAGAACCAGCCCCTGCCGCCCTCGCTCTCGCTCTGGGTCTTGACGGAGACAGCCCAGCCCTGCAGCTCGCCCTGCTGACTAAACATCTCCTTGACGATGCCTGCGCCTTCGGGGTGGGTTTGGTTCCCGGCCTCGAGAGACTCGTGCATCCTGGGATTCAGGTAGGTCCGCACCGGCAGGCCGAAGCTACCGGTGATCGAATGCGGGCCTGCCGAAGGATGCATTGCTGATTCCTTGGCGGGGAACGATTTGTACTCGCCGTCGGTTAGAAAGCTGAACAGGGCCTTCTTGTCGATTGGAATTCCTCCTGGAGAACCGCTCGGGGTTTCCGAGCTGGATTCCCTCGCCTTACCCTCGGTCTCTGCGAATCCGCTCAGGCTATCCTGGCACTGCTGACAAGTTGCTCCATCGTGAGACTTGAGACCCGCGTCGATAGGCTCGCCCTTCGCCGAGGCTTTGCCCGCACGCAACACCGGGTAATACTGGGTGAAGACGAAGTCGTCCGCTGCCGCGCGTTCGTGGCAGGCATTGCAGGCCTGAGACGGAAAGACCTTGGCGCTGTCGGCGAGCGGGTACTCGTGTCCGAAACTGAAGTAGGCCCAGTACCCGGGCTCATCGGGATAGCGCTGCTGGCTCTTGATGGCGACCTCGAGACCGATGAACTCGCCCATGAAGTAGCCACTTCCGCTCACCGCCTGCTTGGAACCGACGCTGACCAGCTCCTTCACCAGGAGCGTTCCCTCGCGGAAATCGCCTGTGCGCTCATAGTGATCCCAGGAGCCAGGATCGATGTAGACGTTATGGAATTCAGGGAACGGTGCGTGGCCGTTGTTCATGTCATTGGGGGTCAAGGGTGTGCCGATGTAGACCCATTCTCGATAACCCTCGGGACGGATCAGCTCGCCCTCGGTGGTGAATTGAACCAGTTCATGGGCGTCTTGCCCGGCCTCGTTCAAATTGGATCCCTTGCCCGTCATGGACACGAGCACGATGACTATAACGAGAACTGCAGAAAGCCCTCCCAGACGACGCTTTGTGAGTTGCACCTTGGATTCTCCTGTTGCCGGTGAAATACCGGTTCTTGGATGCCGGATCCTCTGAGGTGTTACACGGAAACCGCTAGCTGGGTTTGCGGGCGTCGAGAATCGCGCGGACGAGATCCTCGGGAATCTCACGCTTGCCGAGGGTCTTCATCGCTTCGGTGCTGAGACTCATCGTCCTGCGATAGCTATCTACGTAGCTCTCACAGTCCGGACAGACCGCGAGGTGACGGTCGAAGACCGTGGCACGCTTGGCCGGCAGCTCCATGTCGATGTAGGCGTGCAAGAAATCGACGAACTCCCGGCATGTGAGCTCCTGGCAGGCAGACATCATTTTCTCGCAGCTCGGGCACTCTGCGGCGTGCTGCTCGAGTTCTCTGCGCTGGTCGTCCGTCAGCAGGCCGCGCAAGTACTCGTGAACGAGTTTCTTGAAGTCCTCGTGTGTCATAGCATCCCCGCGATGTGCGGTTCGAGTAGTGATCGTAGAGCTTGACGTGCTCGATGGGTTCTGATTCTAACGGTGTTGACCGACAGGCTCAGTTCCTCAGCGATCTCCTGGTTAGATAGCCTCTCGATGTCCCGCAACAAGAGCGGGACTCGGTAATTCTCTGGAAGCTGGTCGATGAGCGCATGCACCTGTTGGAGGAGCTCGCGCCGTATCGCGGGTTCATCAGCCGCTTCCTGCCAGCCGGACTGGAGATGGGCGAAGGCCCCTGACTCCGCGAATACCGGCAGGAGTTCTCCGAGATCATTCTCTTTGCTTCGCCCTTTGGCCCGCAGCTTCATCAAGGAAACGTTGATGACGATGCGATGCAGCCAGGTGCCGAGTTCCGACCGTCCCCTGAAACTGTCAAGCGTTCGGAATGCAGACAAGAACGCATCCTGAACCGCGTCGTCAGCATCGGCCTGGTCCATGAGGATTCGCAGAGCAACTCCCCGCATCTCCCCACCGTGGGATCGCACAAGCTCCTCGAAAGCGGCCGGCTCTCCGCTTCGAAGTCGTTCCAGGAGCGGCGATTCATCTCCCATGTGGCAGGGAGCATACCCGACCCGGGATGCATGGCACGCTCACGAGCAGACTTCCGGGCATCCAGGGCACTGTTAGGAACGGTCATTCGACGAGCTTCTGCAAGCGCGCACAGTGCCCAGATCGAGGAAGGTGGCCAGAGCGTGTGCCGGATCTGCCTAGAGGGGCCTGCCCCATGGCCGCGTAGTTCTCAGGATCCGCCCATCCAGCCTCCCAGGTCACACTCAACTTGACCTGAATGCACTGGGCTAATCGAACTCAAGGTCCGCGATTCGCGTGGCGTTGGCCATCAGCGTAAACGTGAGATTCTTCGCAGGCAAAGATGGGAAGGTGAGCCCGTCGATGAGCCACAGGTTCTCGAATGCGCGCGCTCGACCAGTAGGCGTGCTTGTCCGTTCTCCCCCGGTTTCCACCATCGGCACTGCGCCGGCATAGTGAACGCTCGCCCCCATCGGCCGCAGGTGCGTCATTTTCTTCGGGGCCAGACATCCCAGTGCACGGAGGATACGTCGAAAGTTCCGGACGACGCGCTCGATTCTTTTCGGCTCCTGGGGTTCGGGTTGGTAGCGGACCACGAGCCGAGGCGGGCCTCCGTCATCCAACTTTTCCATACTGAGTGTGTTGTTGGGACGACGAGTATCGGGGAAGTTGACGTTGAGGAGGCCCAGTGCGGCGTGCAGGTCTCGGAAGGTCCGCAGCGAGGTCAAGAGATCAAAGGGAAGGCTCTGAACCAGCGGATGGATCAGTGCGGTCTTTAGCGTGGTCACGAGACCATGGACGTAGTCGAAAGGTGTATCGCCCTCGAGCCCGAACGCCAGCTGGTGATACTGGTAGCTCTTGGCTTCGAACTGGCTGGCGACCATACCCAGGTTTACAAAGGGCATAAGCACCTGCCGGTTGTCCATCAGCCCGTCGAGCACTGGAGTCGCCTTTCCGGCACGCAGCCAGGACGCCAGAAGAATGTGAGCGGACATCAATGCTCCTGCGCCCAGCGCCAGTCTCTCCACAGGAAATGATCGCTCCTGTCCACTCGATGTTTCGACCGCGACGATACGATGCACCCGCCCACCATCGTCAACTTCGAAGTGCCGGACGGTAACACCGGGGACGTAGGTGAATCCGGGTTGTGCGCGTAGCTCCTCGAGGCCGATCGACGGAACCCAGAGGGATCCTCGGGGGCAGCCCCAGAGGCAACGGCCTAGATAGTCGCAGGCTGGTCGACCTGCGTGTGCCCGGCTGAGCACAGCCAGCCGCGCGTGCCCGAGGTAGCAGCCAAATCGTTTGTTCAACAGCTCTCGCTTCCGCGAGTAGCGATCGAGAAGTAGCCGGGCATGCGCATCCAGCTCGAGAGGAGGCATGAGCCCCGCGTGTCGCGGATAGAACTTCCCAAGATCGTCGTCCTCGCCAGTGATCCCAATACGTTGGGCGACACGGTCGTAGGCGGGAGACAGGTCATCAAAACAGATAGGCCAGCCTTCCAGTTCGCCATCGTGGAAGGGGTAGCTTCCACCGGTCCAGGCTTCTGCCAAACCGCCCTCCGCAAACGAGATCAGCGGCTTGAAGCCCGTTGCCCGGGGTGGCGGATCGTCGATACCGTCAAATATGTAGGCCTTGTTCGGTGGAAAACCATAGTACTCATCCTGGTCGGAGGGCAGGATCAACGAGCCGTAGTCCTCCCCGAGGAAGTAGCGCGCCGGGTCTTCGAGGCCTGTTTTTAGCCCGTTCAGATCCGCGTCCGGCAGCACGGCTGCGGGTTTGCGTCGCCCGACGTCCAGCATGACAACTGACCAACCGTTCTCTAGCGCCGTGCGAGCAAAATGGACGCTGCTCGCGCCTGAACCGATGACAGTCACTTCTCCCTTGCTCACCGCAATTCCTCCTCGACAGGGCGATCCGCGATGCTGCACACCACATGAAGCGGCAGAAGCACTCCGATCGAGACTACGAACACGCAACCCGACCAGCCCGCTCGAATGACCATCCCGGCCCAGAACCCAAACTTTGTCCTGGAGCCGACCTGATCGATCAATCCCGAGGTGGGAGCGGTGGATTCCAGAAGCGACAAAACGAGGATCAGCTTTCGACGCAGCAGGCCGGTGCGCAGGAGTCGACCCGAGTACGCATCAGCGAGACGCAGGCCCGGCCAGCTCGATCGGCCTACTGCCACAAGCAATCGATCGAACCCTGTGCCGCGAGCCGCAGAGGGGGCGTGTAGTTCAGGTGCTTGATGCCAGCGAACGTAGTGGCGCAGAGCGTTCGGTGGCGCTGGCTCTCCGGTGAGGTAGCGAGCGAATACATCGCATTCGCGACGCCATTGCGCCTCCTGGTCAGACACCCGCGTCGCTCTCCAGCATGGCGTCCAGCCCGATCGCGTCCTGCAACAATGAGCTGAGAAGGGGGTTCTCCCTGCATACGCTGTCCTGCATGAACGATTCCATCTGTCCCGCCGTGAAGGGCAAGAAGGGGAGCATCACCTTCTCCGCGAGTGCGAGCGGTGGTGCGATGAGGCCGGCAGGCAAGTGCAATACGCGCGCAGACTTGCCATGGCATACCCGGCGTAGCCGTAGCATCAACTCCTCGATAGTGAGGCGTTCTGGGCCGCCCAGATCCCAGCTCTTCCGGTTGAATTCATCCAACTCGAGTGCCTTGAACAGCCCTCGCACGACGTCCTGCACCGCAATGGGCTCCACCATGGCTTGACCATTGCCGAAGACAGGCACGATGGGCAGTCCTGCCAGTTTGGCAAGTGCTTTGAGGACCGGTGCTCCAGCTCCTAGAATCATGGTCGGCCGAATGATCAGCCAGTCTAAGGAACTCCCGCGGACGAAGGCCTCGGCATCGACCTTCGAGCGAGCGTAGTGATAGTAGCGCTGATTGGCGAACCCCGCAGCGATCGACGAAACGAACAAGAACCTACGAACCCCGCAGCTTTCTGCTGCGGCGACCAGTGCTCCTGTGCCCTCGACATTAACGGACGCATAGTCGCGCTGGCGCGCCTTGCCTGTCACGGCAGCCATATGAATTACGGTGTCGTTGCCGGCGAGAGCATCGGCATAAGAAGATGGGTTCGCGAGATCACCGACTACCGAGATGACGCCTTTGCTGCTCGGGCCTTCACCACGTACGAGACAGGTCAGTTCGCCGAACCGGGACGCGTCCCAGTCGGCCACGAACCGCTTCCCGACATAACCAGTAGCCCCCGTCAGAAAGACTCGGCGCAACTTCCACCTGCTTCATTCGTTCGTGCACGCGCGCGGACCTTACGGCGCCGTGCGCGAAACTCATTGGTCCAGAGATATCGGCGAACTCTCAAGACACCCTTGATGTCTTCCCAAGCGGTCTTGAGAATCCTCACGCGACTGTCTTCGTCATCGATCCATCGAACGGGTTCATCCTTTATGCGATATCCGAGCTTCTCAGACACTGCCAAGAGTTCGGTGTCGAAGAACCACGCGTCGTCGGCGATCAATGGCACTACCTCGTCGGCAACCCGGCGGGAGACTGCCTTGAAGCCACATTGAGCATCGCTGAATCTGGTGAAAAGCACGGCCTTGACGAGCAAATTGTACAGACGCGAAATCGTGTCGCGCTTGAACCCTCTAGTTACCTCTGACGCCTTCATCAACCGCGATCCCGTGCCGAGATCGAAGCCCTCCTCCCAAATCCCCCGGCACAAGGGCTCCAGTGCTTTCAGGTCGGTCGAGATGTCAACATCCGTGTACGCAACTATGTCCGCGTCGCTCTTGGTCCAGGCCTCGCGGAGTGCACGCCCCCGTCCGGGAAGGCTGATCTTCAAGACGTTCACGTCTGACCAGCGGGCGGCTAACTCATCAGCTACTTCCCCCGTGCCGTCGGTCGACCCATTGTCAGCGATGAGGAGACTAGCCGGAAAGGGGAATCGTTCCTGAAGATGATTCCGAATACTCGAGACGCTCCGCTCCAGGACGTGAGCCTCGTTCAAGACGGGGATCACCAATTCTACGACTGGATCTCGGCGAGAGGGATTCACGGGCGAGTTGGGATCTGCGACCTGCCGTGGAATATCAGTGGCATCGATCTTCGCGACAGGAGGGGGCAAAAAGAGTGTACCCGGTGCTCGATGGCGGATGAAGGTCCTCGAAGATCTGGTTCGAATGACCCGCAATGAACGGCGGGAGATGACCACGAGGCCTCGGCACCATGGTGGCTGGAGCCCTGGGCCTGTGTTGGCCAATTCTCGAGATTCCGGCGGCGAAACTTCACCGAGACTGTCATCCCCGTAAATAGGTCCAAATCATCGCCGGCGTAAGGTGAGTGTTCTGCTCTCATCGATCTAGCTGGACGATGCGATACGTCTCGTCGGCGTAGAGTTCAGGATACGCGGTGGTTGTTTCGGCGTATAGAACCGCATGTGTGGCGCCGTACTTTCTCGACAGCCGGTCCAGGTGAGCATCGCCTATCGCCCGGTAGCTTCGTTCCATGGCATCGAGCGCCGTGGCCCCCCCTCCCTCGACCTCGCCATACACCTCGCGAATCCTCTCTCGCCACTCTCTCATGGCCCAGTTTTGAAATGGAATCGATTTGTGGCCAACCACCATTGCGCGCCGGCCTATGGTGCGCAACAAGCTGAGAGTCGGCGGTGCCACGAACATGGCGTCAGTCGGTGTGCGAGCAGCGGCCTCTCGTGCGATCTCGGCTGACGGCGTTCGAAGATCGGAGTAGTCGAACTTGGGCACCAAGGGCGTCAGGGGGACCACTGGACGATCTCCAGTATTCAGGACCAGTGCCAACCCGATCGCCAAAGGGGGTATGGAGGACGCTATACGGACCGAGCGAGGCAGTCGTGAAAGGGCAACGATCAGCCCGACCGCGGCCGTCAGGTAGATGCCTTCGGATAGCGAACCGGCCACGAACCATATCGCGCCGGTCATTCCTCCGGCCAGAATGATGAGCGCTCGCTCAGGAAGGATGCTCGTCAGGCGGCCCCGCAACCGAAGAGTGACGAGCGCTGCCGAGGTGACCAGCGGCTGAGTGACACCGCCCGAAAGAAGGCTCAGGCCAGCCAGAGACCTCGACAGAAGATCATGCGGACGCTGCCAGAGCTTCGCTAGTTGCCATCCGATCAGCAGAAAACCCAGCCATTTCAAGGTCGAGAGAAGCCGAAAAGGCTGAACTGTAAAGACACTGGGGATCGGCCAGGTTTCGGTGAGAATACCGCCGAGAACGCAGCCCAAGGCGACACCGGTCATCGGCACCAACAGGAGCCTGGGATTGGGCCGGTCGCCCTGCTTCGACCATCGATTGTAGGCGAGTGCTGTGGCGAGAACGAAGAAAGCTGTCGATACGTAGTCGGTCCATCTGAAGTGTGTTGGCAGGTAGTGATGAGGAGACCGAAATCGACCCAGGATTGCGATCTCTGACCCGGAGGTCACCACGCCCTTGTTGACTTCTCGGAACGGCCACCACCATAGAGCCAGAATAGCTATGCCGAATATGAGCGATGCGATCACCGCGCGGCGAATGGCAGGCAAGTCCAACCCGGACAGACCCTGACCTCGGACGCGAAAGAACACGGCCAAGAACGCGGTCCCGATTGCCAAGCTGCCTGAATGGACTCCGTAGATGGGATGTGCCAGGCTCACGACGGAGGACACGACCGCAGCTTGGATCGGGCGCCCTACCAATCCTAGGCCGACTGCCCACATCGCCCCAGGGAGAGCGAGACTGGCCGGCTGAAAGACCTCATAGCGAATCTGCGTAGCGTCACCCAGGTGGAATGCCGAAACCCCGAGAACGAGCATCGCGGAAAAGGCTGCGCCAAGCCTCCCGCTGCCGATGATTCGCGTTGCAGCCCAGAAAGTCACCAGGACGAGTGCAAAGTCGGTTAGGAATGTCAGTCCATAGTAGGCCCAAGGCAACGAGGTGAGACGGCAGATGTTGCCAAGCAGCCATGCGAAGTAGAATCTCGGCCCGAACTCCGTGGTGGAGGAGACATAGAAGTCATTGGAAAGGTACGAAGCATCGAGTTGATGCAGGATGATTGGAATCTGCTCGACCTGAGTCCCCGTTCCGAACTGGTACGAAATGGAAGTGGAGAGAAGTGCGAGAACTGCAGCGAACAACACGGCTTGTCGACTCATAGCTGCATGGAATCCATGCATGAAGATACCTGGGCGTGGCGCCATTCCTATGCACCCTTCAGCCACTCAAGCCGAATCTTCGTAGTTGCGGCTACGCTGCATTAGATCTCGATAAATGCGCTTGGCTTCGGTCAACAGTGGGGCTGCAACTTCAGAAGTGTCCACCTCTCGAGGTTCGGCCATGTGGATTCTCTCTCCGCTAGCGATGAGCTCTCGCTTGTGGGTACTACCGATCGACCCGGCCAAGTCTCTAAGCGTGTTGCCGGGTTCCGAACACAACGAGGAATACGCCAAGAACAGCAACCCGGCATCCTGAGCAAGAAGATGTTGGTAGGTAGCAATCCAGTATTCCAGCCAAAACGTGAGCGATTCTGTGGTGGTTGAGCGCCGGTCCTTCAACCATCCATCAAAGTTTATTGGGCGTAGATTCGCGCCGAAGTCATAATGGCCGATTGCCTGCATGTACTTCCGGGCAAAGGCGTCTTTGGAGTGGATCTGAAGAAAATTGCGGTGCTGCTCCAAGAGCGAGGCCGCGTGCGGGATTGGATCCCGGAAGGGGATGATGATCGTCGCGTCGGGGAACAAGCGCCGAAGATACGCCACACGCGAGATGTTGAGGTTGTTCTTCGAGAGGTACCGTCCCTCGTTTGGGTTCGCAGTCCGCAGCAACACAATCTTCCGGATGTGACTGCGAAAGAAGTCGGAGAACTCCTCATTCTCATCATCGGACCATGTTTCGATCCGGTCACTCTGATAGTTCCGTCGCCAAAACGCTGCCCAGACAACTTCTTCCAGTGCCTCCGGACTATCAAAATCGATGAGCATGCCGTCACCGTGAGCCCTACTCTTCTTCTGCCCGACTCGCTTGAACATTGACGAAAAGCTGTTCCAAAAGCAGGGGGTCAGCACAAACGGCATGTCCCGATAGCAGTGAGTCCCAAACTCAGGCAACTCGTTGAGACACTCGAGGAGAAGAGTTGTCCCAGCTCTCGGCAAGCCCGCAACAAAGACGGGGCGGTCGACAGGACAGTCGACCAAGGACTTGGCGTAAATACGATCTTCAACGTCGGCCACCGCGATCTGGGCAGTGGTCGAAGCAAATGCGATGCGGTGAAGACATCGATCAGCCAGAGAATAGTCACTATCCACCTTGCCTCGCAACGGAACGAAGAGAACTCCAAGGCCGATGATGCTTGTCACGACGATAAAGACCGGCGAAACCAAGACCTCGAAGACCGGATCCATGGCAACCCATTCAAGTCTGTCGAGCAGCCACAAGACGCCGACAGGTGCAAGCAGAGCAACTCCTCCACCGACCAGCAATATCACCAACAAAGCGAGAACTCGCTTTGTTACGGCCTGCAGCTCCGCTTCCTTATCCTCGTCGCTGGTGTCGGAGCGAATGACGCCAACAACCCGACGGGAAATGTGAATGACCTCTCCGCCGATCGCAACAAGTTTGAAGAGCCGGATCAGCATGAGGAATCCCGCTACCAAGAGCCCAGCACCGATCCATGCAGTCATTCTAGTGGTCTCACCTGTGGCTCATCGGAGGAATCACCTTCGAAGTCTACTGCCCAAGGCGCGGAAGTAGACCTTGCGCACGGAGGCAATCGACTCATGGCATTGGACCTTCTTGCAATCCAATCTCAGCCTAGAATTCCTGACTCGCGATTCGACGCCAGGCTAGACTTCATTGATCATCCTACGACCGCTAGATGAGTATCAAGAGCAAATCGGGAACGGCCAACCGACTCCCCAAGCTGTGTTTCTTTTTGTCCATTGCGTTCGCTGTCTTCGGTTACGGCGTCGCCGTGGGTGTGTACCGGATCTTCCCCTACAAGTTCATTGAGCTCGCCAAGGCCGGATTCGACGAACTCAAGGTTCAGTCGGGCATTGAGCTCCCCTGGTACTATCGGCGGATTGAGAACGACAGCACGCCTCTTGGAAGCCCTGACCGCGCATTCCCCGGGCTCAATTTGGTGACCCGCATCGCGACCGATCTAGAGCTATCCGCGGACATCATCACGATGGATGGCAAGCCCCTCCACCGCTGGAGCATCGACTTCCACGAAATGTGGCCAGATCCACATCACCTTGAAACGGAAGTCCTTCCACGCGGCAAACCGGGAACGCACATTCACGGTTGTATCGCCACTGATGAAGGCAACTTGGTGTTCAATTTCGAACACCTCGGAATGCTCTGTATCGACCCGAGTGGAAAAGTGATTTGGCGACTGCCCTACAAGACACACCACTCATTGCACCGCCACGACATGGGTAACCTTTGGGTTTGTGGCCAACGACGGCGCACCCAGGCTGACCCGAGATTCCCCGGCAGGGCACCTCCCTATGACGAGTACACGATCTTGGAAGTGTCCCCCGATAAGGGAGAAATACTCAATGAGTGGTCCATAGCCGACATCCTCCACCTGAATGGGCGAGCCGGCCTACTCCAGCTCTGGTCTCACGCTCTAACTGCCCCGAGTGAAGTCGATAGCCTACGACTGGATGACCGTTTGCATCTGAACGATGCGGAACCGTTTCCATCAAACCTGGAAGAGGGATTCTTTGAGAGCGGCGATGTCATCGTGTCGCTCCGTAATATCAATACGGTCTTTGTGTTCAACCACACCGACCTCAGCATCAAGTATCTCTCGACGGGACAGGTCATTCACCAACACGACCCTGACTTCATCGACGGCGAGACATTTTCGGTCTTTGACAATATCGTCGCCACTCCAGACGGAGGCATTCAGAGCCGGATCGTCGTCGTATCCCCAAGGGACAACCAATTCCGCGTGGCCTACCAAGGAACAAAGGAAAGCCCTTTCCTTTCGCCCAAGATGGGCAAGCATCAATGGCTTCCGAATGGGAACCTACTGATTACCGAATCGATGCGCGGACGGGCTTTCGAGGTCGATGCCGCCGGAGAAGTCGTCTGGGAGTATCGCAATCTCGTCGGCGAGGGCATAATTGGACTAGTTCAAGAGGTTCAGCGATTGCCCCGCCCCGTCGAAGACTACTGGCAGAACCGCACGCGCTGAGCCAACCCAAGTCCACACCCGCCGCCCATGTTTCACCTTGTCACAGCACTCTCGGATGGAATCCTGCCAGGTTTGACCCTCGCATACATAGGACCCGGTGGAGGCCTGTACGCAATTGGCGCATTTCTAGCCATCGTTGTGGCCATCGTCGCCGCACTCTTCGGCTTTGTCTGGTACCCGATCAAGCGCGCCCTACGGGGGCGCAAGCGGAAGAAGGCCATGATCGCTGGGCAGTCCGCCGACTGAATCCCAACGGCCAAGAGACTTGCTAGCGCAGGGGTGACCAGCGGCACCTTGCAAGGTCCGACCGAAAGGTACTTGGGACGTGGCTGATTTCAGCATGGAGCTGATGAGCAGTGACAGCCTGTGACTGCGAGCCTTCTTGATCCCGCCACGACTCCCGCTCCAGCCCTCGCGACCCTCCAAACTCCGCCTCCCCTGCACGCCATGCTGCGCTGCACAAGTGGGCTCCACACAGGCTCGGCCATTCAGAGGCACATGCAGGTGATGTTGATCGAGATGGCTACCCCGACTTCATCGCAGGTGGGCAGCAACGCTCCGCCTACAAGCTTTGGTCCGGCAAGGACAGAAGCCTGCTCTTCGAGATCAATGGATCAAGCAACTTTGGCAAGAGCCTGGCCCACATCGGCGACATGAATCACGACGGGATTCCTGACTTTGCGATCGGCAACCCGGGGCGCGGCGGCAGTATCCGCATTATCAGCGGGGACTCCAGACCACTTCGCATCGACTGGACCAGGGTCTCCCTGTCCCTGGATGGAGCCCAGACCTTCTACCTCGAGGCACCGGAAGCCGAGGTCAAGAAGGCCTACCAGCATCCCTGGTGGGCACGGAACTCCAGCACGCATTCCTTGCCGTCAACTTGTTCCCCTTCAGCATCGATTTCGCTTCGAATGCAGTGCCACTGGTACTGACTAACTAGTTTCGAGAGGGGAGCGCGTAGACGCCAAAGTCAATTCCTGTGCGAACCACAGCCGCTCTACTCAGGGTCTTCGCCTTTCCTGGACGACTACGATCCATCCGGTATCACTAATGGGCTCGGAACGGCCGCTGATCAACACAGGCTCGAACCCAGCGAGCCACCGATCTTCAGAACTCTGATTGATCGGATCCTGGTAATCCGCATCGAGGGTCTCGAGGCCGGGCTCCTCCACCATCAGCAGCTGCTCCTCCCAGGGCATATTCACCCGTCGGCGCTCTTGTTTGAGACGGCCCTCACGAAGGGTGACGAACTGATCGATGCGCGACTTGGGCGCATACCAGCTTGGCAACTCCCCCCCATTTTTACGCCGTTGTTCCAGGCGCAACTCAGCTAGCCGTTCGTGGTGCAAGAACAGTCCCGGTCGCCCAGACCAATCCTGCCTCGTATCGACAAGGGCGGCAACTTGGTTTTGTTGCAGCCCGATCTGCAGCACCCCGAAACGACCGAGTTCTACGGTCATGGCCAACACGCCCACCACCTGCATCGAATTGCCTGTCTTAGATGCGCTCGCCTCGCTTACCCCAACCTCTCCGCCTCCAGAAACCGGGAATGATCGAATGGGCAGCGCCCAAATTGGCACCGAGAATGCCACCATCAGATTCCCTGTCACCGTGCTTCGGAACACGTTCGAGCGGTGCACCTCACGAATCGGCCTCAGATCTCCAGCCTCTGCCGGCTCCAGGTCACGGCCTTGCCCATGAAAGTAGTCGCGGAAGGACCAATTCTCGCCCACAGAACGCCCGCTGAATGGGGCTCGCGCGAGCTGAGTACCATCCTGCCCCATGATGAACCAACTCACCGCCTTGGTTGCATCAGAGTTTTTCGAGTAATGCATCTCGAGCCACTTCTGCAATCGCCCCGCCGATCCCAGCCTTCCACTCTGAACGAGAGCCTGGTGGAGATCCGGACTAGCTGCAGCTGACTCGAGGATACGCCAACGCAAATCGACCTCGATGGCGACACTGCGGGCAGCGAGCAAAGCTGCCGTGCGAATTCCCTGCTCGCGGAGTCCACGCTCGAGCGCTGTCTTGTCTGCTTGCTCCCAAAGGAACCCCAAGGTGACAAGGAGCAAAGTAGCCAGCGCGGCGATAGTCACAGTTGCCGCTGGATGCCGCTGTCCCCAGCGCCTGAGCCGCAGCAGCCGACCAATAGGGCGAGCTCGGATGGGTTCGAATTGCAGGAATCGACGGAGGTCATCGGCGAAGCCCTCCGCGGTCGCATAGCGTCGGCTGCGATCCTTCTCCATCGCGGTTTCCAGAACCACAAGAAGGTCGCGAGGAATCTGCCGGTTGAGGCTGATGGCAGATGCCGGATCGGAATGCAAGATCCGTTGATACAGCTCCGCCGGCGTCGTGGCACTGAACGGACGATGCAGGGTCAGCGCTTCATAGAGAGTCGCGCCGAGTGAGTAAACATCCGTGCGACGATCCAGAGGTACCGTATGCGGCATCAGCTGCTCCGGCGACATGTACGCGGGAGTTCCCACCAGGTCACCACTGTGCGTCAACGAGTCCATCGACGAGAACTGGTCGCGGGCTAGCCCAAAATCAAGCAGTACCGGCTCCGCCTCCGGTGTGATCATCACATTGCCGGGCTTCACATCGCGATGCACCAAGCCATGTTCGTGAGCCTTGTGCAAGGCGCGAGCCAACTTTTCAAAGAGCGCCACCAGACGCTTGATTCCATCCCGGCTGCTCGGATCGCTGCTAATTGCATCGAACTGTGCCTCGGAGTCGTCCGCCTTCTTTCCTGCACGATTGATAACGGCTTGCGCGATCCACTCGGCGAGGGTCATCCCCTCCACATAGCGAAAGGCTAGGCAGGCGACGCCATCAGCTTCGCTTGCATCCAGTAGCGAACAGATGTTGGGATGGTCCAGCTTGGAGACCAATTCGGCCTCCCTGCGAAAGCGGGCCAGCTTGTCCTGAGACAAGGGGCCGTGCGCCGCATGCAGCAACTTCAACGCGACCTTTCTTCCTAGCCGCTGATCCTCGGCCAGCCAGACTGTGCCCTGTCCACCAGAGCCGAGTTTGCTAAGCAAAGTGTATGAACCGATGCTTTCGAATATCGATTCGTCCATGGCGTCCTGAGCGAGAGAGGTGAACCCAACTTCCCAATGCCCGATCTTCGGGCGTCGGAGAGAGGGGCCATGGTAGCCGTAGCAAGCAGATTCAGAAGTGGCAGCGCAGCAGGCCCGCACAAATCCTGAATGGGTTACATGTTGGAGACGCTGCTGAGGTTTGCCAGGAGTTTGGGGATCCTGAACTGATCGATTGAGGGCTCTCAGCCGGTCGAAGACCTGTACTACGGTTCAGGCGTCGATCATCCCAAGCTCTACCACGACCAACCACTCCGCCTCGACCTGGCGTTGTGGAGCGAGAAGGGGGAAACAGCGTAACGGAGCTCACTGTCGAATCGAGTTGGAAGACACCCACACAGCAATGCCCGAAGGCAGGCGAACCCGTGCGAAACCTTCCTTCTCTTCGATAAGCACAACCGAGACTCCAGCACTGAATCGGACAAGGACATCACCTCTCTTCGCCCCATCGAAGGTAGCTGAGCCGACGGTCTCTGGTTTGATAAGAACTGTCTGCCCCGGTTCCGAGGAGACCTCTTCCGGCTGCTCCATCTCGCTATCCCCATAGGGCGGATACCCGCCTAGAATCTGAGCGGGAAACGTTGCAACGTCCCATGCAAGGCAGAGGGGAATCATGATGACTACAGCAACCGCAAAAGCGCCAGAAGAGACCTCATTGGTGGGGCCCTCCGCGAAGTCCCCCGCCGCGTCAAGGAAGCGAGTCGTGGCACAAGACGTGAGCAATAGCAAGGCAATAGCGAGTAGGCGTGCCATGGGTCTCCTTGGTAGTTCCCTGGCACCGCGCATGCTA
>JAJFFD010000141.1 GCA_021776805.1 Planctomycetota bacterium
GCGATCTCCGGAGCCGCCCACCCGCGGTTCCATCATTGGCTGGCAGCGAGCGTCCTCATGGGCAGCAGCCTTCTGGCCCAGACCCAATACCAGGGCCAGCCCTATGGCCAGCCCTCCGAGTGGCAGCAGGGCACGGAAGCCAGCCTGAGCCTGACTCTGACCCAGCTGGAAAGTGGCATGTCCGCCATACGCCTCGAAGGCGGCCAGCCCGGTCACCCTGCCTACCTGGTCTTCGCCAATGGCCGCGAGGCCAGCGAGATGCAGGGCGCGACCCTGCTGATCAGCAATGCCACCGGCACCCAAGCCGGCGCCTTTGATCACAGCGGCGTCTACCTCTACCTACTGACCGAGGCCCAGTTCGGCGGCCGGGACGAGCTCTTCGTCCAGGGCATGGCGCCGACCCTCTACCCCGCTGGTGCGGAACTGAGCGCTGGCCTGCGCCTGAGCGAGAAGCCGAGCAATGAAGAACCAAGCGGCGGCGCGATGCCGCCAGAAGAGATCCTGGTCGAGGAGTTCGGCGAGCTCATGCTGGCCGGCTACCTGGAGAGCGCCATGGAGCTGGCCCTCAATTCGAAGGGCGACAGCCTGGAGATCAAGATCAGCGGCGCCCTGGAGGTTCCCGTCTATCCGGGAATCACCGCCGGTGGCGAGGCCGCCTTCAAGGCTGGAATCCAGCGTGCTGCCAATGGAGACGGGGCCGTGGTCTATGACATGGGCATCGGTGCTGACGTGGCGGCAACAGCGGGCGTCGGCATCGGCGTCGCCGGAGCCGGCCTGAGTGCCGGAGCAGGCTACGACGCGAAGTGGCGCTACGAGAGCACCCATGAAGTCGCGCGTGCCATCCGCAGCATGATCATCCTGCAGGGCGTCGGCCCGAGAATCGAGGGTGCCTCTCTGCTACTGCACGACAAGCTGGCCATCATCGACCGTGGCATCGCAAACGCCCGCCGGACGATCGATTGGATCCGCTCCAAGGTCCGCAGTTGGTTCCCCTGGCGCAACCTTCCTTTGGTCCGCCGCTGGCAGCGGGTCATGGACAACCTGCGCGCCGAGCGTCGTCGCCTGGGAGACCAAGCCCGCGGCATCATCGGCAAGGTGATCGGATTCATCGCCGAAGAGCGCATCTTCATCACCGAACATGTGCACGGCTACGAGATCCGTTCCGCAGTTGCCGGTGACGTGAGCGTCGGCGGCAAGGTCAACAAGGTGGAGCTGAGCGCCTCTGTGAAAGCCGAGCGCAAGTTCGCCCTGCAGGCCGAATTCGTGCGCGAATCGGATGCCATCGCCTTCGAGCAGAAGATCAGCTTCACCACCAAGGTAAAGGCAGCAGCCAAGTTCGGCCTCGGCGCCGAAGTGAGCGGCGGGCGCGTAATCGAGCTCAGCACCAAGATGCAGGTGGGCACGAACGGCTTCCACGAGGAAGAGAGTGGCACCACAGTGAAGATCACTCTCGACCGGGCCCTGGCTCTCTCTCTTGGCCTGACCGTGTTCGAAACGGAGGGATCGGTGGCTGGTGAAGTGTCCGCTGAGTTGCGGCTGGAAGATCTACTGGCTTACAGCCAGGAAGCCATCCAGATCCTGACCGGTGACGACGATCTCAAGTTTGCAGAGCTCTTGCTGGCCTTCCCCGTGAAGTTCGAGGCCCGTGCCAGCTACGCAGCCAAGTTGGGCCTGGGCGTCGACTTCAAGGTGAAGGGCCTCGGCAAGTTCAAGCTCGGCGCAGAAATCCAGTACACCGACTGGAGCGAAAGTCTGGTCTACCAAGGTGGAGAGACTGGAGATGAACTCCTGGAGTTGATGCGAGAAGTGAAGGCGATCGCTGAGAACGCGGACTTCATGGCGCAGTTGGAAGCGGTGCACGGCGAAGTGCAGGCAATCCTGAACTGATCTCGAAGGAGCCTAGTTCTTCAGAGGCCGCGATCCGGTGCCCGATGGGCCTGGGTCGCGGCCGCTTCTATTCTGCATCCAACTGCAGGATCACGACGCTGCGGACATCACCCATGGGCGGAACGGAGAGCACTGCAAAGTGATCACCTTGCAATTCGAGTGCAACTTCCAGGCGACGGATGGAGATCTGCGGCAACTGGATTCTCACCGGGGCCAGGCCTTCCCTGAGAACCACTTCCGTATCCGCGATGGGCTTCTCCAAGTCCAGTAGCGCCAGACCCAGGGACAAACCCATAACCCCACCTTCCAAACTCATCGCCGAGAAACTGATCGAGATGCCATCGCGAACCACATCGACTACGGGTTCGGCGATGAGCACAGAACCCTTCTCCTCGAGCTCATACTCGCGCAGGTAAGCTGTCTTGTCGATGCGCGAAATCAAGCCGGTGGTCAGTGGCCGGATGCTCAGGCCCGGCAGGTCCGAGGCCTCAATCTCCTCATGCCTGGCCAAGGCAGAGAGAAAGTCCTCAGTCTCAGCACCAGGCGCCAAAACAACTCCGGCGCCCTCCTCTTCGCTCACCTGTTCCTGACCAATAGCTGGCGCGACCTCCAGTCGATAGACCTTCTCCGGCATCTCATACAGACGGCAGGAGACCCTGAGAAGCTGCGACTCATCGCCGCGCGAAGATCCCAGCAGACGCTCAATCCACTCGTGCTGATGACGCCGCGCCAAGACTGCCAGCATCCTGTCCCCCAGCGCCAGGACATGTTCGTCCGCACGGAGGGGCGGTTCGATGAAAACCCGAATCAAGCGGCTCACCGTGCCAGCTCCCACCCTGTCCAAGCCATTTAGGTCGCCAGGATCAAAACCCTCGATGCTGAGGATCAAATCAGGACCCGCTTCCGCTGCTCCCGGATCCACCGCCATGAAGTCGGTCAGGTCATAGATCTTCGCAAGAGCCTCCTCAGGGGTCGACCGGTCGACCTGTCCAGCCAGCGGCTGGACAGCAAGGAGGAGAGCGCAGACAGGGGTGACAAGATGAGTGATCATTGCATCAAGATCTCTTCAGCGATGACGACAACAGAACAATGCGGGACTAGAGCACTCGGCTCCTGGATCCTGCGGTAAGTGACCTGGCAACGCCGAGTAAACTCGCCGACTCGAAGCTCCCGGCGTAGCGAGGATCGAACACCGCGAATATCAGTCACCAAGGATTGCTGACGAACCGCATCCAGATCCATGTTCGGCCTCGGCAGTGGCGACGGAGCAACTCCAAAGTCCCAGACAGCAATGGGCAACAGGACCGCGACCAAAGCGACCGCAGCGCCCACTGCCAGAAGCACTCTCCTCCTCGGGGAAGAAAACCGTCCAGACTGCCGAGTAGACAGCTCAGCTAACCCCTCGAGATCCGCCCACAGCCCGACGAACTTCTCCAAAGAACCAGGATGAGCATCGAGCCAGGCTTGCACCCTTGGATCCGCGATCGGATCGATCCCTCGATCGAAGACTTCGTTCAAGAAACTCGGCAGTGGCTCAGTCATCACCTGTCCTCCCGTTCATCTGCACCTACATCCAGATCCCAAAGCCTCGCCCGCGCTCGATGCAGGTGTGACTTTACCGTCCCCTCGGGCAAGGCCATTGCCTTGGCGATCGCAGAGATGGACTCACCATTGCGATGGAACTTCAATAGGACCTCACGTTCCCGATCGGACAACTTGCCCAAGAGCTCTTGGATTCGATCGCGAGCTGCCGCGGTCTCGAAGGGTCCCGGAGACTTCTCCCTGGGATCCGGAATCAATCCCTGCGTCGGCTGGCTAGATCCACGCTGATCCAGATAGACCCGCAGAGCGATGCGAAGCAACCAGGACACCGGCTTGCCGCGACTCGCATCGAAGCTCGCGCGAGAACGCCAGGCGCGCGCAATCGTCTCCTGCGCAAGATCATCTACATCGCAAGGACCCAGCTTGCGCAGAAAGCCTCGCAGCCGGGATTGCATGGCAACCAGCATCCTGCCGAAGGCATCATCTCCGGATGCATCATCCAGAGAGTCGGCATTGGCTAGAGGGCTACCCATGAGAAAGGGCATACCCGGATCAGGGAGCAGAGGTTGCAGCGCTCTCAATTAACCCATGGATCCGTCGCCCCATGGGTCTGCAGCGCAGCTAGTCGGTCCGCTCGGTGATCTCCACCAGGTGGAACCCAAACTGAGTCTGGATCGGACCGTGCACCTTGCCCACTTCCTCGTTGAAGACCACCTTGTCGAACTCTGGAACCATCTGGCCAGGGCCGAACTCGCCAAGGGCACCGCCGGTAGCTCCGGATGGGCAGGTCGAGTGCTCTTTGGCCATTTCGGCGAAGTCGGTGCCAGCCTCGATCTTCGTCTTCAAATCGAGACAGGTATCCTTGGAGGCGACGAGAATGTGGCGGGCTTTGGCGCTGGCCATGCGAGGTCCTTTCTTTCTTGGGCTCAGGGGGGAAGGGCGAAGGGCAGATCTTGCTCTTGAATTCGGATCTAGCAAGTCGCTTTCAGGAATTTGCTCCCAAGCCGGACTCCGAATCCCTGCCAGGCGAGGCTGCAGCAACGCGCTCCACAAAGGAGCGCAGCTCATGCATGTCCTCCGCACCGAGCCCTTGACCGATGAAGGCGGCGCCGTAGGTCAATCCGCCCAAGAGGAAGGCGATGGGCACTCCCAAGAAGGCCCAGGGGGTCTCCTCCACCAGCATCTGCGCATAGCCGTAGCTGCCAGCGCCGAGCACGACGCAGGCGAGACCGATGTAGATGGCTATGAAAGCGGTCCACACCGGCGAACTCGGCGAAAACCTGCCGACGACTTCGCTGCCGGTTTCGTGATCCAGATGCAAATGCAGGGCAGGGCTCCACACCCGGCGCTCTTCTCGACGGATCTTGAGGATGGCGCCGTCGCTCAACATGTGGCCGCGACAACGCCCTTCCACATTGGCGATAGCCTCCGCCAGCTGCGTCAAGAACACCTGGGGCTCTACGGGCAAGGCCTGACTGAAAGTCGGACGAACGCGCGGCGAAGACATCTCCGCCATGATAGCGGTCCAGCTATCCAAGCAAAGATGTCATGATGGCGAGGATGGCTGCAACCGCTCCAAACCCCGCCTACCGCATCTCCACCGACCGCTTGCTGCTCCGCTGCTGGTCACCAAGAGACGCCAAGAACCTGCGCGCCTGCCTGGATCGGTCGGACGCTCATCTGCGCCCATGGATCCCCTTCATGAAGGACGAACCACGCAGCCTCGAAGGGACCGTGGCATTCCTGCGAGAGAACCGGGCGATGTTCGATCGGGACGAAAACTATCGCTATGCGGTCTTCGATGCGGAGGAGACGCAGCTGCTCGGCGAGGTCATGTTGCTCGGACGTGCCGGCCCCGACGCGCAGGAGATCGGCTATTGGATGGATGTACGCCATTCCGGCAAGGGCTACTGCAGCGAAGCGGTGGCAGCGATGGTAAAGGTGGGCTTTGCCATCAACCAGGTGGAGAGGTTGGAGATCCACTGTTCACCGGAGAATGTGGCGAGTGTACGGGTCGCGGAGAAGTTGGGCTTTGCTCTGGAGGCAACCCTGAAGGATCGCTTCCGGAATCCTGCCGGCGAGATCAGCGATACGATGGTCTGGAGTCTGTTTGCCGCGAAGTATCCGGACTCACAGGCAAGCGCGCGTTCCCTGGAATGCTTCGATGCCAAAGGCGCGGCCCTGGTATTCTGACGAACCATGCATCGACGTCGCTTTCTGCAGATCGGTGGTTTGAGTGCGGGCATCGGCGCTCTTGGATGCCAGAGTACCGGCCAAAACAAACTGCAATCCTCGCTCACCGCCGGGCAACCGAAGGTCGAGTTGGTCCACCTGCCCACTCCCCTCGAAGCCCTACCCAATCTGAGCGATGAGCTCGGAGTGCATCTGCTCATCAAGCGGGACGATCAGACGGGCCTGGCTACTGGCGGCAACAAGAGCCGCAAGATGGAGTACATCGTCGCCGCCGCACAGCAGGCCGAAGCCGACACGCTCCTGACCACCGGCTCCCTCCAATCCAACCACTGTCGCCAAACTGCCGCGGCTGCTGCGCGCTTCGGGCTGCAC
>JAJFFD010000142.1 GCA_021776805.1 Planctomycetota bacterium
GATTCCATGAGACACTCCCCCCACCCACGGGATCTGGAATCCCAGACAGCATGAGTCCCACTCCCCACGCACCATCGATCCAGCAGCTCCTCCAGCACAAGCGCTGGCTGGAGAGCCTCGTCTTGGAAATGGTCGGGCCCTCACGCAGCGAGGACATCATCCAGGACACCTGGCTCGCCGCTCTCCGCAAACCTCCCAGCAAGAACCCGCGCTCCTGGTTTCTCACGGTCGCCAAGAACTTTGCGCGGCGGCAGGCACGCAGTGATAAGCGGCGGCAGACCCGGGAAGAGGCGAAGGCAAGACCCGAAGCCCTGCGCCCTAGTGACGAGCTCCTTGCCGAGATCGAAGCGCAGCGCCTGGTCTCGAGTGCCGTGTCCGGCCTGAGCGAACCCTATCGCAGCATGCTGCTCTGGCGGCACTACGACGGGCTGTCCGTGGAGGACATTGCGAGAAGGCGGAGCCTTCCTACTTCTACCGTGAGAACACAACTCAGCAGAGGTTTGAAGCAGCTGCAGGAGAGCTTGGCGAGACGGCATGGAGCGGACTGGCGTCGACGCTGCGTACTACCCCTGATTCCAGCAACCCTTCCCAAGTCCGCCGTCGGCGGCATAGCCCTCCTCATGAGCTCTCAAGGCAAGCTTTGGACCTGGATCGCCGCCAGTCTCGTACTGGGTGCCAGCATCTTCTTCGCCAACGACCTGTTCTTCGCCGATGCAGGGAGTCTGCCCGGAGACGGGAGAGCGATGGTCTCCTCAGCTGCCGGGTTCGAAGCTGATGAGGGCCTGACCGAAGTGCAGGCGAATCCTGATCGCGAGTTGCTCGCCGGCGAAGCTGCCAAGGAAGCAAAGCCAGGAGCGATGATCAGTGGCATGGTCTTCGACCATCTCGGTCGCCCGATCCCAGGAGTCGAGGTCTATGCGACGGCTGCAGCCTGGGGCAAGAATCCTGCCTACCGGATCTTTCGTGCTGAGGATGGCGAGCAACCCCTCACTGTGAGCGAATCGGACGGCAGCTTCTCCGTACCCCTACCTGGTGAGGCCTGCGACCTGGTCGTGGCTGGAGAATGGGTGACCATCGCCGGCGCCCCGGTCATGCTCGAAGACCTCGAGCAGGAGCGTTTCATCATCGCCGCGCCAAGGGTGACGGTCGCCGGTCGCGTGCAGGACCAAGATGGCAAGGCGCTGGAGGGAGTGCGGGTGAGCGTGGATGGTGAACTGACCAGCTTTCCGCGCAGTCTGATTGGCACGGCTCCACGGGGCATGGATCTGGGCAAGAGCGGTCCAGGCGGACGCTTTCAGCTCGACTGGGCGCCGGGAATCGATGGAATGGGCATCTACTTTCACAAGCTGGGTTATCTCCGGGGCTACCTCCCGCCGGCGAGCTGGTCACGAGGGGAAGAACTCATGGTTCTCGAGGCGATTGTCGAGGACGGCAGCGTATTCGTCGGGCAGGTGCAAGATGAGGCTGGGCGCGTGATCGTCGGCGCCAATGTCAGCTTTGGTGATGGCACCGTCGCCGGCATGCGCACGGCGCTGAGCGACGAGGACGGTCTGGTGCACTTTCCATGGCCTGAGCGGGGTTGGCTCGATGTGGTTGCCAAGGGTTACCTGCCCTACGAGCTCGATGACTTTGATCAAGAGAAGTGGCGACAGATGGGTGCTGAGGTACCGATGCCCATCGTCATGCAGGGCCCAGCCCTGAGTATCAGTGGGCATCTGTTCGCTGCGAACGGGGAGCCGCTGGCAAACATGGGTCTGACCCTGGCCGAGGGAGTCATGTTTCTTGGCGAAGATAGGAGTGCGGAGCAGATCGCAGAGGGCGTCGGCAGTCATACCCTCGATTGGCAGCGCACCGCTGGGGATGGCAGCTTTCGCATCGGTGGATTGCGCGACAAGGAGTACCACCTGCGATTCTTCGATCGTGAGTCTCTCGTGTCCCTGACCAGCGGGGCGGTGAGAGCCGGTACGAGCGACCTGACCCTGCATATGCCATCGGATGCCCTGCGAAAACCATTCCGCGGTCGAGTGACCAGCTCGGATGGGGCTCCCTTGCCCGGGATCCGCATCCAGGTCATGAACCAATTGGCACAGACGCCCAAGGCCCAGTTGTTGTCCGGGACGGTGGTGAGCGACCCATCGGGAGAATTCGTGCTGCCTGCGGCGCCACGCCGGGAGGCTTGGATCAGCTTGCAGGGCGATGCGATCGGCCGTGTCACGCAGGAGCTCGATCAATACGCCGACCAGGATCCGGTTGAGCTGGTCGTTGCCCGCCGCTGTCGAATCCGTTTCGTCCCGCCGGCAGACTACCTGGCCCCGAGCGAGGCGGTGGTCCCGGTGGTGCTCATCCCCCTGGACGCAGCCGGGAAGTGGGTGCAGATGCTGCAACTGAGCCAGGGGCAGCCAAAGCCCTTCGGCGTCTGGTCGACTCTCGCTGGCCAATCCCCGGAGCTGATGATTCCGGAGACCGCAATCGAGCTGGCCTACTACCGAGCTGGAAAGATCCTCAAGAAGACCCCTCTGGAGCTCTTACCGGACATCTTGAACCTGATTGAGTTCGAGCAGCTCTGAATTCTCAGGAAGCCTCGGGCTCAATCGCATCGGGATCGTACGCATTTTCCCCAGGAAGGAATGGGCAGTCCGGCGGCTTTAGGCCCCAGGAAGACTGCAGCCGGCTCCAAGATCCAATACCATGGCAGCCGCTCCCACTTCTCTTTCTCATACCCACCGGAGATCATCTCATGCGGATCGGAATCACTTCCTCCATCGTCGCCACCCTTCTAGCCGCTAGTGCCACCGCACAGATCGGCATCGGGCGGCCCTACGCCGGCAGCACCCTTCCTGGTGATGGGCTTCTCCCCCCTGGCGCGGCGAACCTGACCGCGGAGCTTCTGGCTGATTTTGGCGACCCGGGCTCCGGGCTCAACGACATCCGTGGCGTCACGCGACTCCCCAACGGCAATTACGTCGTCTCGGATGGACCAGGCGGCGGCCTCAACCTGAAGCACTACTTCGAATTCGATGCGCAAGGCAATTTCGTCTTTGCGATCACGCAGCCATTCACCGCCGGTGGCAGTGGCATCGGCCTCACCGATATGGCATGGGACCGCAAGGTCGGCGATCCGGACTCTCGAATCTGGGCCGGTCGCGCCAAGTCCCTCATGTCCTATGACTGGCAGAACCAGAAGTTCGACGACTTCTTTCCCGGAGCAAAGCCTTTCGGTTTGAAGCTACCTCTAGGGTTCGTAGGCAACAACATCCTCTGCACCGCCATCGCCGACACACCAACCGGACAGGTCTTTGTACTCTCCGACAATCGAGATGGCGCCTCTCCAGATCCGGATGTCTCGCAAACCACCTATTTCGAGATGAGTATCCTCGGCACTTTGCCAGTGTACCAGCCAGCGACCCCGTCGTTCCTGGAAGTTCTCAGCGACTTCGATAACGGTAAGGGCGGTTGCGCCTACGACCCAATCAGGGGCACCGTCTGGTGGAACGTGGATGACCGGGACAACAATCAAAACCCGAACGCCAGCGGCGTTCGGCTGATTGAGATGAACATGGATGGCACACCAACTGGCCAAATCGTCCAAGGTCTGCGCGAGATTGGTGGTCGTGCCCGTGGCGTTGACATCTACATCGATGGCAACGGCAACCGGATCATGGCATACGTAGCGAGCGCCGGTGATGGCAATGACAATCCCCTCGGCCTCGTGGCTGGCGAGGACATCCTTATCGAGATGCACGGCGCTTTCAATTACGGCACCGGCTGTGGCGGCGACATCGGCTACGACTCCCAGCCCTTCATCGGGAACGCGGATTGGACCGTCACCCTGCAGAACGGTGGTAGTAACCCGCTCAACGCGGCCATCCTCTTCCGTGGAGGTGGCGTAGCCGCGGGCCAGGGAACCACGATCCCAGGCATCAACAACTGCGAGCTGCTGATCAGCCTGGCTAACTTCCGCAACATGGGTGCCCACGCTCTCGTCAATGGCGAAGCTAGCTTCATCCAGAACCTCCCCGACGATATCGGCCTGATTGGAGTTGAAGCCAGTTTCCAGTGGCTCCTGCCCACCGGCGCCAACGTCCTGCCCCTCGACTTGTCCGATGCAGGAGCGATCCGCGTCGGCACGAACCTCTAGGCGGCTAGGGAATTCAAGAGGCTCCTCGCCTGCACGCAGGTGAGGAGCTCTTTTGTGTACGTGAATCGGGGCGCGGGCAGGGGAGACGGGGAAAGTCATACATTTACGCATCCATCCGATCCCATCCTGTAGAGGTCTGTGGTCGAATTGCTCTCTCTGCGAACCTCAACCAATCCGATTCCTAGCATGCGCAATCCCTGCTTACTGGCATCAAGCCTCGCCGTCCTCCTCACCACTCACGATCTTCAAGCTCAGACCGATCGACCCAACATTCTGGTCATCTGGGGCGATGATATCGGTGTCACTAATATCAGCGCCTACAGCCGCGGCCTGGTTGGCTACAAGACACCCAATATCGATCGAGTCGCGGCCGAAGGCCTCCTCTTCACCGACTACTATGGTGAGCAGTCCTGCACCGCTGGGCGTTCTTCCTTCATTACGGGGCAAAGCGTCTTCCGCACGGGCCTGAGCAAGGTCGGGCTGCCCGGTGCTGATATCGGGCTCCAAGCCGGTGATCCAACCATCGCCGAAGTGCTCAAGCCGCTTGGCTACGCCACCGGTCAGTTCGGCAAGAACCACCTTGGCGACAAGGATGAGTTCCTACCGACGAACCATGGCTTCGACGAGTTCTTTGGCAATCTGTACCACCTCAATGCAGAAGAAGAGCCCGAGCTGCCCGACTACCCCAAGGAAAGCGAGTTTCCGAACTTCAAGAAGCGCTTCGGTCCACGCGGTGTGATCAAGTCCTTCGCCGATGGTCGCATCGAAGACACGGGGCCTCTGACCAAGAAGCGGATGGAAACCGTCGATGACGAGACCGTAGCCGCGGCCCTGGACTTCATCGAACGCCAGAATGCCGCCGGCAAGCCCTTCTTCACCTGGTGGAATGGCACACGCATGCACTTCCGCACGCACGTGAAGGATGAACTTCGTGGCATTTCCGGCCAGAACGAATATGGCGACGGCATGGTCGAGCACGACCGACATGTTGGCATGCTCTTGGACAAGCTCGATGAACTCGGCATTGCTGACAACACCATCGTCTTCTACAGCACTGACAATGGCGTCCATGCCAACACCTGGCCCGATGCTGGGAACACACCATTCCGCGGCGAGAAGAACACGAACTGGGAAGGTGGCTGGCGCGTGCCGGCCATGGTGCGCTGGCCCGGAAAGATCCCGGCCGGGGGCGTTTCCAACGAAGTCATGCACCACATGGACTGGCTACCGACCTTTGCCGCCGCAGCAGGCTCCCCTGGCATCAAGGAGAGACTTCTTCAGGGCTATCAGGCCGGAGACAAGACCTTCAAGGTGCACCTGGATGGCTATGACTTCATGAGCCATCTCACGGGCGAGAGCGAGAAGGGTCCTCGGGAAGAGATCTTCTACTTCACCGATGACGGTGATCTCAGTGCACTGCGCTTCCGCGACTGGAAGCTGATCTTCTTGGAGCAGCGGGTCGAAGCAACTTTGCAGGCATGGGCGGAGCCCTTCATACCCCTCCGCATTCCCAAGATATTCAATCTGCGACGCGACCCCTTCGAGCGCGCGGACCAGACCTCCAACACCTACTACGACTGGCTCTTGGACCATGTCTTCCTCCTGGTCCCAGCCCAAACCTACGTGGGCAAGTTCCTCGCTACCTTCAAGGACTTCCCTCCACGCCAGAAGGCTGCGAGTTTCAGCCTGGATCAGGTCATGGAGACTCTGCTGAATTCCGGCGGCTCCAAGTAGATCCCGATCTTGCGCTACCTCATCCTCCTCGTCATTCTCCTGGTATTCGCCGCCAGCGTCGGTCGCTGGTGGCTTAACGGCAAGGGCGAGGAAACAAGTCCAGGTCCGGTTGCACAATTCGTGGGCAATAGCAGCTGCATTCGCTGCCACCCCATGCAGCAAGACCTCTGGCAGGGGAGCCACCACGATCTCGCCATGCAGGAGGTCAGTGCAGAGAGCGTCCTAGGTGATTTTAACGATTCGAGCTTCACGCAGTTCGGAATCACCAGTCGCTTCTTCCGCCGCGACGATGCCTTCTTCGTCAACACTGAAGCCGCCGATGGGGAGCTGCAAGACTTCGAGATCGCCTACGTCTTTGGCGTCGATCCCCTGCAGCAGTACCTGGTCGAGTTCCCCGATGGCCGCATTCAGGCACTCGGCATCTGTTGGGATAGCCGCCCCGCAGAAGAGGGTGGACAACGCTGGTTCCACCTCTACCCGGATGAACGCATCGACTCAGAGGACGAGCTGCATTGGACCGCAGCGAGCCAGAATTGGAACTTCATGTGCGCAGACTGCCACTCGACGAACTTCCAGAAGAACTACAATTCTGCCAAAGACAGTTTCGCCAGCAGCTGGTCGTCGATCGACGTCAGTTGCGAATCTTGCCATGGCCCTGCCTCGGAGCACCTCGCATGGGCAGAGGCCCAGGAACGAGGCGATGCAGGCGAACACCAAGGCACCTTCGGCCTGCCACTCAAGCTGAAGGAAGACTATCGCTGGGTATTCGCCGAAGACGCCGTCACCGCCCACCGCGTCCCCGCTCAGCCGGTATCTGCAGAGCTGGAGACTTGTGCGGGCTGCCATTCGCGACGCAGTCAGATGGCGGAGAATCGCCGTGCTGGTGATCCCTTTTTCGATCACTATCGCCTCAGCAACTTGGACCGGAATCTCTACCACCCTGATGGACAGATTCTCGACGAGGTCTACGTCTTCGGCTCCTTCTTACAGAGCAAGATGTACCACCAGGGAGTGTCTTGCCGCGACTGCCATGAACCTCACTCTCTGGGGCTGCGAGCAGAGGGCAACAATCTCTGCTTGACCTGCCACCAAGACAAGTTCTACGGCGGCTTCGACCACTCGCGACATGAAGTTGGAACGGTGGGCGCCCAATGTGTGAGCTGTCACATGCCCAGCAAGACTTACATGGTCGTCGATCCACGCCGCGACCACAGCATCCGCATCCCGCGACCGGATCTAAGCTCAAAGCTCGACACACCCAATGCCTGCAACGGCTGCCACCAAGACAAGACCTCCAATTGGGCAGCGTCCGCCATTTCTACTTGGCGAGGAGAAGACTACTCACCCGAGAAGCACTTCGGAGAGAGTCTCCAGCTCGGAAGAAGCGGAGCACCCGGATGGCATGAGGCCATCGTGGAATTGGCAGGTGATCCTGAGCAGCCGGCTATCGCCAGAGCCAGCGCCCTGGAGCTCATCGCAGAGCGGGGCATGATCCTGCCTGCGAACCAACTAAGGGATCTACTCGCAGACCCGAATCCCATCATCCGCCTCGCCGCCCTCCAGTCCGTCGCATCCCTGCCGCCAGAAGTTCGGCCTGAAATTGGGATCGAGAGCTTGAGGGACGAACTACGAGTGCCGCGCAGCGAGGCCGGACGAATTCTTGCTCCCGCTTCCCTGGAAATCCCCGAAGAGTTTCGTGAGGACTTCGACTCAGCCTTCGCCGAGTACCTCGCCGCACAGAAACTCAATGCAGATCGACATTGGTCCCACCTCAATCTGGGTATCCTCAGTGCTGGCCTCGGCGACTCGGACGCGGCTCGGGCCGCCTACGAACAATCGCTCCGCATAAACCCTCGGGCCATCGATGCACGGGTAAATCTCGCGGACCTCTACCGGCAACTGGGGGATTCAGAAGCCTGCGAGCGCGTTCTCCTCGAAGGGCTCGAACTCGTACCGGATTCGGCAGAACTGGAACACGCCCGCGGGCTCCTGCTGGTCCGCGCAGGCAAGTCCCGCGCCGCTCTGAAGCCCCTGGCGCGAGCGGCGGAACTGCGACCGGAGAATCCACGCTTTGCCTATGTGTATGCGGTGGCACTTCATGGCGATGACCCGGCTACTGCGATCCAGGTTCTGGAAAACGCCCAGCAACGGCACCCCTGGAGCGAAGACTTGCTCTTCGGCCTCGCATCCTTCGAGCGCGATCTCGGCAACTATCCTGCCGCCATCAATTGGGCGGAGCGCCTGGAGAAGATCAGCGTCGCGCCGGGCGCAAGCAGCTTCCTGGCAGAGATTCGCGCCCGAAACAGGGACTAGCCAAGCTTTCTCATCAGTGACCGACGACGATCTCGAGAGCATTCGTGCTGCTGAAGCCCGCGACAACGGCAGGGTCGAGGATCAATGCCTGCACGAAGACATTCGAGCCAGCGATCGATGCATCATCGGGGATCGGCAAACTTCGCGAACCAAATCCTGAACTGCTCAAGGGCAAAGGCCCCAGAGGTGATGCTCCACTGCTCACCAGGGCGGCAGCATCGAGCAGATCGAGATAGAAGAAGCAGTCCGCGTTCAAACGCAGGGGGCTCTGCGCCTCGAAGAACGAGAAGAAGATAAAGGCAATGCCATCCCTGGCCCCACCGGCAATCTCGAGCCTGAAGTCTGCCGCACCGATTACCGGCAGTCCGGAAGCCTGCAGGGAGCTGGGCAACATCGAGCTGGACAGACAGCCCATACCAACCAACCTCGTGCTGGCCGCGGGCAGATAGCTGACGACCAACTCCGGTCGAATGCTGGCATCGAAGTTTTGCCGACTGGCAAATCGCTTGGCTGTGAAGGCCTCGGATTCGACTCCCAGGAGCAACCAACCATGGGCGCTGCTCGGGTCATCGACCCAGGACTGCACATCAGCCACCAGTTCCGGACTGCTCCCCCAAGTGTACGCACCCAAACCTGCCACGACGGTGCTGGCGCTGGCCGCAGACACGAAGTCACCACCTGGCGTGGTCCAAAACGCATTCGGGAAGAAGCTGTGCAACCAGGTCGCATCTCCAGGCTCGGAGGGCGCACCCCCGCCTTCATTGCCGCTGGCCTGCGAATCCCCCTCGCCCCAATCTTGCAGGATGCGATGCAAGCTGATCGGGAAGGCCGCAGCCGAGGTCTTCGTCATCTGCAGGCGCAACTCGACGCTCAAGACCTGCGAACCCGCGGGCACTCCAGCGAGATCGAAATCGATGACGCCGCGTCGAGTCTGGGCGGGATTATTGAAGCCGCTCCTGCCGACGAAGAACTGCTGGCCAGTCCCGTTGCTCAGCAGTCCATCAGGCTGGTTGTAGAGCGTGTTGTCCTTGAGGGCCGCCACCGTCAGACTGCGCTGTGCGGGCAGAGCCGAGGCAGACAGCAAGAGGGAAATTAGAAGAAGCTGGAGGGGGCTAGGGACATGCATTCATAGCCAGTGTCGATCTACCCCGAGTGAACTACAAGGGGGGCCAGCGAACCCTAACCCGACGCTGACCTCTCCCAGCTCGGGCGCAGAAGACCAAAGCGGCGGTGGGGGGAGCGCCTCCAGCCAGGGACCCGGAACTGCCGATGAGAAGGGCAGAAGCGCAAGAAACCATGGACCCCCTTTCCCCGGAACAGCGCGCCTGGATCGCGGTGAGTAGCGACCCCATGCCCCTCGGGTCCGCCACTCACTTCGCCGGCTGGGATGCGCTCATGGCGGCTCTGCCCCTGCCCCATCGCCTCTTCGCCGGACTCACGGAGCCTTCCCCGGAAGACTTGGCCGGCGCATCCACCCTCATCACCTGGAACCCCGCCTATGCCCAGGGCAGCCTCAACTCAGGTCTACAGGTGATCCTCCTCGGCACATCGGAAACCGCTGCTGTCGACCCCAGAGTCAAGCTGCTGCGATCGCCCACCCGGTTCCTGGCTGACCTCCCCCTTGGCGATGTACTCTCCGCTCTGAATCCCGCTCCTCCAGTACGCACACAGCCGGATCAACAATCCGGTCAGCAACCACTCTCCACGCCCAGCGTTCACATTGGCCATGCTGGCAAGAAGATCCCCGGCGCCATCGGCGTGGACCAGTTTTGCCTGGATGCCGGTGACTGGCGCGGCGACGGGCGCGATCTCTGGTTCTTCCAATCGCAGAGCGTCGCCAGTCTTCTGCTCCGAGTTCGCAGCGATGAACTGAGCCACCTGCTGCTCCGCCTGCAGGAAGCCACCCGCATCCTCCAACCGGGAGGGCTCCTGCATCTCGAATTGCCGTCGGGAAGGCAATTCGACCCATCCATTGCACCACGACTAGGCCTGCAAGCTCTCCCCTCGAAACCTGGATCCCTCTGCTTCCGCAAGACTCAAGGTCGATCCTTCTTCGTTGAACGCGAAAGCCAGCAAGGGCCTGAGCTCTCCGTGCTGATCGTAAGCGAAGTCCATGAAACCAAGGATCTGGAGGCAGCACGCCTGCGTGCCAGCATCGAGTCTGCACAGCGCGGCCTGGCCAACTTGCCCCACGAGATCCTCATCCTTCAACGGCAAGTCCTGCAGGCAGACTTGCAGGCGAACCTCCGAAGCTGTGTCGCCGAGATCCCCCAGGCAAGGCTCTTCGAAGAACAGGCACCCATGAACTTCGGCGCTCGCCACGAGTATCTGCGCCGTCGCGCCGCCGGTCAGTATCTACTCATCCTCCCCGCAGGGGACATCGCCCAGCCAGGCTGTCTGGCCAACTTGCTAAGCGCCGCCAAGTCAAAGAAGCTGGCCGCAGCACTGCCGATAGTACTCGACCCAAGAGGCAAGGCCCTCACCGCCCTGGCCTCCGCCGGTCACGGCCTGCTACTCGCCGCTGACGCCTGGCCCCGGGGCCTGCTCGAGGATAGCCCCTACCGCGGACAGGGGCTCTGGCAACGCTTCCTCAACGAACTCGAGTCGAAGCAGCAGAGCATCGCGACAGTTCCTGGCGCCAGGATCCTCAGCCCCGGCCTCGCCGGAAGAGGTCTGCGCGGTCAGGCGGTGGCGGTCAGCAGAGAGGATCAGGCCCTACTCGCCAGGGGCAGACCCGCACGCAACAACAGCTCCCCAGAGAACATCCTGGTCTCCCTCCTGCGCAGCATGGGCGACTGCATCCTGGGCAGCACAGTCCTCGACGCGATTCATGCCAGACACCCGGCAGCGAGGATCACCCTGCTCACCGAAGAGCGCTACGCATGGCTCTTCCATGCCCATCCGGCAGTCGCGGAGATCATCGCCGCCCCACGCTCGGAGGGATCGGGCAGCGAGATCTTCTGGGCCGAAGATCTGCAAGTCGCCCACCTGCAAGAGGAGCTGGACTATGAGCAGGTCATCATCCTTTCGGACAACCTGGACCACTGCCCCTACTTCGATTGCGGGCTCTCCTTTCAGGACTTCTATGCCCGGCTCGCCGGCTACCCGGAGGCCGCCTCGCTACCGCTTCGACTTCGCCTCCCCATGGGCAGCCGCGAATCCGCTCGCGAACGCCTCCGAGAAGCGGGAGTCAGCGGCGACTATGCAGTCCTGCACACCCGCGCCGGTTGGCCGGAACGTTCTCCACCAGGCGAGCTCTTCGCCGAACTCTGCCGTCATCTGCAGCGCCGCGGCCTACAGCCGGTAGTCGTTGGCGGTCCTGGCGAGCGCATCGAAGCCAGCGGCGTAATCAACCTTGCCGGCAGAGTCAGTCCCCCAGAGAGCGCTGGCATCATCGCCGAAGCCAAGCTCTTCGTCGGCCCGGACTCAGGCTCGCTACACATGGCTTCCGCCTGCAACGTACCCAGCCTGGGACTGTATGCGGGCACTGGCCTGCGCCTGGTCCCACCACTGGCAAGCCTGGCCATCGCCCAACAGGCGACCAGCTCCTGCGCCCGCCCCTGCGGCCTGAGTCCATGCCGCGAAGGCTGCAACGCCAGCGGTTTCGACCCAAGCCAGCTCTGTAGGCACATGGATGCCCTTCTCGACGGCAGACGCATTGCCCGTGATTGGTTCGGCGAGCGCCCGGCGCAGTTGATCGCTGGTCCGAAGGGACCGGTACTCCTGCACTCTCCGCCGAGACATCCAGAGCTTCACCCTCTGGCCATCCCCAGCAGACCAGGTCCCGGCCCCGGACTGGAAGAACTTCCCAGCCGCGCGCTGCTCCGCCCCTTCCCAGGAAACCCGAGCAGCGAGGCCTCGCGGCAGGCGGTCGAAGAGCTCCAGCGTGCACGCAACGGATCTCCTCCCGACTCTCCCCCAGAGTCTCCGCTAGAAGGCTCGGCTCTCGCTGCGCCCGCTCGATGCGCCGCTCTCCATGGACTGGCTCTTGCCAGCCTCCTGCGCGAAGACGCCGGTGCGGCGCTACGGTATATTTCCCTGGCGATCCAATCCCTGCTCGAAATCGAAGCTGAGCATCCATCCCGAACACAACTGCAAACAGAGCTGAGAGCGAGCCTTGCGGCCTACACCTGGCCCGCTGCCCTGCACGGGCTCTTCGCCAGAGCCACTTGCAGCCTCCCCCAGGCGCGTCCGGCGCTAGAATCCTCCTAGGTGTTTTCCTGTTGCCAGGCCCGGACACTCGGCTATCTCGGGCGACAATGGGACTCACTCTCCGCACCCGGCAGACATCCCACCTCCTGAGGATTTGAACATGACCAAGCGTCCTGCTATCCGCACTCTTCTGGTCGCGCTCCTCCTGACCCTCGCCCCTGCCCTGCAGGCGCAAGGCAACCAGAACGACATCGGCGGCGGCTGTGCCAACCGTAAGGCCCCAACCATTTCCGGTCCCCTGAGCATCGGCAGCACCCTGCTGATCGAGGACTCGGGCTGCCAGTTCTCCGCTAGCAGCACCATCATTCTCTATCTCGGCGCAGTGCTCCCTGAGCCACGACGAATCCCCCTGCGCTTCCTAAGGCGCTTCGGCCCCGATGAGATCTGTGATGTGGCGATCCTGCCTCTCATCCCCATCAACATGTCTCGACAGAGCCGGGTCGAGTTGAAGATCCCCGATGAGCCGGTCTTGATCGGCCTGACCTTGGGTGCGCAAACCATCTGCAATGAATGCGGCTTCGCCGGCTGCGACCCGAGTCTCTCGCAGGCGGTGAAGATCACCATCGGGCGATAGGCTGACCGGGATATAGTGTCCGCGTGTTTGAAGAGCGCGCAGAGGATGCTGAGAAGAAGGG
>JAJFFD010000143.1 GCA_021776805.1 Planctomycetota bacterium
GGCGACACGCCGTACTTCAGCGTGGGCTTCGGTCGAGTAACGGGCTCACACATGTCGTCTTTCGGCCGCAGCCAGGAGCCGGTGAAGAAGGTCATGATACCGCCAGGAGAAGTCCTGATGTCCGTTCAGCTCTACGGCGGCCTTGTGGTCTATAGAGAGACGATCACGGTGGAGTACGACCCTCAGTACAGCGTGCAGAGGATCCCCATTCCCCGCGAAGTCTTCAGCAAGTGGTAGCCCCGCCTCATCTTGGCACCCGGGTCGCAGCACAGCTCGCAAAGCCAATTCATCAGCGCCTTGTGCACCCCATCCCCCATCGCGCATCATCACTCTCGAACCGATGAGCAGAACGCCGATGGACTTGAGCAGCAAAGACTTCCTCGCCCTCCTCAAACGCGCCTCAAAGATCACCGAAGCGCACTACAACCAGCGCCCGGAACAGATCGCCGACCCACAGGCCGTACCCCGAGCCCGCGAACTCTTCAGTGGCGACCTACCCGAAGCACCCACGGACGCCAACACCCTCCTCGATCGCATCGAGAACGAAGTCCTGCCCAACTCCGTCGTCACCTCCAGTCCGAGGTTCCTCAACTTCATCACCAGCTGCGGCAATCCCTACGGCATCGTCGGCAATCTCATCTCCTCTGCCATCAACTCGCCCATCTTGCGCGAGAGCGTCGGTCCCGCCGCCACTGCCATCGAGCTGCAGTGCGTACGCTGGATCAACCAGTTCATCGGCTATCCGGAGAATGCGGACGGCATCCTGGTCAGTGGTGGATCCATGGCCAACTTCGTCGGCCTCGCCATGGCGGTGAACGAGAAGGCTCCGGGCAAGATCCGCGAGACCGGTCTCTCTGGTCTGCCGCCCATGACGATCTACGCATCCACTGAGGCGCACCTCTGCATCAGGAAGGCCATGGAAGTGCTCGGCCTGGGCGCGGATCAACTGCGCCTGATCCCGGTGGATGCAAACTTCCGCATGCAAGTACCGGCACTAAGGAAGTCGATCACCGCGGATCGGGGGAAGGGCCTGCATCCCATCGCCGTGGTCGCCCAGGGTGGCGCGGTGAACACGGGCGCCATCGATCCACTGAGCGAGCTCGCCGATCTCTGTGCGCAGGAGAATCTCTGGTTGCACGTGGACGGAGCCTATGGTGCGCCCGCAGCTGGGACCGAACTCTGCGGCGAGTACTTTCTAGGTATGGAACGAGCTGATTCTCTGGCGGTGGATGCACACAAGTGGTTCTACGTGCCCTTTACCGCCGGCTTCATTCTCGCCAAGAAGCGCGGCTCTCTCGAAGGTCGATTCAGCGCTATGGCGGACTACGCCGAGTCGACTCTGCAAGATGCTGAGTCGGTCAACTTCATGGAGCGCGGCCTGCAAATGTCGCGGGACTTCGGCGCGCTCAAGGTCTGGATGACCTTCGTGGCCTACGGGGCGAAGATGCTGCGTGCGGCCATCGAAGAGAACGTGCGGACCATGCGCCACCTCGAGGACTTGGTTGCCGGCAGCGAGGACTTCGAATCCATCAATCCCTGCATCCTATCCGTCCTCTGCCTGCGTTACCTGGGTAGCGGAGAGCGGACGGAGGAGGACCGCGAGCGGCTCAATCGATTGCTCTTCGAGAAGATCGAAGCGGATGGTCTGGTCTCCTGCGGCCGGGTGAAGATCCACGGCCACACGGGCCTGCGGCTCGCCAATGTGAAGTACCGCACGGGCAAGCCCGAGATCGAGCGCGTCTTCGAGATCATCCAAGACAGCGCCCGATCACTTACAGTCTAGGCTGCTGGTCCTAGCACTTCTCCGCGAGCTTGAGCAGGTTGAAGCCAGCGCCCTGCGCATCCGCCAAGATGGCAATGCGACCGACGTCCGGCGCGTCGAAGGCCGGGGCGCGCACGGTTCCGCCCGCGCTCTCGAGACGGGCAACTGCCTCGTCCACGTTCTCCACGTCGAAATACACGGTCCAATGAGAGGGAACTTCACCCCATTCCTCGGTCATCTGCATGAGGCCGCCGCGATTCTCCTCGCCATCCATGAGCAGGTAGTACTTGGCGGGCGAGGACGGATGGTCGACGCATTCCCAGCCGAGCAACTTGCTATAGAAGGCCTTTGCCTTCTCGATGTCCTTGCTCGCACGCTCGTTCCAGGTGAAGCCACCGGGCTCGCGAATGCGCGCTGATCCGCAGCTATCACCCGCCTGCCAGAAACCGAGGCTCGCCCCACCAGGGTCGAGGATGAAGGCCAACTTGCCGGCAGTCATTACATCCATGACTGGCACGATGACATTAGCACCGAGCTCGCCTGCCTTGGCAACCGTGGCCTCGATGTCAGTGACATTGACATAGCTGTTCCACATGGGCGGGACGCCCTGGGACTTCATCTCCGGACTCATCTCACCGAGACCGGCGATGGTATCGCCCTCGATCTCGAACATGCAGTAGGGAGGACCACCCTGGGTGTCCTGGGTGACCACATCCCAGCCAAAGACCTCGGAGTAGAACTTGCCAGCCGCTGCCATGTCGTGAGCAACAAGATCAACGAAACAGAACTCGCCGTGGGCGAAATCGGACTTTGTAACCATGGAGTTATTGGGGGTTGGAGGGGAAATGGGGGTATTAGAAGATAGCCAAGGAGCAGGCGAAGGCGAAGCAGGGCCTGCTTGCTAATGAAAACTTCTAACCCTCTCAGCCAACCGCCTCGGCCCCCTGCGCCCCCGCGAGTCGGTTGGGTTCAACCGCGATCATCGCCGATGATTTGCGCTTGCGTGCCAGAACCAAGAAGCCCGAATCCAGATTGGGAAACCAACGACTCAGCAGGGGAGTGACCGGATTGGCCTGGGGCTTGAGCGAGCCACGTACAACGAGGATGTCGAAGCCGTACTGCCGACGCAGCAAGCGACAGAGGACAGCCGGGGAGTAGTAGAAGATGTGGTGCCTGGAAGCATAGTGCTTGCCGCGGCGCTTGCCCTTGAGCCCCAGACGTCCGAGGAGTGTCTTGGTCCGATTCGAAATCGAGCCGATGTTTGGCTGGCCTAGATAGAGCAGGCCATCAGAACGCAGAATGCGATGGCAGTTTTGCAGGTACTCCGCCGGCCTCTTGAGGTGCTCGAGCACCTGGTCCATGTAGACCACGTCGAAGCTCGCATCGTCGAACGGCACTTCGGTGAACTTGCCGCTGTGGACTGGCGCCTGCACGCGCTCGGCGATCGCAGCGCCAATCTTCGGATCTATGTCATAGCCCTCCACTCGGAAGCCTAGTCCACGTGCCACACTCAACTCGAGGCCATCGCCAGAACCGATGGTGAGCAAGCGACCTGGACTCGCATGCTTGAGGATCAAGCCGAAGGCGCGCTGCTTGCTCATCTCGCGCGAGCCAGGGAGACCCTTCTTTGGAGCCGCACACATCTCCCCGTCCTTCCAACCATAGTTCGCATAGAACTCCGCCAAGTGTGCGTCGCTGTACTGCGGGTTCATGAACTGCACTCGACAGTCACGGCAGCGATGGATGTGGTTGCCGCGCAGATCCCAGTCATGCTCGGAGAGTTGTGCACTGCCGCAGAGGGCGCATGAACTCAAGGGCGGGTCATAGCTCGGTTCCAACATAGCTGGATCGCAATCATAGGGCAGAATTGGACGGGTTCCCATTGCGCCTTCGCTTCATGACGGAAGGACTTTGACCGGCCCTTCCTTCCCCATCGCGATCCTAAGGAGAACCTAAGGAAGGCGAGTCATCCTCCCCTCTGGTAGAGTCCACACCAAGCAAGCAATCCGCAGGCAAGAACGCATGACTCCCTGGGAAAGCATCAAGGACAAGTTCGCTCGCAGCCGGGCTCGGCAGCAGCGCCGCAAATCCAAACGGCGATGCCTCGAGCTACTGGTCCAGGCCAACGGTCTCCAGGT
>JAJFFD010000144.1 GCA_021776805.1 Planctomycetota bacterium
TCTCCTTGACCGCTGAACGGAAGGTGCTTTCGAATTGGTCGACCTTACTCATGAGTGCTGCTCCGCCTCGGCAAGCCTAGCCGGGCTTGTCTCGGATCCAATGTTTTGGCGGACTCAGGCCCTAATTGCCGGCAGACCAAAGCGCCTGGAGCGAAGGATCCTGCGAGTGAAACCCCCATTGACCGCATCATGCTGAAAGCCCTAGCCATCATCGTTTGCCTCACATTTCCCGCCGCCATCGCCTCTGGCCAGTCCGGACCACGGGAGCCTTCGGTCTGGACCTGTCCACCCTGCGCCTGCTCCCTTTGCGGTGAAGCCCAGGAAGCCGCCGGCGACTGTGCCGAATGTGGCATGGCTCTGGTGTCCGTGGAGAGGATCTTCACCCAGCGGCGCGAGGTCCAACGCCTGCCTGCCCCGGCGCTGAGCGCCCGCAACGTGGCGGTGCTTGTCTTCCCCGGTGTCGAACTCATCGACTTTGCGGGTCCCTACGAAGTCTTCGGACAGGGGGGATTTCGTCCTTACCTGGTGGGTGTCAGCAAGGAGCCCATCCGCACGAGCATGGGGGTGACGATCACCCCCCAGTATGACTTCTCCGATTGCCCCGAATCAGATGTGCTCGTGCTCCCCGGTGGTGGTATCGATTCCGCGCAGAATAGTGAGCCAACCATGGCGTGGATCGAAGAGCAGGGCGAAGAAGCGGCGCATGTTTTGACGGTCTGCAATGGCGCCTTCTTCATGGCGGAGAACGGTTCCCTGGATGGCATGCAAGCGACCACCTTCCACCGGCTCATCCCTTCGCTGCAGGCGGCGGCTCCGGCGGTGGAGGTCCTGTCCAATCGTCGCTTCGTGGACAACGGCAAGATCGTCACGACGGCCGGCCTGTCCTCGGGCATCGATGGAGCGATGTACATGGTGGAGAAGTTGCGCGGCAGGGCGCGGGCCCAGTTGGTGGCCTTGAATCTCGAGTACGACTGGAAGCCTGGTGGATCCTATGCCCGCGCGGACTTCGTGGACATGGGTTTGATTCGCGCCGGACTGCTGTCGGGAGGTTCGTATCCCATGCTCGATGCAGAGGGTACGCGCTGGCGTCTGGTCAACACGGCTGGCGATAGCGAGGCCTGGTCGATCGATTGGGAGGTGGCGACGGAGATGTCGGCGGAGGCTCTGGCGGAGTTGATGGCAGCGAAGCTGCGGGATGACGCCGGCTGGGAAGAAGGAGAGTCGGGTTGGGAGTATGTGGATGCGGCGGGGAGGAGCTTTGTGGTTGAGGTGCGGGTGGATGAACTGGCTGGGGTGGAGGATGCGCAGTTGTCGGTGGGGATGCGGATTGGATTGAAGGGCTGAGGGGGCCCGCTACTTCGATCCGGCAGTCAGCTGCGTGGCATTGGAGAGCACGAGATTCAGTGCATTTGCACCCGGGTCAAGGACGCCGCCTTGCAGGTAGAACTCGCTCCCAACCAAGGAAGTATTGGAAGGCACTTGGACTTCCCAGGTCGCGCTGCCGTTCAAGTTGGTCAGAGTGAAGCTTCTATTCAGGCTGACGTAGAGACTGCAACCCGGCATGCCCAAGGCATCGAGAGGGAGAGGGAGGGGACCCAGGGTCGATTGAGTCTTGGAGAAGCCGATAAGACCAATTGGGAGGTTACCAGTCCCGGGGGGAATGTTGGTCAAGCGCAGGCGGACGACTTCACCCACCCAAGGGAGATCGCCTTTTTCGACTCCAAGAAGTGGCACGCCGATAGTGCCCGCACAGCCCGCGCCAAAGCTGCCGACGCGAGCTGGTTCTACTGCCCCGTAGATCCAGGTGCCGCAGTCACCGCGATATGCGATGACCTGTTGCTTGTTCGAGTCGTAGACCATGAGTCCGCCGGACAGAGTTTCGCGGCCGCGCTTGATCCAGATTTCTCCGTCCCACTCCCATGTATCCAGATTCTTGCCAGGAGCCCACAGGACGCCGCCTGACAGCACGGTGCGTCGCCGAGCTGCATCGTAGACAAGCGATTGATCTCGCATGCGTGGTGGCTGGTTGCCAGGGAATCGTAGAGTCCAGTCGTTGCCATCCCATTCCCATGTGAGGTCACTGTAGGAGACGACTCCGCCGCCGAAGAGAACCGTTACACCACGATGGCTATCGAAGGCCATCGCATGGCTGGAGATTGCTGGTGGTCGGTTGAGGGGGCGCCGGTGAATCCAGTCACTGCCGTCCCACTCCCAGGTGTCGTTGACGTCTCGGCGATCGTCGTTCTTGCCACCAAAGAGAACGACCCGCTGACGGACACTGTCATAGACCATCGCGTAGTCCGAAAGCGGGGGTGGGCTATGCGCTGGAAATCTTTGCTGCCAGTCGTTTCCGTCCCACTCCCAAGTGTCATCACTCCTACTTGGATAACTATAGCCACCAAACATGACCAGGCGATCTCGCGCCGAATCGTAGACCATGCTGATGGACTCTCGACCTGGAGGGCGATTGGCAGGGAAGAGTTCGGTGAAGGCGCCATCCTTGAGCTCCCATAGGTTGTTGTTGTAGGAAGCGTCGATGATCAGGAGACGGTCCCTAAGCGAGTCGTAGCTTGCGGCCATGCCCACGAGAGGAGTCTCGTGCAAGGACTCCAGATGCCAATTACTGCCGTCCCATCTCCAAGTGTCTTGATAGAAGGTTCCCGGTTGAAAGCCAGTGACATAGTGTCCACCGAAGAGAATGACCTCTCCTTTGACGGTGTCGGTGACTAGCAACGCGTTCTGGCGAATCCCAGGGTGATTCGTTGGCGCGAGCTCTATCCAGTCCGATCCGTCCCAAGCCCATGTAGTCCCAGATGTCCTGGTGCTGTCGAGCCCTAGCATGAGGATGCGACCTATCGTCGGATCCCATGCCATACGATGATTGACTTGGATGGAGGGGCTGTGCATCGGCGTCTGCAGCTCCCAGGAGGAGCCATTCCACGTGTGCATCTTCGCCGCCATGCCGTCCACATCAACGCCACCAAACATGACGATGCGCTGGCGAATCGGGTCGTAGGCCATGGCGTGCCCACTCGCCACTCCCGGTTCCAAGCCAGACAGCACTCTCTCCCAGTTGTTGCCATCCCAGGCCCAGCCCTCGCCAGCGCCGTACATGAGGATGCGCTGGCTCAACGGATCCCAGATCATGGCGTGCCGCTCCATCGCCGGCGGTTGAATTGCTAGCTGCCGCATGATCCAGTCGTCCCCATCCCATTCCCATGTATCCTGATCTACCGGGTCGGAGGATGAAGGAGTTCGGCCGCCGAACATCACCACACGTTGGCGAATCGGGTCATAGGCCATGGCATGATAGAGCCGAGGAGAAGGCGAGTGCTTCGGTTCCCTCCAGATCCATGCGCTGCCGTCCCATTCCCATGTTTCGGCGCAGTCATATTGGCTCACGGAACCAAAGCGCACGATTCGGTTGCGTGCCGAATCGAAGGCTCCTGCAGGCGCAACGCGGCGTTCGACGAAGGCCTGCTTTTGCCACGCAGTCTGAGAGACTGGCGCCTCGACGAACAAACCTGCTAGCAGTAGACCGGTCATGAACCCAGAGAGTCTTTCCAAGTCGCTGATCATGTCACTTGGCGCCAATGGTGACCTTCACGCCGTTGGTGAGCACGACGCCCAGCGCGTTTGCAGAAGCATCTGAGACTCCTGCCTGCACATAGGCCTGTGTGCCGATCAGGTCCGGGCTTGCCGGTACCGATAGCTCCCAGAGAGCGCTGCCGCCCTGGTTCACGAGTGGGCAGATTCGATCCAGGCTGACCATGAGTTCGCATCCGGTCATGCCGAGATAAGAGAGATCGAGGGGCAGAAGGCCCAGGGTGGAGTCGCTGTCGGAGAATCCTAGAATCCCAAACGGAAGACTCGAGGTGCCGCTTGGCAGCGTCTCCAGTCGGAGGTTAAAGGTGTTCTCGAGCCAGGGTAGATCGCCGCCTTCCATGCCGAGAACTGGGACTCCTGCCGTGCCGATGCAACCGATTCCGAAGGCTTCAGCGCTGGCTTGATTCTTTGCGCGATAGATCCAAGTTTCACCATCCTCGTTGGTGAAAACGATCTGTCCTCGATTCTGGTCGTATTCCATCACCCAATTATTGGGGCTGGGTGGGCGTGATTCGGTAGCGCGGAGAAGCCACTCTCCATCCGCCAATTCCCAGGTGTTCATCTCGTACACCCCCGGGCTGAGTTTCTTGGATTCCATGAGGACGATGCGCTGGCGCTTGAAGTCGTAGGTTGGCCGCCACATGGCTACCGGTGGCGGGCTTGCGAAGATGCGCTCGGACCAGTCATTCCCATCCCATTGCCAGGTCTCGGAGCCATCGTGCCAAACGATGCGTTGCCGCTCCGGATCGTAGAACACTGTCCCTGACACAGAGCTTGGGACGTTGGGCGAGTCGATTCTCGACCATTGGTTGCCGTCGTACTCCCAGGTTTCTCTTGCCGAGGTACCCCCAAACAGCACCATGCACTCACGGACTGAGTCATATGCCATGCCATAGGAAAAGTATGGCAGGCGGTTCGGCGGGTTTACCGACAGCTGTCGCAGTTGCCAGTCATCGCCATCCCACTCCCAGGTTTCAGTGTCGGTGCCGAGACTTGGCCCTACCAGGACCGTCTTCTCGCGGGCGCGGTCGTAGGCCATGACAGGGTTGGTCATGGGGCAGGGAGTGTGCTCTGGGTGGCGTTCGATCCACCTGCTGCCGTCAAACTCCCATGTGTCGCGCAGATCGCCGCGGAATCCGGAAAGGCCGCCGTACATGATCGTCACCGCACGGCCCTCATCGTACGACAGCGCCGCAGAGTGGCGTGGGGGAGGCGACTGTGCAGGGTCTACTTCGAGCCAGGCCCCACCCTTCCAAGACCAAGTTCCATCCCGAGCTCGCTCATCGTCGCCAATTCCACCGTACCAAAGCACTCCGTCTCGCTTGCCGGCACTGACATAGATATGGCCATATCGACCTGGAGGACTCTCCTCTGGGAGCAACCTTCTCCAATCTCGGCCATCCCACTCCCAGAGGTCATTGAAGCCTAGCCTCGAACTGGTTCCTCCCTGCACCAGGACTCGTCGGCGATAAGGGTCCCAGGCCAGTCCATGCATCCAGCGTCGGGGTGGTCGAAAGCCTGAGGAAAGATCCTGCCATTCTTGGCCATCCCATTCCCAGGTATCGTTGACCAGTCCATCTCTCGTGAAACCCCCGAACAAAACGGCGCGCTTCCGATCAAAGTCGTATGCCATCCTGTGCCATGTGCGGGGAGGAGGGGAATTGGCTGGAGAGGACTCAAGCCAGTTGTTGCCGTCCCATTCCCAGGTGTCCGCATGGGAATTGAGAGTCCCATCGGAGCCCGAGAAGAGGACTGCTCTCTTTCTTACAGCATCCCAGACCATGGCGTGCCCACGCCTGGGAGCGGGGTGATCGACAGGATCCCTTTCGAACCAGTTCTTGCCGTCCCATTCCCAGGTGTCGCCGAGAGGATCTCCATCAAGGTCCGCACCACCGAACATAAGAATTCGACGGCGAACAGGATCGAAGACCATGGCATGTTCAAAGCGTTCTGGCGGAACCACCGACGAATCGATCTCGAGCCATTTCTCGCCATCCCACTCCAGAGTTTCCGCTAGTACTCGAAACTTCTTTCCCACGCCCCCGAAGAGCACTACCCGATCACGCAGGGAGTCATAGGCGGCCGCGGCATTGCCGCGTTCCTCGAGAATTTGGATCTGCTTCCACTCGGTTTGGGCCTGGATCGTCGTCGCCAGTGTTCCTAGCAGCGAGATGGTGACAAGGGCCGATGCAATGCAGCCAAGCTGACTACAATCCAAGGGCCGGCGGCAACGATCATCCTTCAGCAGGGAACTACTCTCCATCAAGTGCAACCAGAGGTGAGTGCGAGATGGTAACCGGCATTTGTAGAAGCCGCGATCCGCTCTGCTTGCCACCGCCATGGCTGATTCGCGATGCCGGAAAAGCACCCGGCGGTATCTGGACAGTCATCATCGCCTGATCATGAGCGCTCAGCGGCAAGGCCAGAAGTTGGGGTCTTGACCGAGGAGGACCAGGAGCTGGAAGGTGCCGAATCCCTCATTCTCCTTCGAAGCGAGCCAGCTCAGGAGATGGATGCACTAGACTTGATCAAATCAGCGCGGACCCTGCCCCCCAGACAGGATCCCGTCACCTTCGGCCACCAGCACCCACGCATGCCTTCTCTAACCAAGCAGCTGCGAACCCTCATCCTTCTCCTCCTGGCCATCACAGTCCCCGCGCAGGATGATCAGGCCCTAGACAAACTCCTCCAACGCCTCCCGGACAACAGCATCGCCTGGGCGGCCGTCGACGACCTGCCCGTCTACTACGAGCGACTTCTACAGACCATCGGGCCCATGCCCGAAGACGCGCCTCCCGAGGTCAAAGCCCTCCTCCCCTTGGCC
>JAJFFD010000145.1 GCA_021776805.1 Planctomycetota bacterium
GAGACGATGAGATTGCTGACGCCGAATTGCAGGAGGAGGTCGTTCATGACTTGCCTCCTTCATCCAAGATCTTCCTGAGCCGGTTGAGTTCTTTGCGGGAGATCTTCTTCTCCTGCATGAGGTGGGTGATCAGAGGCGCCAGCGATCCGCCGGTGAGCTTGTCCGCCAGACTCTCGAGCTGCGAACTGGCGTAGGCCTCGCGGCTGAGACTCGCGGAGAAGAGATGCACGGGCAGGCTGCGATCCCGCTCGATGAGGCCCTTCTTCTCCAGGCGTTGCAGCAGGTTCTGCACCGTGCCGTGCTGGGACTTGCTCTCCTTGGGATAGAGCTGCTCGCGGATCGCGCGGGCAGTGAGCTGCCCGCCATCCCAGAGGACTTCCATGACAGCGAGTTCGGCGGGTGCCAGGCTTGGATTGCTCATGTCTCGGTATTGGGGTCGTGGCCTACGACGTGTTGTCGTCTAGGTACGACAATCTGTCGTCAAGGTCAAGGGGGGAGCTTCAGTCTTTTTCCATCCAGTGCTGATCAATCCCGGCTGAGGAGTCGCAAGTAGCCCTGGTAGGCATAGATCCGTCCACGCTTGCGGCCGCTCGTCTCCTTCAGAACGCCCGCATCTTCGAGGGCGGCGATGGCGCTGCCGGCGGTGGGCTTGCTCGTGTCCAGGGCATCGATCGCCCCCTGCAGGGTGATGAAGGGACTGCTCTGCAGTCGATCGAAGAGTCGCACCGAGGAAAGAGTTGCTGACGGATGTTCCGCCACCTTTCTCCGATCCTTCTCTACCAGGGCAAAAATCCTCTGCGCCATATCCACCCCATCGGCTGCGGCCTCCTGCACGCATTCCAGGTAGAAGCCGGTCCATCCCTCCCAATCGCCCTTCGTCCGCACAGCGGCGAGGTGGTCATAGTACTCGTCCTGCCTGCGCTTCAGCGCCAGACTGAGGTAGAGGAGTGGGCTCTCGAGCAGTTGCCAGTGCTCGAGGAGAAGGGTGATGAGCATGCGGCCGATGCGACCATTGCCGTCTAGAAAGGGGTGAATGCTCTCGAACTGGACATGGGCCAGGCCAGCGCGAACCAGGGGCGGGAGGGGATCCTCGGCGTGGATCCACTTCTCCAGCTGACCCATCGCGGTCGCGACTTCTGCCGCTGGGGGTGGGACGTACTGGGCATTGCCGGGGCGGCTGCCACCGATCCAGTTCTGGGAAGTTCGAATCTTGCCCGGTTGTTTGCCGGGGCTGCCTGGGCCACGAAACAGCTTCTGGTGTGCTCCGCAGAGGAGTCGCGTGCTGATGGGCAGACCATTCCGCCTGGCGAGCTCGCGGCGAGCGTATTGCAGAGCCTCCACGTACCGGCACACTTCCGCCACGTCTGCACTCATCTCCGCGTCCGCGCTGGCTTCGAAGCTGAGCACATCCCGCAAAGTGGCCTGTGTGCCCTCGATCTGAGAGGTGATTACCGCCTCCTTGCGCACGAAGCCGTAGAGAAACCAGTCCGCAGAGCGGACCATCTTGCCGGCGATCTTCAGTTGCCCGAGGGACGCCTGGGCCTTCTCGTGGAGGGTCTCGAGATTGGCATCGAGTAGCAGCTTCGGGGCTTTCGGTGGCAGTGGACTCGGTACGAACGCGCGCACTTGCTCGCCTTCGAAGCGGGTGATCCTGTAGCTACCGGTTTTCCTGGGCATGGCTGGTAAAGACTTGCTTACCAAGCTGCAGTCTTGGTAAAGAATTCTTTACTAAGGTCGGCCGTTAGTAAAGAATTCTTTACTAAAGTCGAGTCTGGCTGTCGAAGCTGGTTGTACGCAGAGTGCCCACATTCTGCGTATAACCAGCGCCGCCAGGCAGACGGCAACTTCCCTTCCTGCAACGCCAGAGGACAATCCGCCCATGCCCGGTCGCCGCACCCCTGCTCCCAGCCTCCCGCTCCTGAGCCTGCTCGCCCTCGGCTGTAGCTCGGCAGAACCAGACAGCGCCGCCGGTCCGAGCAGCGCCGCCGTCGCCGCCGCCAGTCCGGAGGCCACCGACGCCGGCATGCGCATCCTCGCCGCCGGTGGCAATGCGGTGGACGCGGCGATCGCGGTCTCCCTCGCCCTCGGGGTCAGCGAACCCGCCGGCTCGGGCATCGGCGGCCAGACCTTCTTTCTGCTCCATCGGCCCGGGCAGGGAGCGCTGGTGATTCACGGCAGCACCCTGGCGCCCAGTTTCCTGCCGGAAGAGGTCCGCGCCGAGGACATCAGCGGGCGTCGCGCCACGACCGTGCCGAGCACGCTTCGGGTCCTGGACCGGGCCCATGCCGAGTTCGGCAGCGGTCGCCTGAGCTGGGCGCAGCTCATGGCGCCGGCCATCGAGTTGGCGGAGGAAGGCGTCGTCCCCGGCGCCTTCCGCCGGGCATCCATGCTCCGCTATGTGGACGCGCTCGCCGCCGACCCGGGAAGCGCGCGTGTCTTCCTGAATGGCGAGGACGAAGTTCCCCCGGCGGGCAGCAAGTTCACCCGACCCCTGCTGGCAAAGACCCTGCGACGACTTGCGGCGGCCGGGGCCGAGGACTTCTATCGCGGCGCGATCGCCGGCGAGATCGTCGCCGACATGCAGAGGGGCGGCGGTTACCTGCAAGCTGAAGACCTGGCGAACTTTCCCGAAGCGAGGCTGACGCCCGCCTTGAGCGGCAGCTACCGCGGTTGGCAGGTGCATACCTTGCCGCCCCCCGCCGGCGGTTGGGTGGTTCTCCTGGCCCTAAATATCCTCGAGGAGTCATCCAGCCAAGAACTGCGCGCCGAGGACTCGCGGGTGATCCACATGGCGGAGGCTCTGCAGCTTGCCCATGGCATGCGAGTCGACGCAGCGCTCTTCCCCGATGCGGAAGACGATGCGGCCCTGCGCCGGCGCACGGACAAGGCGACCGCCGCGGAAATCCGCCGCCGCGGCGATGGGGAGACCACCCACTTCTGCGTCGTCGACCAGGATGGGCTCATGGTCAGTGTGACCCAGAGCCTGAACAGCTACTTCGGCGCCAAGGTCATGCACCCGGAACTCGGCTTTCTCTACAACGACTACATGCGCGAGTTCGAGCTCAACGACCCGGAGCATCCCTATGCCCTCGAGGCCGGCGCCATGCCCTACTCGTCCATGAGCGCGACGATCCTGTCTCGGGATGGTCGTGCCGAGTTGGGACTGGGGAGCCCCGGCAG
>JAJFFD010000146.1 GCA_021776805.1 Planctomycetota bacterium
CATCGAGCGCTTGCGCAAGAGAATCGCTTCGGCGGTCGAAAAGAACACGGATCGGCCGATGCTAGCAAAGGCCACCCGGAGCTTCACTCTTATCCAGCGCTTCGAGATGCAGTACCTCAAGGACGACCCGGGGCGGCGTGAAGCCTGTCGCGAGTTGATGCGGGAGATCGCTGAATGGAACTCGGCCTACAAGGAGGTTTGCAATCGCCACCGTGATGAGCCGCAGTACCTCGACATGCTCAATCAGCTTCAGGGCTTGGAGATCAAGTATCGATCCGCGGCAGAATTGTCCGATTCGGACAACGAGACCGACGTGCTCTTCGCCGCGGGTCGGAAGGTGCGTCTTCGCCTGCGGAGGTACGCCCAGGCCGTCGCATTGCTCGAGGCATGGTTGGAGAAGAACGTCGAGTCCGCGTCTCGCAGAGGTACGGAAGTGCGCTCGACCATCGACAAGTACCACGGTGAGTGCATTGGATGGGTAGCGGACAAGATCGTTGAGAGTCGAGCTCTTGCCGAGAGAGGGAATCTGGCTGATGCCATCTCCATAATGCAGGTCATAGTCGAGGAATGTGCGCTTCCCGACTCGCTGCATGCTGCGAAGAATCAATTAGCCGCACTCAAGAGCCGACAGAAGTAGTCAGCTGCGTTCGCGTCCGCGGGCCTTGAGCTTTTCGGGTGTCGTGCGCCAGCGACTGTGGAACCAGGCCCATTGTCCAGGGCTGGACCGGATGGCATCTTCGATTTGCTGAGACCAGATCTTGGTGAGTCTGAGAATCTCTTCGTCGCGCGGCTGTGAGCGATCGGGGAACACCGGCTCGTTCACCACCATTTTGAAGCCCGACTCAGTGCGCAGGCAGAAGCCGGTGAAGATTGGGACGCCGGCCGCGAGAGCGAGACGCGCCGGCCCGATCGGGGTGTAGGCTGGCCGCCCGAAGAAGTCGATGAAGATGCCTGCGTGGTTGCGCAAGTCCTGATCAGGGAGGATGCCGATCACCTTGCCGCTTCTGAGTAATCGAATCGATTTTGCCGGCGACTCATCCTGGTAAATGGTGGGCAGCCCGGTCTGGGACCTGAAATCCACGATGATCTTGTCCAGGAACTGATTTGAAGTTCTCTTGGCAATGACTCCGCCGACGCCCTTCTCCCATTCGCGATTGACCCAGTGCGCCATCATCTCCCAGTTGCCGATGTGGGCAGCGACCCCCAATGCGCCTCCGTCCCAGTTCTGGCGAAAGCGTTCGAAGACCTCCAGAGCCGCTGCGTCATCGATGCGGTCGTTGAATACATCCGGTCCGCGATGGCAGATGGCCAGGTTCTCAGCCATGTAGTAGCCAAGGCTGTCGCCAACTTCTTGGACGATTCGCCCTCGTTCCTCGGTCGACATTTTGTCTCCGTAGGCGAGCGCAAGTTGTTGCTCGGCGGCAGCTCCTTGCTGCCTTCGCGCTGGTCCACCGACGAGCCTGCGTAGCAGCGGGCGAGTGAGCGTGAAGGGCAGCCACTTCGCGAGCCAAATCACAAGGGGGATTGGCAGAGCGATGAGTCGACGACGCAGATTACGAATCCGCTTGGACTTGCCTAGCGAGCGGGGATTCGGCCCGGATGGGCTCGGGCCCATTCCTGGGCGCGTGCCTCGGAATGTCGATACAGGTTCGACGCTGGCTTCAGGCATAGAGACTTGTGGGAGCTGAGATATCCCCGGAGGAAGGCGCGCAGGATGCGAGGATCCGTTTTTACGTCAGAACTCCGGTAAGCGGCAAGTAGTCGTCCCAAGTCGGCGGCTTGTCCGCGCGTATCCAAGGGATGATGCCTGCGCATTCCATCTAGATCCACCATGTAGATCCGGTTGCTTTCTGGATTGCGGACCAAGTTCTCAAATTTCAGATCTCGATTGCGCAGCCCGTGAGCATGCATTCTGCCGACGGCATCGCCAAGCTGCCCGGCGGCAGATACGAGTGATTCCTGCCCCGGTTTTCGCCTGGCAAACTCCTCTGCGAGATTCGGCCAAGGCAAGCGGCGAGTGAGAAACCAGCATTGCCCGGGTCCGATTCGAACTGCAACCGGATCCGCCCCATGCACTCCCGCAAACATGAGCCAGAAACTGGCGACCGCCAATTTCTTGGCCGATGCCTGGGGCCGCAGCTTGATTACCAGATCACCCTGAAAATAGACCGCACCACGGCGGCCAGACTTGATCGTCTCATTGTCAGGACAGTCTGGCCGCCAGGCCCTCGCTGCCGCGTGCAGATCGGTGGCGCTCGAGTAGCAGTACAGGCTGCCGCTCGCCAGGGATTCGATCTTGCTGTGGCGGCAGGCGCGTAGCGCTCGCCGACCGAAGGCCGAAAGGGCTCGATTGCGCAGGCGACGCCCCTGCCGAACCGCCTGGTCGATCAATTTCTCGTCGGCGCCATAGGCCAGGGCCAGGGGCCGGGCCGTCGGATCCCCGAGACCTCCGTCCAGATCCTGGCAAAAGAAGGCCAGGGCACGCGCCCGTTCCTCTCTTTCCAGGGGGTTGGCCAGGCTTGCACTGGTGAGGTCAACGAGGGCAAGCTGGCCAGATGGGGTGATCAATATATTTCCGGGGTGGAGGTCTCTGGCATGCAGCCCCCGGTCGTGTGCCTGCCGGAGCAGTTCGCCTGCGGAGCTGGCCGCCGCCTCAGGGATTGGGCCCCTGGGAAGAGCCTCAGCCCTGTCCAGGCTCTCGGTGATGAGGAAGGAGCGCATCCCCTGCGCATTCCCGAATCGGCCGTGAGCGATGGGTCGGACTGTCGGGAGTCCGCGTCGGAGGCACTCGCGTAGATTCTCGAACTCTCTAGCGGCGCGGGAGCCTCTTAGGGCATCGCGAGCGCGATCCGAGAGAGTCGCTGGACGGAAGAGCTTGAGGTGCACCTTCAGGGAATGCCCCTGGCCGTCTTCCAGCTGGCCACTGAGAACTCGCCGGACTGTGGAGTTCTTTACTTCCAAGAACCCCGGCCAGGATCCCGGTGCTGCGGCTTCCAGATGGGGAACCAGCAAGGACTCGAATTCCCGGTCGATCTGGCAAGTGCACTCCGGGCGACGGAAGGTCACAATGGGTTGAGCCAGGCTATCAGTCTGTGGCGATTGCGAGACCATGTGGAAGCTTCACCGATACTACCTCAAAGAGGTGACGATCAGCTCCATCCTCACCTTTTCGGTGCTCTTCGGGATCGTGCTCATTTCCGTGGTCTACCGGGGGATTGATCGGGCCCAGGGCTTCGGCATGTGGGCGATCGCGAAGACGACTCTGTTCATGGCCGCGGACACGATTCCGCATCTTCTTTCCATCTCGTTGCTCTTTGCCACGGTGCTCTGTTTCGCGAGGGCCTCGCAGGATAAGGAGATCACCGCGATCCGAAGCGCCGGAATCAGTCCCCGGGTGGCCATGACATCGGCACTCATGGTGGGGATCCTGTTTAGCCTCGCATCATCCTATGCCTTCCACTACGTGATCCCCTGGGCGCACTTCTACAAGTATCGAGTTGTAGCCAGCGAGTTGCGGGCTGTGATCCTGAACACAGGGTTGGGCGACGACAACATCCGATTGCAGGATCGCCTATCCATGACTTGGGAGAAGGACCTTGGTCAGGGGCGCTTCGAGGACGTCTATATCAATGTTCTGCGCGAGGCTGAGGAGGTCACCGGTTCTGGTGTCCTCGGCAGGAAGGGTATTTACCGAGCCAAGTCAGCTTCCCTTCTGGCAGACCTCGAGCAGGAGAATCTGAGTCTGCGGATCAAGGAGCTCTATGACCCGGTATCCGGGGCGCAGCTCGGGGAACTCTCTCTCAGCGTCAACCTGCGCAGCATCGTCGAAGGCCGTGGGAGGCGAAGAGAAAGCGAGCGGGACATGACCAGCGTCCAACTGCTTTCGGAGGTCAAGTTGGGGATCCATGAATCTCCCGGGGGAGCCGAGTACACCGTGCACCGTCGGGGTTGCTTCGCTCTGATGCCATTCCTATTTGCCCCACTAGGCTTCTGTATCGGCGTGCTTGCGCGTGACCGGGGTCGTGTCTTTGCGCTGGTCTTGAGCATGGCACCTCTGATGTTGTTCTACGTGTCTGACCTTCTCGGTGCAGAGCTTCTGCAGGCGGTGGATCTTCCGATCCTGGGTTGGCTACCTGCGCTTGTGGTCTTGCTGGTTGGTACGCCTTTCTGTTGGCGATTACTCCGTTTCTAGTGCAGGTATGACAGGCAAGCTGGACAGATACGTAGCTCGCACGGTCATGGGCTCCTATGGCGCTTGCCTGCTGTTCATGGTCCTCCTGACAATTCTCGTCGATCTCCTGCTGAGCCTCGATGAGTATCTGGAGGTCGCTCATCGAGACGATGTCGGGGTCGTCGATCTGTTGACGAACCTGGCGAGCTATTACCTGATCTTTGCCCCCTTCGTCTTCGTGACCATCGCTCCCTTTGTCACCGTCATCTCGGGGATGTTCGCGGTGGCGCGGCTGATGGGAGCGAACGAGCTCGCGCCCATGTTGTTCACCGGGCGCAGCATGATGCGCATTCTGCGCCCAGTGCTCTTCTCAGCTCTGTTCTCGGCGGTGGCCATGGCTGTCTGCTGGGAATTTGTGGTTCCGGTGCTGTCGGAGGACCTCACTCGCAATCGTCATCAATTGACCGGCGAGAGCACGGGTGCGATCTTGGAGCGGCCGATTCTCAAGCGCCGAAGTGAAGATCTTCGCCACACGCTCTTTTGTCGCTCGTACGACCACGATCTGCAGGTGATCGAAGGGATCGAGCTCCTCATCGAAGGGGAATTGGCGGCGGATTGTCAGCGTATCGATGCCGAGTCGGCTAGCTGGAACCCTGAGCTTGGGGATTGGGAGCTCACCGCGGGCAAGCGCACGGCGGGGACTCTGGTGAGCCCGCAGGCTCTGCTCGGCTTTCCCGATCTGAGCCCCGACCAATTATGGCGGACGGGCAAGGAGGCCAAGCAGACCACCGAACTGTCCTACAGCGACCTCTTGGATCTGATCGAGCTACGGCCCGGCAGGGATGTGTATGTGCTTGGTCTCCACACCCACATCACCTTCCCCCTCGCCAACTTCGTACTCTTGCTCCTTGCCTTGCCATTTGCAGTTCATTTCGAACGCGGCAGTAGGATTGAACGGGTGGTTTTCGCAATTATCGTCTGCGCCATGTATTTGGTGACCGATCTGACCTGCCAAAATCTGGTCAGCACGGGCCTCCATCCAGTTCTCGCCGCCTGGTTGCCAACCATTCTCTTCGGCTCGATGGGGGTGGTTATCTTCGGGTCGATTCGCACATGAACCAAGACAACAGCGTGAACCAAGACAGCAGCGTGAACCAAACAGAAGCCGTGCTTGGGCAGAAGCCGGAACGCCGGTTCAAAGGCTACTGGATCGTCCTCGGAATGGCGGTCCTCATCGCCATCGCCGGTTGGATCATTTGGCAGGGTGCCCCGCCAGCATCCTGACCAAGTCAGCGAGTGCTTGCAACGCTTCGATGGGCGTCATGCTGTCGATGTCCAGAGCGCCCAGCGCCTTGAGCACCTTCTCTCGTGGTGGCTGGAAGAGCTCGAGCTGAGTGGGTGCGTCGCTTGCTGGCCTGCTGTCACTGACCAGGGCCGCGGCGCCTTCAGTTTGGTCCTCCAGTTTCAGGAGGATCTCCTTGGCTCGGCTCAGAACCGAGTCAGGGACCCCGGCGAGTCGACCGACGTGTAGGCCGTAGCTCCGGTCTGTGCCGCCGCTTTCGATCCGGTGGAGGAATACCACTTCGTCACCCCACTCCCTGACGGCGACTCTCGAGTTGACGATGCCGCTGCATGTTTCCGATAGGCTCGTGAGCTGGTGGTAATGGGTTGCGAAGAATCCCCGGCATCCGATTCGCTCGTGCATGTCTTCGGCGATGGCCCAAGCCAGCGCGAGCCCGTCGTAGGTGCTGGTGCCTCGACCAACCTCGTCGAGGATGACGAGGCTGCGCTCGGTGGCATTGTTGAGGATATTGGCAGTCTCGGTCATCTCGACCATGAAGGTTGATGCGCCGCGACTGATGTCATCGGCTCCACCCACGCGTGTGAATACACGATCCACCAGACCGACCTTGGCCGAGGCAGCAGGAACGAAACTGCCCACTTGTGCCAGCAGTACGATGAGCGCGTTCTGGCGAATGTAGGTCGACTTGCCCGCCATGTTCGGCCCGGTGAGAAGGACCAAGCGTCTCTCCGGGGCCAATAGATCGCTGTCATTGGGGACGAATGTTCCAGCGGCATGGGTTGCCTCCAGAACTGGGTGGCGCCCATCCTGGATTCCCAGCGCGAGTGAGTCATCGACCTCGGGGCGACAGTACTTGCGGCTGCGCGCGATCGACGCCATGCCAGCAAGGACGTCGAGTCTGGCCACGAGCTCAGCGGTTCTCTGCAAGCTCTCGGTCTTGCTCGCGACGAATTCGCGCAGTTCGCCGAAGAGCTCGTACTCCAGATCCTTGGCCCGGTCTTCGCTCTTCAGCACACGGGTTTCAAAGCCCTTCAACTCTTCGGTGATGTAGCGCTCGGCGTTCTTGGTCGTTTGCTTACGAATGTAGGAGTCGGGAATCGTGGCGTTACGGTTGGCGTGAGTTATCTCGATGTAGTAGCCGAAGACCTTGTTGTAGCCCACCTTCAGGTTGGGGATGCCCAGTCGTTCAGCCTCGCGAGCCTGAAACTCAGCCATCCACTTCTTGCTGTCGCTGGCGAGACTGCGCAGTTCATCCAGTTCGCTGTGGAATCCACTGCGAACAAGTCCGCCCTCGCGCAGGGTGAGGGGAGCTTCGTCGACGAGGCAGTCTTGGATTCGCTCTGCAAGCTCCGGTAGAGGGTCCATCTCACTCGCGATACGCCGTAGCTCGTCACCCTGGGAGTCGGCAATGCTGTGCAGGAGAGCCGGGAGCTTCTGGAGGCTCTGCTTGAGCGCAACCAAGTCTCTGGCATTTGCGCGTGCACAGGAGATGCGCGTCGTCAGGCGTTGCAAGTCGAGGATGCCGCGGAGCTCCTCCTGTCCGGCATTGAGCATCTTCGCGGAGCCATGGAGTTCAGCCACCGCCGTTTGTCGCTGCAGGATGTCCTCGACCTTGGTCAAGGGTGCCAAGAGCCACTCGCGCATGAGCCGGCTACCCATGGGAGTCTGGGTGTCATCGACGACCTCGAGCAGGGGAGTGCCATGTCCATCGCCACGCAAGGTGTCGACGAGTTCCAAGCTGCTTCTCGTCGCTCGGTCGAGCAACATGAATTCTTCGCGATGATAGGTTTCGATTCTCCGGATGTGTGGCAGGGCGCTGAGCTGTGTTTCCTGAAGATAGGAGAGCAAGGCGCCGGCCGCGGCTACCGCACGTGGCATGTCTTCGATGCCGAAGCCGGAGAGGTTTGCCGTTGAAAAGAAATCGGCGAGAGCTCGCTCTGCGCTCTCGGTACCAAACTCGTAGGTGGGCCTGGTGGTCACGCTTCCGCAGAGGGTCGACAGGGTCGCGTGGTCTTCCTCTGCCTGGTCAGGAATCAAGACCTCTGCAGCCTGAATGCGCGCCAGCTCGTCCTCGACTGCATGGCTCGGGCACTCACAGATCTGAAATCGCCCGGTAGACAGCTCTACCCAGGCAATCCCTGCCTGATCACCGCGCCTGCGCAGGGCTGCCAAGTAGTTGGAGCGTTGGTCGTCGAGGAGGTTGTCTTCGGTCAGGGTGCCTGGGGTGACGACGCGAACCACCTCCCGGTCGACGATCCCCTTGGCCTCCTTCGGATCCTGCATCTGTTCGCAGATCGCTACCTTGTGGCCAGCCTTTACGAGTCGGGCGAGGTAGGTGTCGAAGGCGCGCACCGGCACTCCGGCCATGGGGATTGGGTCGGCCCCTTTACTCCGCGAGGTGAGGGCGATTCCCAGGGTCTTGCTCGCCTCCTTGGCATCTTCAAAGAAGAGTTCGTAGAAGTCGCCCATGCGAAACAACACCAGGGCTTCCGGGTACTTCTGCTTCGCTGCCTGGTACTGAGCCATGGCCGGCGTGCTGGCAGCTCCCGCGGCAGTCTTCTTCGGGGATGCCATGCTCAGCTCAGTCCTGCCGAAAGCTCGAGGAGTGTCGTCGCTTCCTCGATCAGCAAGCGGGCTGCTGTTTGAGCTTCTGCTGCCGTGTTGAGCTTGCTGAAGGAGAAGCGCATGACTTCGCGCGCGGCCGCAGCTTCTAAGCCAATGGCAGCGAGCACGTGGTTTTCCGATTCGCCCCCATGACAGGCTGAGCCGGTGGAGAAGGCGACGCCTCTCTGATCCATCCTTTGCTGGCAAGTTTCGGCGACGACTCCTGGCAGGCGAAGGGAGAGAAGGTGGGGGAGTCGGCGTTCCGGATTGCCTAGCCTGGCAACTGCGGGCAGTTTCGCCTGGACTTGATCGAGAAAGATCTCGCAGAGCTTCGAGCAATGCCTCGCGTTTTCCACGAGCTTCGACAACGCGGCTTCGGCGGCCACCGCCATGGCTACGGCGGCGGCGACGTTCTCGGTGCCTCCGCGCATTCCCTGCTCTTGCCCGCCACCCATCTGTAGCGGGGAGATTCGCGCCTTGCTGGAGACTGCCAGGCAGCCCATTCCCCTGGGGCCATGAAACTTGTGTGCAGAGATCGCTACCGAATCTACGTCCGCCGCATCGAGGTCGAAGGGGATCTTGCCGTAGGACTGGACCAGGTCCACGTGGATGTGAACATCAGGAGCCCTCTTGCGTGCCAGTGCAACGAGATCGGCGAGAGCGGGCAGAGTGCCCAGTTCGTTGTGCCCGTGCATGATGGCAAGGACTCGTAGATTCTGGTCAGCGTGACGAGCCAGGGTGTCGACTTGCAGATCACCGTGTTCGCTCACCGGCAAACTGAGCATCCGGTGGCCCAGGCCTTCAAGAGCAGATGACTGGGCGAGGATCGCCGGATGATCGCTTGCGGCTGCGATCACCTTGCCAGGTTCTCGGGCCGATGCTGCACCAAGGATGCCGAGCAAGTCCGCTTCGGTTCCACCAGAGGTGAGGATCGCATTCGCCGCACCCAGGCTGCCGCGCATGAATTCGCGCGCGTCATTGAGGAGCTTGCCCGGTTCCTTGCCGAAGCTATGCGGAGAGGAGGGATTGCCGAAACTCTCCAGCTGCACCCGCGACATGGCAGCGACCACTTCGTCCAGGGGTCGGGTCGTTGCTGCGTTGTCCAGGTAGATGGGCGCTCCGTCCATCAATAGAGCGTACGAAGCCGGTCCCGGTCAGGTCAATCCTCGGTACTTGCGCTGGGCAGCAGGCTGGGCTGCTATCCCTCCATATCGCCGATAGGGATCTTGTGGCGCCTTATCTTGGTGTAGAGAGTCGAGGCAGCGATTCCGAGGATTTGCGCCGCCTTTGCTCGGTTGCCCTGGGCGGCTTCCAGGACGGCCGTGATGTGGCGCTTCTCCACCTCGTTCAGTGGACTGATGTTGGGTTGTCTCGGATCGGATTCGGGGCTCGACACCATGCGTGGGAGGTGTCGTGGCGCGATGGGTTGCTGGCCGGCGCGAGTAGCCGAGGTCTCCAGCACTTGTCGTAGTTCGCCCACGTTGCCCGGCCAGTGGTAATTCCCCAGTGCCAGCTTGGCACCCTCTGTGAGCGTGCGTGGCGCGCCACTGGTCCCCGGTCCCATCTCATCCAGAAACTGTTCGGCCAGGGCAAAGATGTCCTCGGTTGAACTGCGGAGGGGAGGGATGATCAGTGGATCTCCGAGCACCTTCTGCAGGCTGCGTACGAGTTTGCAACTTTGGTCGATGTTGTCCACCTGGCGACAGCTGAGCACCAAGCGGAAGTTCATGGATTCTGGGGCTCTGCCGGGGAGTTCGAGGATGCCGCTCCTTTCGATCAGTGCCAGGTGCTCCTGCAGTGGAGCTGGCATGTTGTCCGGTCTGTCGATGAACAGCGTTCCCCCCTGGGCCTCTGCGACCATCGGCCGAGCATCCTCAGGGGCCAGACCCTTGCTAGGGGCTGCGCCGAAGAGCGCGCGTTCCATCCGTTCGCTGCTCAAGGTACCCGCTGCAAACTTGATGAAGTTGCCCGTTGAACGCCGGCTATTGGCGTGCAGATAGTGCGCCAGCTCCGTGGCTTCGCAGCCTTCCTCGCCAACCAGGAGAACGGCCTCGTCCCGTTGTGCCAGCACCTTCAGGCGGTTGCGTACTTCGAGGAGGCGTGTGCTCCCAAGGACCGTGTCGCTGGTTCCGCTGCGAATCTGGCGCAGCTGATTCAGCTCCGCCTTCATTGAGGACTTGGTGACTGTTTCGATGATCCGGGTCCAGACGAGTGGAGCGAGGCTGCTGGCCAGCTTCAGGCATTCCTTTCCGGGAGGCGCCATCTCACTTGGTCCTTCGATCATGATCAGGCCCCCGGGGCCAGCGCCCATGGGAACCAGGATGCGGTTGGCGGAGGGGTTGGCCTCGTCTCTCAGGAAGAGGGCCTTCGGCCGGGAGAGCATCTCCTGTAGCAGGTTTTCCGGTAGCTGGACATCGTCCTGGTCCTCGCGGCGAATCGAGGCCAGGGGACGCATGGCTTCGCCTTGGAATCGGGCGATCATCCCGCTGCGGTGGCGGGTTTGGGAGAGCAGGGCCTCCAGGTAGCTCTTGGCGACCTCTTCTTCGGTCTGAAAGTCAGCGGAGGCCAGGGTCAGGCGTTCGACGAAGTTGGTGATCGCGTCGATCTGTCCCTCGGCGACGAGATCCTTGGATTGCTCTTCTCCCTCCTCGAGATAGTGGCGAAAGACCAGAGCGGTTTCGCGCCCCTGCTTGACCACCTTCACCTTGGCTTCCTGCTCGTAGGAATTCAGGATGAGTCTGGTGAGGCCAACCATGAGGGTCTTGCCCTCCTCGAGGCGGCCCTCGCGCACTGCCCGTCCGTTCAGCAGGGTCTGGTTCGTGCCACCTAGATCGCGGAAGTGGAAGCCATCCTTGTCTCGCTCGATGATCAAGTGCTTCCGGCTAGCGGTTGGATCGGCGATGTGGATGTCGCAATCCTGCGCGCGGCCGACGGTCCAGCGCTCACCATCGAGGACGTAGGTGCGAACGGTCGAATCCTGGTAGATCAGTAATCGAAATCGAAGCTCGCTTGGACTAGCCATCGCCTAGGTTTGCATCTCGTTGGCGAGGACGAGTTTAGGAGTGGGTGTTCGAAAATCGAATGCTTTTGTTGAGGCCGAGAGATGTGGAGTGTTTTTGTAGGATTCTCGGTCAACATCCTTGACAGATTCCGTGGAGAGGAAATGATGGCCTCTCAACTCCGGGACTAATAGGGACTTCGAGTCGAGTGTCCTCTCCATCGGCCAGCCTGCGATGCATCGCATGGAACGGCCCCCGTGCAACTAGCCTCGAGTAGCACTGGGGCCGTTGCTTTTCAGAGCCGGCGCTTTTCTCGCCACCTGGGCCGATCCGATAAGTCCAAGGTGTGGACCTCGATCGCCATTGCCTGGACTTGCCTCGTCTTCATGGCCACGGGCCTCTGGGTCTTGGCCAGGAGGATGCAGCCGAAGGGTGAGCTGGGGAGTGGCCTAGGGGAGTTTCTGCGCTGCCTCCGTTATGAGCTGCGCGAGCGTCACCCGGACGTGGCCTGGTGTGGTCTCAGCTCGGAGCGACGGACGGCGGTTTTGATCGTTTCCGGTCAGGAGACCCCGGTCCCGCTGGGCCCGCTGTTCCAACATTATCAGGCCTTCCCTGACGCCTTCGGTCGAGTCGTCGATCGCATGCTCGAGGAGGTGCGCGCTGAGGGGCTGCATGAACCGGCCGACCACGAGTTCGCTGATGTCGTCCTCGACATCGTGCCTCAGATCAAGAGCCAAGATTGGCTGCGCGAACATGGTGGCGCCTTCGGCGGATCCGGTTTGATCTCTCGGGACCTGGGTGACGACCTGGTCATCTGCTACGTCATCGACGAACCCTGGAGCATGATCTTCATTTGCCGCGAGCACCTCCGGCGCTGGCACAAGCAGGATCAAGACATCCATCAGCTGGCCATGTCCAATCTGCGCCGCAAGTCTGGTGGGCAGCTTCTCCGGCACGATCCCGAGGCAGAGCCTCTGCTCATGCAATCTGGTGACGGCTATGACGCGGCTCGCGTCTTGCTCCTCGAGAGTGCCGAGGACAGGGCCCTGGTCTTCGCCCTGCCAGATCGGGACACTCTCTGGGTAGGAGCTGAGGCTTCTGAAGATCTGGATGCAATTGCCGAGCTCGCACGTCAGAGACAGTCACGGGCCGTGCACCCTATCTCCCCTCACTTACATCGCCTGGCATCTGGCGAGGTGACGAAGCTATCGCCAAGCACCGCCGATCTCTAGATTGGGCTCAGCCGGGAGGCTGAAGGAGATCTTGTCCGCAGTGGCCCTCTCAAAGCCGATGATATCCAGGCGATAGTCCCCTGCGGCGAGACCGTGAACACGTAGACGCCAGCCACCGACGACAGGCACGCCCAGTTCGGCGCTGCTCAGTCGCCAAGAGGGGTCATTCGGCCGCTCGAGAACGGCGACGATCATCTCGCTGCGCGTCCTGCTGGCGTCTTCCTCGAGGAGCGTAATGACCAGGTTGTGAGTTTGCAGCGACATGCTGTGCCGGGTTTCTTCGCCTGCTCTGACGAGGATCGGCTCGCGGTGGACGTAGGCAAACCGGGCATCGGCTTCGCTGTGGGTGCTGACCAACCAATGCGATCCTTCTGGAATCTCCTGGAAGCGCAGCTGCTGGTCCTCGTCTGTTAGCTCGAGGTAGGCATAGGTGTGTTTTGCGTCTTGGCTGATGAGCGCCAGACCCTGCACGGGCCCCCGTTCCTGCATCGCTTCCAGGATGACCAATACCGATCCCCGACCTGCTCCCCACTTCGGCGGGGCATCAGCGGAGGCATCGACTGTGCTTTGCCAGCGATCGAGTGGACCCAGGCTTGCATCCACAGGGTTCCTTTCCGTCCGTAAGAGGTCGCCCTCGATCGCTGGGCCTGCTGCGACGAGCGGAGGTCTTTCGCTCCAGGAAGAGATTCCGTAGAGAAAGGCCAGGATCGTCGTGGCGGTAATCGCCAGCAGGATCAGACTGAAACCGAGGCTGCGAATGGGGGATCTCCTGGGGCTGGACTACTTTGAGTCTAGCTCCTGATGCGGATTGATGCCCTGCTTGTCCCGGGCAGCCTAGGGACCTTCTTCCTTCGGCTCGCCCTTCTTTGCCCCTGCCTTGACCTGAATCGAGGTCTTTCTGGCGGCCTGGATATTGATGAGTTCGCTCGAATCTTCGCGGCCGTTGATTCTCAAGATCAGGAGGGCCGGGCCGACAGGGATCTCCGCGATTTCAAATTTCCCCTCGCTCAGGCCCCCGGTCTTCAGGATGCCGTTGCGGCCAAAACTGCGTAGATTCTCCGGTATCTCCGTTGCCCCTGGAAGAACGTAGACGCGCCCCCGTAGGTCTGTGGGTGGGCTGTTGTCGTCGCTGGTGACGCTGCCGCTCAAGTTGCCAATGAAGATCTCAACGGTCACTTCCGTGTCCAAGCCGGTTTGGACTACGAGTTCACTGCGGTAGACATCGCCGCCTCGCCTATTTCCTGGCGCCTGTGCACGCAGGGAATACACCCCGGATTGCAGGTCTTCGAGGCTGAACGCTCCATCGCTCGCGCTGGTGGCTGAGAGATTGCCGCCGCCGCGTCCGCCTCGGCCGCCGCGCCCGCCCCTGTTCTGTTGAGTGGCGCCATCCTGGCTGAGTGCTTGCAGGCTGATCCGGTAGCCAGCAACCGGTTCGCCGTTGACCAGGACCCGGCCCTTCACATTGCCGACCTCTGGTACTTTGAGTAGGAGGTTGAAGCTGGCTTCCTGTCCTTCGCTGATGCTCAGATCAATGGCCACTTGTCCATCTTGCGATGAGAACAGCTCGCGCATCAACTGCTGTTGATAGAGTCGGGCATCGCCCAGGAAGGCACGCAAGACATAGTCGCCTGGCTCCAGCTCCTCGAACCGATAGCTGCCATCTTCCGATGCGAGCACTCGCTGCTGATTGCGTAAGCCCGACATGGCGATGACTTGGATTGGCTTGTCACGATTGGCAGGGATGCCGGTGACCATTCCTTCGAGGCTGGCTTTGTGGCCAAGCTCCAGCTGGAGTCCGTGTTGGTCTCCATCGAGATCGAAGTCCTTGGAGCGGCTCTTCGCGTACTCGTTGCTACTGGCCACGACGAAGTACTTCGCGGCTGGGTTCAGGGGGAAGCTAAAGGCTCCCTTTGAGTCGGTCTCGACCTCTACGATCCTCTCGCCACGAAGCTCGTTGCCGCCGAAGGCGTTGGCGAAGCGGCCCAGGTCCAGACCACCTCTGCCACCTCTGCCCCCGCGACCGCCTCTGCCCCCGCGGCCCCCCTGGTCGGGGTTATTCGTGCGAGCTCTGGCAGCGTCTTGCAAGGGGTCGGTCTCGCGTATGCGCATCAGCTCGACTTGGGCTCCAGCTATGGGTTGGCCGCTGTGACGATCGACGACATGGCCGCCAATTGAGTAACCCCGGGAGAGTTCGATGCGCTTGACCTCTGAGCTCAGACCACGGCGGAGCTCGAAGGGATCCGTGCGCAGCATGTGGTGTTCCGGAGATGCGACGTCGATCCGGTAGACGCCTTCATCCAGGCCTTCGAAAACGAACTCTCCACCCGGGTGATTCTCTGGGTCACCCAGATCGTCCGGGATTCGGTTCGGGTTCCACCTGCCCCCTCGGCCCCCTCTTCTACCCCCGCGGCCGCCGGCATCGTTACCCCGGCCTCGGCCTCCGGTTTGCCCGCGGGCGCCACCACGACCACCACGACCAGGGCGAGCCTGCCGATCCTGGTTGCCGCCTCGGTTGCTGCTCGGGGCTTCGGGCTCGGGAAGGTCCCCTTGCCGGCGTAGCTTTGCGGCGTAGCTGAGCACTGGGCTCCCGCTCTCCGCATCGAGAACGAGGCCGCGTATCATCAGCCCCGCCGCCATCTGCACCGTGAGAGTTCTGCCCAAGGTCGGATCGATCTCTGTTTCTCGGTAGGTCAGGTGTCCCTTGGCGCTGACTTCCAGGTCGATGAGTCCGCTCGGTAGATGGTCTACAAAGAAGCTCCCGTCCTTGCGGCTCCTGGTCCTTTCACTGACGAGTTGGAAACCGCCGCGTCCGCCACCGCGTCCGCCGCCGCGGTTGCTGCCCCGACCCTGTCGGCCACCCGCTGCGGGATCCGCAGGGCGGTTGCCCGTCGCCGGGCTGGCTTGTTGGTTGTTTCGAACCCGCGGTGTCGAGGTCAACTCGACTTGTGCACCGGCCAGTGGCTCACCTGACTTGTCGTAGACGAAGCCCAGGATCTCGTAGCCAGGACCCAGAGCAAGCGACCCTAGGTCGAACTCTTGCCCTTCCTCGATGAGAATCACCTGGCGGCGGCGATTCTCCAGGCGGTTCTTGGCGCGGGCGCTCAGTCGGTATTCTCCGGGCATCAAGTTCGCAAAGGCGAAGAAGCCGGTGGCGTCTGAACCTGCCGCTGGCAATAACTCGTCGCGGGAGGGTGCCCGAGTCAGGTCGTTGTCATTCGCAGGATCGAGTTCAATCTCGGCGGCATGGATGCCGTTGCCGTCGAAGTCGGTTATGCGGCCAATGAGGCTGCCTCCCCGAGTCAGGACCGTATCGCCCATGTCCAGGTCTTCACCTTCGGCGCGGAAGCTGCGCGCGGCGACCTTGGGGGCGAGCTGGTCATGATTGACATAGAGGGTGACCGCGGTGTGTTCGTAGATTCTGAGTTTGAAACTGAACTCGCCGTCCTTGTCCGTTGTGAATGGTTCGCGGACTCGTTCTCGCCTTCCCCCTCGGCCTCGGCCACGGCCGCCGAAGCCGCGGCTAGCATCGGAAACTTCGATGCGCACAATTGCACCTGCAACCGGCTGTGCGAAGACGTCCACGATGCGACCATGCACTCCGAGGCGCGGGCGATCGGATTCGTTCCCCGCAAGTGCTTGCCCCGCAAGCTCCATTTGTTCGCGAGCGAGGTCACTGACTTCGCCGTCGACCAGTGCCTCTCCATCCGGATCGACCTCTGCTTCGATGACTTCGAGATCGGCTTCGTTCCAGGCCTCGATCGGTTGCGCCGCGTCACCTTGTAGGAATGACCATGCAAGGCCGGTGATGAGGACGAGGGCAATGAATGAGAATATGATCTTGTGATTCGCCACTGTGATCCTGGTTGCTCTGATTCCACCGCGAGTTGAATCTGCGGCTGGAGAAGTCTACGGCCATTCGGCAAGCCCATGTGAACCCCTAGGGGTAACGGGCTTGCACAAAGCGGTCACAGAGCTGTCCCAGGCTATCGGCTACCAGAGCAGGAAATCAGCGGCGCTGCTGGTTCCTGCGACAGTTCCATCTGCGGAGAGGAAGACGCATTGGCTCGAGAGTCGCAGGGGTAAGAAAAAGCCCGGGTGAATCAGATCTAGCTCGGATTCCCCGTTTACATCCAGACTGATCTCGCGTGAGAAGAACGGCAGGAAGAGTCCCACCTGCCAGAAGAGCGGCTGCTCAAAACTCGGCAGAAGCAGGGGGACCTCGAAGTCGAAGAAGTCGAAGCCGATGGCCACAATGGCTGTGCCCCTGCTCGGACCGCCGGCGATCTGCAGCTTGAATGGGCCAGCGGGAATAGGCGCGCCGGCTGGACTTGCCTGCATGCTGGCGCGCGCCGGACTCAACTCACGCAGGAGAGAGTCGCCACCGAACTCGCTTTCGTGCACCAGGAGTGAGCCGGCTCGCCCGGCAGGTTGAAAGGGCTCGAAGCGGCTGGCGGGTCGTCGCGGTCCGGGCACGTACTGCAGGCTGCTAGCCGTCGGTCCGCCTGCTGATCCGTAGCTGATGAGGGCCGATCTACCGGCGACTGTTGACCCGCTGATGCTGATCTCGACCAGCTCGGAGTTGGCCCAGTCGATGACGAAGATGTCGCCATCCCCATCCAAGGCGAGGTCGCCGGCTGCATCCAATCCCGAGTAGATGACTTCGCCATCGGCTGCGCTCAGCTGGTCAGGGCCGATGGCTCCACGGATCTGATCTGCCGAGAAACGCAGAATGTCGACGCTGCCTGGCGGCGAGGGAAAGAGGTTGCTCGAGGTGGCGTAGAAGACCGCAAAGTCCGCATCGACGGCCAGTGGCCCCGATGCGCCGGCTATCACCGCGATCTGGTCCATATCGCCGGTGATGAGATCGACCGCCACCAGATCATTGTCGTTGGCGGAGAAGCCACCGGTCTTGGCGGAGACGAGCGCGGTGCGTGCATCGAGGATGACCGCGTCGAAGTTGAAGCTGAGTTCTGCGATCCGCTCCGGGCTTTCTCCGGCTGCGAGGGGAACGATCCAAATGCCTCCGCTGCTGCTCTCGCCAAATAGGAGCCGCTCTGCATCGATTCGAATCGTGAAGGAGCCGAAAGTCAGGCCAGTGAAGTCCAGGAGGCTTCGCGTCACACCGTTCTCTTCGAGGATCAGGCTTATCCCATCGAAGTAGACCTCTGCGTCAAGGTCCGGGAGGCTGAGGACATTCGAGCTGCCAGCAGGTAGGGAGCGCGTTTGGCTGCCGTAGCCTTCGCTGATGCCCTGCGCTGAGATGACTGAGCTGAGAAGAAGGAGCAGGCTGCTTTGCAGGAGGCGATTGAAGATCATGGTTGCTGGGCTAAAGGTTGAGGCGAATAGCGATGCTGTTGCTGCTGGCGAGGAAGCCTTCGAAGGGCGGCAAGAAAATCAGGCCGGCGCCCTGCACTTGCAGTGTCAGGTCCAGCCCGCCGAAGTACGGAATCTCGAAGAGCATTCGCCCTTCAGAGTCGCTCTTGCCCTGCCAGCTTCGGATCGAGCTCTGGTAATCGAGCCCAAACCAGAAGGGCAGGCCCTCGAGTTCGAAGAGTGCTCGCTCAGGCTTTGTCGGTGCCGCGCTTGCCCAGAGCAGGGCCATTTGGCTGTGGGGGAGGCCACTGATCTCGATACAGATGTTGCCTGGGCCTGAAGCGGGCTGCTTGATCAGTTCGAGTCGTGGCCGCGCCGGGCGGATAGACCAGACCCGCGTGGTTGCATTGCCGGTGGTCGAGAGGAGGAGTTGGGATCCAAAGGCCGGTTGATATGCGGCGAAGTCGCCCTGCTCGCCGGCAATGAACTGCATCTGCAGGCTGCTCTCAGCTCTTGATGGCAGCAGAGGAATTGGGTCGAAGACCATGCTGCCCGGGAGGCTGCGCTTGATGCCGCCATCGAAGGGGTCGGTAATGTAGAGGCGCCCGCGATCATCGAAGGCGATGTCGTAGGCTCCATCCAGGTCTCTGAGGGCCTCGCTGCCGCTGAACTTGGGAAGCACGCCACGGAGGTCGTTGTTCGGTTTGCCAATCCCGAAGTTCGGTCTGGCAAACTGGGGAAAGCGCAGCAGGCGGATCGATCCGGGGGGGCTGGGAAAGATGTCGCTCTGTTCTGCGTAGTACAGCGCGCCATGTCCATCGAAGGTGATCGGTCCTGAGGGGCCATCGACCTCGAAGAAGAGCTCCGGCTCTGACCCTTCGCCGCGGACTCGATAGATCCCTGCACGGCCGAAGGAGCGCAGGAAGTAGGGGAAGGCGGAGGCGAATACATCGCCCTGCTGGGACACGGCGATGTCGAAGGTGAAGGCGGGTAGGTGCAGCTTGCTGCGTCTGCCGCTGCGAAGATCGATTCGATGGAGATCGTCGGTCTTGAAGTCACTGAAGTAGATCTCCTTTCGACCTCTCGGGCGCATCAGCAGCCCGGCACCTCCTCCGGCCTGGAACTCATGGACCAGCTCGGTCTCGCTGTCTTCTCGTAGACGCAGAACCTGGCGGCCGAGGGCGATGAAGATCTCCCCGGCTTCCAGTCCCAAGGCGTAGCCGTGGAAGGCGTAGGGGTTTTGCCTCTCTTCGAAGAGGAGCTCAGCTTCAAAGCCGAGGGGCAGATCCAACTCAGCCTGGGCCGCGAGCGATGCGCTGCTCGAGCAGGTCAGACAAGTCAGAAGAAAGGGCAGAAAACCTGCGCGCAAGACAGCCTCCAATCCACGGAAGACAAGATGGTCAACATCGCCCAGGTCGTCTTCTGGCTTGCGCTACTTCCTCAGGACTGAGCCTTCCGGGTTGCCCCGTGGCCTCTAATCAGTCCCTCGTTCACGCTTACAGCGGCGGGCCCGCGGAGGATTCACACCTCACTTCCGGTCCCTGGGTGACGCGCGGAGGCTAGACCGCAGGCGACCTGCTTGCAAGCCCGCGAAGAACATTGCTAAGCTCAGTCGGTCCTCGGTTCCGGAAGTGAGGTGTGAATCCTCCGCGGGCCCGCCGCTGTAAGCGCGGACGAAACCTGTAAGAAGCCACTGACCATCCAGTCGGGAAGGCGCAGGGAGTAGATCGATGCGCAAGTCAGAAGACGAAGCCGAGGTTCTTGGATCAATCCGTCTCTCGAGGAACGGAGGCAACATGCTAGAAATGCATCTTCGCCCGGCTGGAATCATCCTTGTCGCGGCCATCTCGGCGCTCAGCGCCAGTTCGTTATCGGCTCAATCGCCGAGCATTCATGCCACCGAAGTCATCGACTTCGACAGCAACAACATGGCCGGTGGAGGCATCTTCGATCCGGCCAAGAGCCTGGGGCCGCCCACAGGTGCGGGACTCTTTGCCGGCTCGGTGGATGTGCACAGTCTCGGTGCAGGGGGCTTTCTCACCCTGGGCTTCGAGCTGCAACTCATCGATGGACCCGGTGCAGACTTCATCGTTTCGGAGAACCCCTTTCTCACCGGGCCCTTCGAGAGTTTTGCTGAGACCTTCTTTGTCGAGGTCAGCTCCGATGGGGTGAACTTCGCCCGGATACCAGCTGACTACTACGGTCCTAGTACCAGTCCTGGTGGCTTCGGGGTCAGCGGCATCGGAGTCTTCGGCAACCTTGGCGGCAGCATCCCGGTTCGTGCCGGGAATCCCGGAGTCGACCTGCAGGATCCGGTCGATGCCGGGGGGGATGCCTTCGACCTGGCTGACCTTGCCGCGGATCCACTCGTGATCGCGGGCCTGCTGGATCTCCAGGCGGTCAGCCAGGTTCGTCTCGTGGATGTCCTTGGCGCTGTCGATCAGGATTCGAAGGGCCGCATCATCCAGGACCCCAGCTCCGGGTCCGCGGACATAGATGCGGTCACCCTCATCCATCACGAGGGAAACGACTCGGACAATGCACCTCTGGTAGAGCTGCGGATCCCCAGCGACGGAGCCTTCGAAGTCTTCTTCGAGGATCCGGACGGCTTGCTCGACTTGGATCTGGCTAGCCTCAAAGCTGCTCTCTTTGGCCAAAGGATCGATCCCCTGGCCCTCCTGCGGGCCACATACATCTCAGAAATCAGCCCTACGCGGGTCGGTTTCAAATTCCTCTTTGGTCTGCCCCCGGGTCTTCACTATCAGCTGGCCTTTTCGATCAGGGACAAGCAGGGTCAGCGCAGCGGAGCGAGTCGGGTCAGACCAGAGGCGCCCTGAAGCCGTCGGGGGCCTGTCCGCGGGTCTTCAAGCTGCCTGGCTAGCCGTGGTCGCAGGGTCATGGCAAGGAAAATTCCGAGTCCGGGCCCTTCCCCTCTGGCTCTGTTTGACCCGGTCAGGTCCCCGACCTATCGTTCCCGCCCCCTCTTTGCCCCGATCCCACGGGGGCACGATCTATTGACCTTCGAAATCCCGCAACAACCAGCAGCCAAGACCCTCCCTCTCTGCGAAGGCCTGAATATCGGGCCTGAGGAATTCCTGCTGGCGGCAGGGCCCTGCGCGGTGGAGAGCAAGGATCAGATGCAGAGCAGCGCCGAATTGGTTGCTGCTGCCGGGGCCAACATGCTCCGTGGGGGTGCTTTCAAGCCGCGGACCAGCCCGGACTCCTTCCAGGGCTTGGGAGCTGAGGGCCTGCGCATCCTCAGGGATAGCGGCCATCGAGTCGGTCTGCCTGTGGTTACGGAGGTCATGGATCCACGGGAAGTGGCCCTAGTTGCCGAGCACGCCGCGGTCTTGCAGGTCGGATCCCGCAACATGCAGAACATTCCGCTGCTCAGGGAGCTCGGACGCCAGAATCTGCCGGTCCTGCTCAAGCGCGGCGCTGCGGCAACCATCGAGGAGTTCCTCAATGCTGCCGAATACATCCGGCGCGAAGGCAACGAGCGCATCTTGCTCTGTGAGCGAGGAATTCGTGGTTTCGACCCCAGCACCCGATTCGTCCTCGATCTGGCCGCCGTGCCGGTCCTGAAGAGCCGTAGCGAGCTGCCGGTCATCGTCGACCCGAGCCATGGCACGGGTCACCGTCATCTGGTCCTTCCCATGGCCCGAGCCGCAGTCGCTGCGGGAGCCGACGGCCTCCTCGTGGAGGTCCATCCAGACCCTGAGAGAGCGCGCAGCGACGGACCCCAGGCTCTGCGGCCGGAGGATTTCTCGAGATTGGTGGAGGAGATCAGGGAGCTCTTGCCGATGCTGGGCAAAACCCTGTCACCGCCAAGGGTGAACAGCACCGCAAAGGTGCAAGCGAGTGCCAGATGAGCAATGGTCGCAAGCCATACATTGCCGGCAACTGGAAGATGAACCTGGATCGGGCCCGTGCCCTGGATCTGATCAAGACCATCAAAGGCCGGCTCGGAGACGGTAGCAACCGCGAGGTTGCTGTCTTCCCGCCATCGGTCTATCTCGCGGATGTAGCCGCGGTTGCCCAGGGCTCGCCCCTCGGAGTCGGTGGCCAGAACATCTATTTTGAGCAGGAAGGCTCATTTACCGGCGAGATCTCGCCGCGCATGTTGCGCGAGGTCGGTGCTGATCGGACCCTCATCGGCCACAGCGAACGGCGCCACATTTTTGGCGAGCCTGACGAATGGATGGGCCGCAAGGTGCGCCTCGCTCTCGATGGGGACATTCTGCCGGTGTATTGCATCGGGGAGACTCTCGATGAGCGCAAGGCCAACCGCACCGATCGCGTGATCAAGAGGCAGCTCGAGGCAGGCATGGCAGATGTCCGGGATTCGGATCTGCGCCGGGTGACCATCGCCTATGAACCGGTCTGGGCGATCGGCACAGGGGAGGTTGCCAGTCTCAAGCAAGTGGCGGATGCTCATGCCACGATTCGCAAGTGGCTAGCGAGCCACTTCGATAAGGAGGCGGCCGAGCCAGTGAGACTCCTCTACGGAGGTAGCGTCAGTCCTGACAACGCCCGTGCTCTCTTTGGCCTCGAAGACGTAGACGGAGTTCTCGTCGGCGGCGCCAGCCTCAAGCCCGATACTTTTATCCCGATTATCGAAGCCGATATCTGAAATGCTCTGGTACTCCATCAAGATCGTACTTTGGATTGCGATGTTCCTTTCTGCGGTCCTACTCAGCATCGTCATCCTTCTGCAAGAAGGTAAGGGCGGTGGATTGGCTGAGGCCTTTGGTGGCATGGGCGCGGAGACTTTTGGCGTAAAGAGCGGTGGGATCAATAAGTTCACATTCGCTTTGGCCGGTTGCTTCATGGGCAGCGCAGTTCTTCTCCACACCATGTGGACCTGGTAGGCCAATTCGACTGTTGCGGTGACTCAAGCACATAGCGTTTCGAGCATGACGGGCGCCGGATCGGCTCAAGGGTCGACCGAATTGGGTGAGCTGCGCGTTGAAGCTCGCTCGGTCAATGGCCGCAACCTTCTGATCAAGTGTCGACTCCCGGGCGAATGCCAGGGTATGGAGCCGCGCCTCGATCTGATGGTGCGTCAACGGCTCAAGCGGGGCACGGTCAGTCTCAGCATGGATCTGAGTCCCGTGGCGCAGGCAGGCGAGGCAGCGATCGATGCCGCGGCCTTTGCGCGGGTACATGATCTACTGGCCAAACTTGCATCCGATAACGGCATGCCGCAGGACATCCGCGTCGGCGATGTGCTTGCCATTCCCGGTGTGATCCAGGCCAACAACAACCAGAAGGTACGCACTTCTTGGGAGCCTCCGGCAAGAGTGTCGGCGCTGGTCTCCCAGGCCCTCGATGCCCTGCTCGCCTGTCGTGCAGAGGAGGGAGCCGGTACTCTGTTGGCGGTGCGAGAGCACCTAAGGTGTCTGCTGGACAAGCTTGCCGAGATTCGTCAACGCGCTCCCCAGATGTTGGAGCAGCACCGCAGCAAGCTCATCCAGCGGGTAAACGAGTTTCTCGAGACCAAGGCCATGCAGCTCGATGAGCAGAGTCTGGTCAAGGAGCTAGCTGTCTACGCGGATCGTGTGGATATCAGCGAGGAATTGCAGCGAATGCAGAGCCACCTCGATCGCTTTGCGGGTCACCTGGACCAGGGCGGTGAGCTCGGTCGCCGGCTCGAGTTCCTTCTGCAGGAGATGCTGCGGGAGGTCAACACCATTGGCAGCAAGTCTCCCGATGTGGAAGTTGCGCACGCTGTTGTCGATATGAAGTCGGAGATCGAGAAGCTCCGCGAACAAGCTGCAAACCTCGAGTAGGTATGGCACCCAAGGGAAAAGGCAAGGTTGTGGTGATTTCCGGCCCATCCGGTGCTGGCAAGACCTCCGTGTGTCGCGCCCTGAAGAGGAGCCCAGAGGTAGTGTTCTCAGTCTCCGCTACGACTCGTAGGCAGCGCGAAGGCGAGCGTGATGGTGTCGACTATCATTTCCTCAGCGACGAGGAGTTTCTGGCGCGTGAGTCTCGCGGTGAGTTTCTCGAATGGGCTGTCTACAACGGCAACCGCTACGGAACTCTGCGCTCGGAAATGGATGCGGCCATCGAGGATGGCAAGACCTTCATCGTCGAGATTGAGGTGCAAGGGACCCGCAGCCTGCGAGAAGCTGGCTTCGAGGGCGATTACATCTTCGTAGTTCCGCCGAGCATGGCAGAGCTACGTCGTCGACTGGTCGCCCGTGGCGCCAACAGCCCGGAAGAGATCGATGCGCGTCTGGCTATTGCCGAGGCCGAACTGAAGGCAAAAGACCTGTATGATCACGTAGTGGTCAACGCGGACTTGTCGCAGGCCATCGACGAGGCCAGCAGCCTGATCGGTCTATGAAAGTACTTCTTGGAGTAGGCGGCGGTATCGCCGCCTTCAAAGCCGCCGCCCTTGCCAGCCAGCTTGTGCAAGCTGGCTGCGAACTGCGCGTGGCCATGACCCGGGATGCGCATCGGTTCATCGGTGCTACCACCTTCGCCGGCCTCAGTGGCAGTCAGGTCATCGCTTCGAGCACACAAATCGATGCCGATGGCTCAGCGCCGCATATACAGGCCACCAAGAACGCGGACTGCTTGGTAATCATGCCGGCTACGGCCAGCCTGATCGCCCGGCTCGCCGCCGGAGTCTGCGATGACCCGGTGACCCTATGCTCCGTCGCCTTTCGTGGCCGGCGCATTGCCTGCCCGGCGATGAACGACGCCATGTGGGAAGATCCGAGCGTGCAACGCAACGTCGATCGCCTCCGAGCCGATGGCTTCGAGATTCTCGGTCCGGTCGAAGGTCATCTCGCTGAGGGCTATGCCGCCATGGGGCGGATGATCGAGCCTGAAGCCGTGATCGCTGCCGTTCTCGAGAGGCGATGAGCTCTCAGTATCGCCTGCAGGGAAGCGAGGCGGCACTGCAGGCGGCCATGGATTGGATCTATGTGCACTGTGATGTGCAGGCTGTTCTCGAGGAAGCGAACGCCATCAAACTGGCCCTAGGCGATCTGCATCCCGAGCTGAGTTTCGAGAGTGTGCAGATTGAGGTCCTCGCGCTCAACACAGATGCGGAGATCACGGGTCTCGAGGCGGATGTCGCGATCCTTCTCGCCGATGACCTCTTGCTGCGACCTCCCTGGGTTCCACGCCCAAGCGACTTTGCAGGCATCGATCTGGTGGTGCCACGCGGGATGGCTTTCGGCAGCGGCGAGCATGCCAGCACCCAGGCTGCACTCTTGCTCATGCATTCGATTTGGCCAGGAGAAGGCGGGAGCTTCGTCGACGTGGGCTGCGGTTCGGGAATCCTCGCGGCCTACGCCAGGCTGCGTGGGGCGGCATCCATCCATGCCTGCGACTTGGATCCTGCCTGTGTGCGCGCGACCCGCGAACTTCTGCCGGACGCCAAGGTCAGCGAGTCGGGACCTGAGGAATTGCCCGCTGGCAACTTTGATCTAGTGGTCGCGAACATGAACCTGGCGGAATTGACCGCTAACCTGCAGGTCATTCTCGCACTGAGCTCGGGGCGTGGTTGGGTGATTCTCTCGGGTATTCAGGTCGACCAGGAGTCGGGATTCCGCGACTTATTGCCGACAGCTCCGGGGATGCGCCTGCAGCGGGAAGACTTCCTCGCATTTGCCCTGGGGACGATGCCCTGAGGGGCCACTTTTTCTCCGTGAGGGTTTTCTTTGCATCACGGCGATCGCCTCGGGCACAGATAATGCATTCAGCCTGACCCTGCCAAGACCGAAGCCCACCGATAGTCATGGTAATTTCGATTCGGCAATCCCTCCCCTTCGTCCTGGTCATTTGCGTCCTCATGCTTGGCAGGTTGCCGGCGCAGAGGACGATCATCGTCGACGCCGCCGGGCGTCACGACTTCACCGAGCTGCAGCCGGCTATCGATGCCGCCGGAGCTGGTGACATCATCCGAGTTCGGCGTGGTCGCTACGATTCCGGTGCACGAATCGACAAGGCGCTGCGCATTATCGGCGAGCGCGAGTGTACCGTTCCCTGTCTCGATCCTCGGGTGGAGATCAACGGCAAGATCGAGGTCGTGAATCTGCAACGGCATGAGACAGTGGTTTTGACCGACTTGTACTCCGTTCGGGTCAATCCGCCGGTTTCACCATCGAATTCCAGCCTGGAGATCCACGCTCGAGACAGCCTGGGTTCGATCCACTTACAGGATTTGTCAGCCGAGTATGTCCTCGAGGATTGCAGCTACGTGACCTTCAATCGGGCCCATGGGCTCGGGATGCCTGTGGTGGAAGCAGTTCGCAGCAGAGTCGTCGTGACCGCCAGTACTTGGATGTGCCTAAGAGGCAATCTACCGACCCTCGAGGCAGTGGATTCGGAGATCGTCCTCTTCGGCTCCTTTCTCAGGTTGGTCCATTCGCATGTCGCGGCTGGAGCATCCGTAGTTCGCCTCACGGACACTACTTTGACCCTGGGTGGAAACACGGAGATTGATGTGAACTGCCAGACCATTCCATTTGGCCTGCCATGTCCCCCTGAGGTGAGGCAGATCGGGAACAGCTTGGTGAATTCCGCAGTCGGGGGTGGGGTTCTTCTCGACGAGGAAAACGATGGCGAACTCGGCATCATTGTGGAGTTGGGCATGTCAGCCAAGTTCGTAGCCCTGGTCGCGAGCCTTCCCGCCCAGCCGATCGAAACTGGGATTGGAGCCTTCTACAATGATCCCCGCAGCAGCTTGATCCTCAACTTCGGGGATATGGACCGGGGGATCAGCATCCCCGCCTTCGCCGGAAACAACCGTCTGGGAATCCCTCTCACCTTCCAGGCAGCCATGATCCTGGACAATGATCAGGTTGTCCTGAGTCTGCCCCATACAGCGATCTTCTAGCCAGCCGCCTGCGACAGACCTGCCAACAGGAGTGCCTGCTCCGCGAGTTTCTCCAGGCGCGCTGGGTCGTTGTAGGTCTTGCCGATGACTGCGAGTCCCTGCAGGTAGGTGACCAGGGAGGCTGCTGCCAGGTCCAGGTCCGTATCCGGCGGGATCTCACCGAGCCTGACCGCATCCTGCAGGGTGAGCCGGAGCATGGCCTCTGTCTCGTCGAAGATCTCCGCGACACGGCGACGCAGGGCTTCGTCGCGGGTGCCCAATTCAGAGACCAGATTGCCGATGGGGCAACCGCGAACTCCCTCAGCACTGGCATGCTGCTGCTTCACCGCCACGCCCATGCCTGCCAGTAGGCGTCTGATGCGTTCCAGTGCCGGGAACTGGGGGTCGAGAGTGGGTTGCAGAATCTGCTCGCTCAATTCCCGCCAGTGTTCGTCCAGCACCGCCAACACCAGCTCCTCCTTCGAGGCGAAGAAATGGTAGAAGCTGCCCTTGAGAACCCCCGCATCCTGGCAGATTTCAGCCACACCGACCCCGTCATAACTCTTGCAGTGCCATAGTTTGGCAGCGCTCTCGAGGATGCGTTCGCGGCTATCGCTTGGTCGGCCCACCCGGGCATTATGGAGTTCTTGACCAAAGGGTCAAGTCTCGCTAGTTTTCTTGGCCGATCAGTCAAGAACACAGGAAAGGCAAGCACATGTCAGAAGCAAAGTATCCGAGCATCAAGTCGCTCGTCCTCGTTCCCGCGGTGATCACCTTGGCGGTGACCCTCCTTCGTCTCAGCCTCGAGATCAGCGGATCGGCAGCCTGGCTGGCGAGCACCGAATCCGGTGGTGGTGCTGCCTTGCTCGGCATCAGCTGGCTGCCGCTGATCTTTGGGCCGTACTTCGCTATCAAGCTGCAGCAGGCCAATCCAGGAGCCCCCGGGCTTCTCAAGCGCCTCTTCAAGACGCTCTTGGTCTATGGGCTCTGGGCGCGCATCCCAGTGGTCGCCGTCACGATCCCCGCCCTCTTCTTCGCCTGGGGTACCCACTATGAGAAGTTCCCCTTCGAGGGCAGCAACGCGAGCTACATCGCGACTGCCTTCGCCGTGCAGTTGGGCTTTTGGGCATGCATCTGGACCCCTTTGGCCGGCATGCTCACCGGCGCCATCGTCCTCAAGCTTCGTTCGGGGAAGACCTCAGCGAAGACCGCCTAGTTAGCCTGCGCGGGGGGAGCTGGCGCATAGATATCGAAGCGCAAAAGCCGGCTCTTCACGCTGGCGATGGGAGGAAGCAGCTCCGGGTCGATGAGCGCTGGCGCCCGATGCACGCGCTTCACAACGACCCGGTGGCTGGCAATCTGTCGAGCCTGTTGGAGCAGGTCAGCGCCCTCCCCGAGTTCATCCCCCAGTAGGAAGCGCAGGTACTGCATCTCCTTCTTGGACTTGGCGGACTTCCCCTGCTCGGGAAACATCGGGTCCAGGTAGATCACTTCTGGGGCTTCCTCCCGGTCCATGCTGCCGAGCCAATCCGCCGCATCTCCATGGATCAATTCCAGGCGTGATGCTGCCGAGCGGAGAGTCGGATCCGTCATGGCCCGTTCCAAGGCGCTTTCGAGCAGGAGATAGAGCACCGGGTCCCGTTCGAGGGCCCGCACCTGGCAGCCCAGGCTGGCGAGAAGGAATGCGTCTCGACCTAGACCCGTGGTCGCATCCAGGACTCGTCGCCGTCCCTGGGGAATGCCCATTGCTCGAGCGATGGGTTGATTGGCTCCCGCAGCGATGCGTCGTCGCAGGTCAGCGCCCGCAAAATCCAGCTGCAGGGGCCCGGCGCCCTGGGCCTCAACCCACTGCAGTCGAAGCTGCCCCTTCTCGACCTGCAGAACCAGGCCATCCTGCGGACGCTCCCCCTTTGAGAGCAGCGGGATTCCCAGTCGCTGGGCGGCGGCCTGCAATTCCAAGGTTGCAGACGGAGCCAGCGCGACCCTTGGGTTTTGGGGCTGAGACTTCATGGCCGGGAAAGCAGAGCAGCCAGATGCTTGGAAAAAAGAATGCCCTGCCCTGAGGCGAGGCGGGGTTTTGGGAACTCGGACAGGGGTTACCAAAAGCCCTATGCTATGGGCCGTACGGATGCATCGAATTTGTTCCGAAAGCTTTTGGTTGAGCGGACAAGCA
>JAJFFD010000147.1 GCA_021776805.1 Planctomycetota bacterium
CCTGCCGAGCTCGAAGCCAGAGTCCTGGACAACTTGCAGGACCGTGGATTGATCCGTCGTAGCAGCCCGCGTGGACCCTGGATCCATATCCTGGGAGTCGCGGCGGCGGTCCTCATCGCCTTCTTCCTTGGTCGGCAGACGACATCAGAACCCCTGCAGCCAACCCACATGCTCCTCTTGGATAGCGGTCGCGACATGGACCATTCTCCGGAAGCTGTTCAGGCTCGGGTTCGTGAGTACGCAGCCTGGGCCCGTGCTGGAGAGGCCAATGGCAGCATCATCGATGGCGCCGAGTTTGCGAATCGAGGCATGGATACGGATGGGATGGAGATGGTGCCTTGGTCAGGAGATGAGATGGCTGCGCTCTCCGGTTGGTTTCTCATCGCTGCAGCTGGCGATGCTGAGGCCGCGAAGATTGCCCGGGATTGTCCACACCTGAACCACGGCGGATCGCTCCGGGTTCGGCCGCTGGTGACCGGATCCGCGAAGAATCCACGCTGAGCATGCAACCCTGATGTGATTGCGCGCACTCAGGGAGCATGACAATGCTCAGAAGTCTGCTTGTCCTTTCTCTTCTCGCGCAACCTGGTGCTCAGGATGAAGTTGCCAGGTCTTCCGAGCCAGATCTCTGGCAGGTCGCCGGCCTGGTTTTGCCTTCGGTTGATTTGGAGCTCGACGCGAGCTTCTACAGCGAAGCCCTCGGTTGGCAGATTGACCGCGAGGGCAAGGAGTCCACAGTCCTGCGCATGGGGGAGATGCTTCTGGTCCTCGATTCTCTCCGTGAACCGGTCACAGAAGATCCGCGCTCCAGCCTCTACATCAACCTGCGGGTCGCGGACATCGAGAGGACCGCGGCCAGGGTGCTCGACCAGGGCGGCAGCGCAGTCGATGAGCGTGCGAAGAAGTTCGTTCTCGGGATGAGTCGGACCATGCGAGATCCCAGTGGCAATGTCTTCAACCTGATCAGATTGGAGGGGGAGACCCTCGCAGGCTCGGCGCTGCCGGCGCTCTTCAACCTGGGGGTGCACATGGCGGGGATGGATGCGCTGCGGAAGCTGTTTGTCGATCGTCTCGGCTTTGTCGTCTATTCCGATGACTACCTGCCACGGACATTGCCTCTGCAGCCGCGGGGCGCCCTCTCTCTCGTGCTGCATGATGATGCCCACGGCAGCTGGATTACCGATCGCTCTGCGCAGCATGGTTGCGGGAGCGCATTGCTCCTTGCCGTCGGCGATCCAGAGTCCTTGCTGGGGCAGGAGGCCGCCTCCTCAGAACTCGTCGAACGCGAGACTGAGCATTGTGGCAGGCTGAAGCTGCAGACCGATGAGTCCGGCATCGAGCTGGCTTTCGCTGCTACCGGCAATATACCTCGTGCTGTACCTGTTCAGGGGGAGTCGAAGAGCGGTCGATAATGGATTGGATTCGATCCGAAGGCCAGTTGATGAACAGCATGCGCGTCCGCGACATCATGACCACCAAGGTTTTCACCCTGCAGCAGGACCGCAAGGTGATGATCGCCGATGACATCATGGATTGGGCCGAAGTTCGGCACGTGCCCGTGGTGGATGAGAACGAGCGCGTCGTGGGCGTGGTCTCCCGCACGGATCTCTTGCGCGCTTCGCCCTGCGACTCGGGACTTCCCGAGGAGCGCTTCGATCTCAAGCGGCATCTGTCCAGTCTAGTGATCAGTGACATCATGCGGACACCTGTGTGCATCGATCCCGATGCCTCGGTGCAGGCTGCAGCCCACTTGATGCGTGCCAAGAAGCTCAACTGCCTGCCGGTGGTGGATTCGCGCAACAAGATCCTGGGCATCCTCACCTCCCACGACATCTTGGCTCTTCTCGAGCAGGTGGATATGCAGAGCCTGCGCCTCGATACGGAGCCGGCTCCCCGCTGAACCCGCATTTGCTAGCATGCGCAGCGCAAGCGCATGATCAGCATCAGAAAATCAGCGGACCGCGGGCAGGCGGATCACGGCTGGCTCGCCAGTCAGCACACATTCTCTTTCGCTAATTACCAGGACCCGGAGTTCATGGGCTTCGGTCTCCTGCGAGTGATCAACGAAGATCGTGTGCAGCCGGGCCAGGGTTTTGGGACCCATGGGCATCAAGACATGGAGATCGTGACCTATGTTCTGAGCGGAGTGCTCGAGCACAAGGACAGCATGGATAACGGTTCGCAGATGCGGGCCGGCGAGGTTCAGCTCATGTCGGCGGGTACTGGCGTGACCCATAGCGAGTTCAATGCCAGCGAAGATGAACTCCTGCATTTCCTGCAGATGTGGATCTTGCCAGCTGAGCTTGGAACCGAGCCGCGCTACGAGCAGCGTGCTTTCTCGAGCGAGGCCCGCGCGAACCGGCTGTTGCTGGTGCTTTCACCGGATGGGACGGAGGGGTCGATAAGCATCGGCCAGGATGTGCGCATGTACGCGGGCCTGCTCGCAGCGGGGAAGCGGATCGAATATGAGCTAGCGGAGGGCCGAGCTGCCTGGCTGCAGTTGCTGCGAGGTTCTCTGAGGATTCGCGACTCGGAGTTATCGGCGGGGGACGGAGCTGGCGTCCAGGACGAGAGGGAGCTGGTCCTCCATGGATCCGAGGATGCGGAGCTCCTGCTCTGGGACTTGCCGGCGATCTAGCAACCCAAACCTCCTCGTCCAAGACCTCGATGCAATTGCCCCAAGAGTCGCGCATGTACAGGTAGCGAGTACCGTCTCTGTGGGTGGAGAGGGGACCGAAATCGGCCGCATCCTTGCTAGAAGGGCCATGTGCCCTGGATGCATCCAGGCTGCATGCCGGAGCGAATGGTCCTCTGCTCCCATGCCCAGCCAAGAAATCCTTCTCCTCCTGCAGGCCGCCGCCAGCATGTACATGCTGGGGCTGATTTGGTTCGTCCAGGTGGTGCACTACCCGCTCATGGCCCGAGTCGGGGAGGCCGGTTTCGGGATCTACGCAAGGCAGCATCAACAGCTCACCGGCCTGGTGGTGATGCCAGCGATGATGCTGGAGTTGCTCGTGGCTACGGCGTTGCTTCTTGATCCACCGGATGGAATGCAGGCTCGCCTGGGGATCGGCGCTGCCCTCCTGCTGGTCATCTGGCTCTCCACCTTCCTGGTCCAGGTTCCCTGTCACCGACGCCTGCTCGAGGGTTTTGATTCTGCCGCGATCCGGCGTCTGGTGAGCAGCAATTGGATCCGCACCAGTGCCTGGACCCTGCGGGCTGCCCTGTCCCTCGAACTCCTGCTGAGGTATCCATGGAACGAGTCCTAGAGAGGTTCTTGGTCCTGGATTCGTCAGCTGAATTCCCGGTGAATTCTTCTGCGCCAGGCCAGAGCCACCTAATGTTCGCCGCCCCCCCGAGGGCTTGCATGCCTTGCAGCTACTTCTTGATTCAGATACCGAGAAAGGACCATGGACGTATTCGAAGCGATCTATCAGCGCCGCGCAGTCAAGCACTTCGATCCGGAGCACCGGCTCAGCGATGACGAGGTGAACAAGATCCTGGAGGCTGCCATGCAGGCGCCGACCAGCTTCAACATTCAGCACTGGCGCTTTGTCGTGGTCAGCGATCCCGACTTGCGCAAGCAGATCCGCGCCGTCGGCAATGATCAGGCGCAGATGACCGATGCTTCCCTGCTGATCATCGTCACTGCGGATGTAAAGGCCTGGGAGAAGGAGCCGAGTCGCTACTGGGCCAATGCACCCAAGGAAGTCGCCGACTTGCTGGTCAATTGGATGGGGCCCTTCCACCAGGGCAATGAGCAGTTGCAGCGGGATGAAGCCCAGCGTTCCATCGGTATCGCCATGCAGACCATCATGCTGGCGGCGAAGGGCTTGGGCTACGAGTCCTGCCCGATGATCGGTTTCGAATTCGACCAGGTGGCTGAGCTGATCGGTCTGCCCGAGGACCATTGCATCGGCCCCATGGTCGCCATCGGCAAGGGCGTCAAGGACCCCTGGCCGAAGCCTGGACAGTTGTCCATGGATGAAGTCGTGATTCGAGATCGCTTTCCCGGCTAGGGGGGCGGAATCGCGCGGCTTTTCAAGGTCTCGGGTAAGAACCGGGACCCGGGACCAACTCATGTCCATAAGCAAGAGCAGTGGAGAAACATGAGTACCGAGACCAAGAATCAGGAGCATGCAGCGGAAGCCGCCAGTTACAGCGCTTACGACGAGATCCTTGCCGCTATCAGTCCCTACATGGAAAGCGCGCGGACAGGAGATGGGGCATCCATCCTCCCGACTCTGAGCGATGATTTTCGGGTTACCGGCCACATGGATGGTGAGCTCGTTCATCTGGCATCGGAGCCCTTCGCAGGACTGATCAGCGAAATCGGTCCGACTGCCGATGTGCAGTCAAGGGTGGTCTCGGTGGAGCGCGAAGGGCGCAGCGCTGCGGTGCGCATCGAGTTCTTGAATTGGGCGGGCTTGCGCTTTACCGACTTCATCCTGCTCTACCGGCAGGACGATGGCTGGAAACTGAAGTCGAAGGTCTTTTCCTCGCATAGCCGGAGCTAGCCGAGCTCAACGCCCACGCAAGTCGTAGCAGAGCAGGCGCGGCGGAGCATCACCGATCTTCTCGCGCTTGTTTTGGCAGACATAGAGGAGGCCGCGGCTCAGCACCAAGGGAGTCCAGGTCTCGCCAGCGCGAAAGAGGGATACCCGATTGAGGATCTCGCCACCTTTCGGACCGCAGCGCAGCTGCAACAGGTGACCGTTGTCGCTGAGGCATAGGAAGCGGTCGCCGCCGATGTGTAGGAGAAGGCCCGTGCCGACGCCGAAGCCCATCTCGCGGTCTTCACCGCGGATGTTGACGGTCTCTTCCCATTCGAGATCCGTGCGGCTGAGCTCCTCGCCGCTCAATGGATCGAGGCAGACGATGGCGCCGCCCCGGTCACGGATGCCGTCGATGAGGTAGAGATTGCCGTCGAGCTCCAGCGCTGCAGAAAACTCGACGCCGAGACGGCGGGCCTTCCAGCTCTGCTCGAGCTTGTCATCGGCAGTAATCCGTACGCCGATGCTGCCGGTGCTGTAGGCCGAGGTGAGAAGGACTGTGTCGTCGACGAGGATCGGGCTAGTGCCGTTTACCGACTCGTAGGTGCGGCTACGGAAGGGGAAGCGAGCCAGGGTGACATGCTTCTTCGGATCTATGAGCATGAGGCCGCCGCTGGGTGGGCGAGAGATTCCACCGGTGAGAACGAGCAGGCGTTCTTCGCCTTGAAACTCGGTCAGGATGGGTGAAGCGCAGCTCATGCCCCATTCCTGCCCGGTTCCCCATAGCATGCGCCCGTCATTCTTGTCGAAGGCGGCTACCGTCGGACCGCCCGGGGCGCCGAGATTGATGATGAGCTCCTCGCCGTAGAGAAGGGGGCTGGTGACGACGCCGAAGAACTGCTCGGGAAGATTGAACTCAGCGCCAAGATCCCGTTCCCAGACGATCCTGCCGCTGCTGAGCTCGAGGCAGAAGAGGCGAGCTTCGACGCCGAGGACCCAGACTCGATCTCCCTCGATCTGGGGAGTGGCTCTTGGCCCGCCATCGCTGAGATACATGCCTCGGTAGTCGCAGGGGTAGGTGTAGCGCCAGAAGCGCTTGCCGGTCTCCGCCTGCAGGCAGTCGATGTGGATGCTGCTGCCTTGCCGGTGGGTATAGACCAGATGGTCGCCCTGAATCGCCGGTGAGGAGTAGCCCTGTCCACGGCGCATGGACCAGAGGAGCTTTGGTCCTTGCTCTGGCCAGTCTGCGAGGAGACGAGTCTCTATGGACTTGCTATCGCGGCGGGGTCCGAGGAAGCCGGGCCAATCTTCGCTGATGGCTTCCAGGGAAAGGGCAGTTGCTGTCGCGGCGACGCTGAGCTCTGGATAGGTCTTCGCTTCGCCGGGAGCGAGGGGCTCGAGCTTGTTGACCCGCGGTCTCGACGGGTCGGCAAAGACCTTCGCCTCTTCTGCCGCGGCTTGCGCAGGATCTTGTGCCGGGCTGCAGGCTGTAAGGAGGAGGGCGGCTATGGGGTTGCGCATGGCGACGATTCTTGCCGGAGGACCGATAGCTAGGCTTAGCTCAGTGCCGTGTTTATAGCCAGCTTCGCCCGGGCCCGGGCAGATTTGCCAGGCCGGCGGAGTTTCCGGATCTCTTGCTTCGTTTCTTTGCCCTCGCTTGCGCCAGCCGGGAATTCAAGGTACTTCTCGCCAGGCGCCGAGATAGCCATGTAGCAGTTCGAGGCCCGCAACAGGAATGACGAGCAAGAGAGGCAAGACCCTGCGAGAAAGAGCCATTGGGCTCCTCGTCTGCCTCGGCATCCTTATCCAGCCGCTGCTCGTGCCCCTCCACCTTTTCATGGTGGAGCACTGCTACGACCATCAGGACGGCAGTTCGACCTCTTCTCTGGCCAACCCTGCTGCGGCAGGTCATGAGCAAGCCCATGCTCGTGGTTTGGCGCATGCGCATGCGAGCCATGTGCATGTCAACAAGCAGGCAGATGATCATCGTCATTGGCCTCATGAGATCCTGAACGTTGCGGCGGGCGAGACTGACGATTCGCATCCGCTGCACCCATCCGAGGAACACTGCTACGAGTTGGCCAAGCTCTTTACGGCCGCTTCGGTGCAGCTCCAACCCCTGGCCGCAGGACCTGCTCCGTCGGGTCTAGCGCCGGTATTCTTGCCGACCGCTTCGACTTGGAATCTTGCTCCCTGTCCTGTTGAGCAGTCGCCGCTGCCTGGCTCTGTCCGGCCGCGTGCCCCTCCCCGCATCGTCTGATCGAGTGGCGTAGCTGGTCTACGCCTCGCGCACCTGCGAAGTCCCTTCGCGGGTGGTTTCGACGATCGCTAGGGAGAAGTATGCAGTGGACCCAGTAGATTCTGTTTCGCGCGCGCAGGCGCGTACCCATGTGGCGCTCAGCCTGTGCCTGGCCTTGCCCGCCTGTTTAAGCTACGCGCCGGATGCGCTCGAGCCCGGCGTCGAACTCGGCCTACTTGGCGAACGCTCCAGCGGTCAATTGTCTGCTGCGCATCTTGGGCCGCTCAACACTTCCTGGTTTCCTCTTCGGGAGGAGGTGGAATTTGGCGATGGGCTGAGCCTGGAGGAGGCCAACGCCTTGGCGCTGTACTATTCTCCGCGCATTCTCGAGGCGCGAGCTGATACGCGTATCGCGGCTGCGCAGGTCTTGAGGGCGGGGGTGCTGGCCAACCCTGATTTCTTCGTCGGGCCACGCTTCACCACCGATGGGGGACATCTGAAGATGCCCGCAGGGATGAGTTGGGAGTTGCCGCTTTGGGGCAAGATCGATGCGCGCCGTGATCGCGCTGGCGCAGAGTTGGACGAGCAAACCCTGCGGGTGATCCAAGTCGAGCTCGAAGTCCTGCAGGAGGTTCGCGAGGCCTACATTCGCCTCGCGCGTCTGCAGCAGGAGGAGGTCTTGCTGGCCGAAGTTTCAGCTGCTGGAGATGAGATTTTGGATTGGGTCGAGCGCCTGCAGGCTGCCGGCATCGTCGACACGGTGGCGCTATTCTTGGCACGCACTGAGAGAGAAGAGGCCCGCGCCTCCTTGGAGGAGATCCGCATGCAGGCCAGACGACAGCGTCGGGACCTCTGCGCAGTTCTCGGCTTGCTGCCCGATGCTGAGCTAGTAATCCTGGTCGATGGGGAAGAGTCTGCCATGCCCGAACTACCGCCCAGTGATTCGGGCTTTCTTCTGCGTCAGCCTTCTCTGCGCGCAGCGGAAGCGGCCTATGCGGCGGCGGATGCGGCGCTGCGTCTGGAGATTGGCGAGCAGTATCCGGACATTCGTCTCGGGCCCGAGTTCGAGTACGACGAAGGGCAGAAGTCCATCGGCTTTGGCTTGGGCTTCAGTCTGCCTCTCTTTGATCGCAACGAGGGCAATATCATGGCTGCCGAAGAGTCGCGGCAGCGTGCTCGCGAACGCTATCGCGAGAATCTCCTAGGTGCTTCGCATGCCGAAGCCCTCGCCAGAGAGGATCTGGAGCTCGCTGAGGAATTGCTGCAAATCTACAGTGAGGGTGCGGCGCGATCGGCGGAGGAGGCTGGGCGCGCGGTTCAGATCCGCCTCCGTGCCGGGCGTGCCGAAGTGATCGAGGTCTTGACCGCGCAGCGTGCCATCGCGCGCACTCGCGCGCGCATTCTGCAATTGAGTGAAGAGGCGGCGAGGGCTCGGCTGCGTGCGGCGGTTGCCGGCGGATTCGCTCTTGCCCAAGTCGAAGCCGAGGACGAATCCAGTCAGGCGACGACTGTGAAGGAGAACGAGAAATGAAGGTCAGTTTGTATGGACTCTTGGTCTCTTCAGCCTTCGCCTCAGTGCTGGCATCATGTGCGCCGGAACCTGTGCCGGATGCGCCAGGCCAGGAGGCGGAGCCGGTGAGCAACAAGATCGATGTGCCGCCGGAAGTGATCAGCAACCTGGGCATCACCTTTGCAGAGGCGACCCGTGGACGGCTTGGTGTTTGGCGGGATCTTCCCGGCCAGCTCGAAGTGCCGGAGAGCCGGCGCTGGATCATGCGAGCGCCGGCCCACTCGAGATTACAGTCGGTGGTCTCGCGCTGGCAGATCGTGGCCGAGGGAGAGGAGCTCGCCAGACTCAACTCGCCAGAGCTGCGCAAGCTCCAGAATGCGCTCGAAGCCGCCGAGCAACACATTGGATCCGCGGCCAGAGAAGTTAGCGCTGCGCAGGCCCGACTCGAAGAGAGTGAGGCTCATGTGCTGGGAGCTCGTGAGTTCGAAGGGTCGAGTCGGGAACGCCTGCAGCAGATTGAAGAACTCGGCGGCGGACTCCAGGCAGTGACGGTGGGCGAGATCATCTCCATACGTAAGACGGTCAGCGAGGCCAGCAAGGCGAGCTTGGACGCGGCGATCGTGCGCGATGACCTGATCACGCGCCTTGCGCGGAAGCGGCTAGAGGCTGATCAGGCCCGCCTCTCGCTGGAGGAGAATATGACTGCCTTGAGTCTTCTCACCAGCAGGACCATCGAGGAGCTCTCTAGCCTGCAGGATGGCAAGCCCCTATGGCGGCAGGTCGACGAGATAAGAATCCCTGCACCTCACGCTGGGGTGGTCGTCGAGCTCTTTGCAGCGCAGGGTGAAACTCTCGAAGACGGTGCTGCCATCATGCAGGTCTTCGACACCAGCGAGTTGCGTTTTCGCGGTCACCTTCCCGAAGGTGATCTCGGCCTCTTCGCAGAGGGTAATCGGGTTCGTCTGGAGTTTCCGGCGCGTCGCTTGCCGGCAGTGGAAACCTCCTTGGATGCCCCGCTGCCCGTCGCTCACGCTGACACGCGCATGATCGAAGTGCTCGCCCAGGTGCCCAATCCCGATGGAGTCTTCGCTCACGGGATCTCGGTCATGGCGCAGGTGCAGGTGCAGGAGGGACGCAGCGACGAGGTCTTGATTCCGGCGCGCTGCGTAGTCCTCGACGGACTCGAGACGATTGTCTTCCGTCGCGACCCGAGTGATCCGGGCAAAGTGATTCGCACGCCGGTGGAGATTGGCGGTCGCGGTGCCAAGTTGGTCGAGGTCCTTGCTGGAGTTCTCGATGGTGACCAACTGGTCGCCGACGGGGTCTACCAACTCAAACAGACGGGCATCGGCCGGGCGCCACAGGGTGGTCACTTTCACGCGGATGGCAGCTTTCACGGGGACCACAAGTAGCCGTCATGTTAAACGCGCTGATCAAGTGGTCCCTCAAGCGTCGCCGCCTGGTTCTCGGGCTCGGCCTGCTATTGATCGCTGTGAGTGCCTACCGGGTGCCGCAAATTCCCGTCGAGGTCTTCCCCGAACTCAACGCACCCACGGTCACCATCATGACCGAGGCTCCGGGCTATGCGCCCGAAGAAGTGGAGCGGGCGGTGACTTTCCCCATCGAGACCGTGCTCAATGGCATTCCGGGCCTGCGTCGTCTGCGCTCCAGTTCGGCCCTCGGCCTCTCCATCGTCTGGGCTGAGTTCGACTTTGGCGCTGACATCTACCGCAATCGCCAGTTCATAGCTGAACGTCTCACCAGGCTTCAAGCGGTGTTGCCCGAGAACATTCATCCGCCGGAAATGACGCCAGTGTCCAGTCTGGCTGGTGAGATCATGCTCCTCGGACTGACTAGTCCCGAGGGCAGTGTTTCTCCCCTCGAGCTGCGCCGCATAGCCGAGTTCTCCCTGCGACCAAGATTGCTGGCGGTTACTGGCATAGCCCAGGTAACTGCCCTCGGCGGTGAGCTTCCCGAGTTTCAGATTCTCGTCAAGCCAGACGAGTTGCTGCGCTACGACCTCAGCCTGGCGCAACTCGAGGAGGCGACCACCGCGGCCCACGCGCCGATCGGTGCGGGCTACCTCGCGGATGTTGGTGGTCGTGAGCTACCCCTGCGACCCGAGACCAGAGTGCGGGATGCGGCGGATATCGCTTCGACAGTCGTTGGCGAATGGCGCGGCATTCCGTTGCAACTCTCGCAGGTCGCCGAGGTCGGAGTTGCCGGTGCCCCGCGCCGGGGAACGGGTTCTGCCGATGGTCAACCGGCGGTCATCCTCACTGTGCAGCGCAACCCGAGCGCCAACACCCTCGAGCTCACGCGTCGCATCGACAGGGTCCTCGATGAGTTTGCAACGACCCTTCCCAGCGGTGTCAAACTCGAGCGCTCGATCTTCCGTCAAGCCGACTTCATCCACGTTGCTGTCGATAACGTGCTGACTGCGCTCGGTGACGCGGCGATCTTCGTCGTGATCATCTTGTTTATGTTCCTGCTCAATCTGCGCACGACTTTGATCACCCTCACCGCTCTGCCGCTTTCGCTTGGCGCGGCACTGCTGGTGATGGAGGCCTTCGGCGCCACGGTGAACGTCATGACCCTCGGCGGAATCGCCGTGGCCGTCGGATCCCTCGTGGATGACGCCATCGTCGATGTAGAGAATGTCTTCCGACGGCTCCGGCTCAACGCCGCCACGCCGGAAGCTCATCGTCGGCCAGTGCTGCAGGTGGTCTATGAGGCGAGCATCGAAGTTCGGCAGGCTATACTGCTGGCGACCGCGGTCATCGTCTTGGTCTTTGTGCCGCTGTTCTTCTTGAGTGGTGTCGAGGGTCGCTTCTTCCGTCCGCTCGGAGCCGCCTATGTGATCAGTCTTGCAGCCTCTCTTCTTGTGGCCATGACCATCACGCCGGTGCTCTGCTACTACCTGCTGCGCAATGCTGCAGAAGCACGTGGAGATCGGGAAGGTGCCATCGTTCGCTGGATATCACGGGGCTACAGCGCGGCCTTGAACCGCGCCCTGCGCGCCCGCGGCGCAGTGCTGGCCGGGTCGGCCTTGCTGCTGGCGGGGGCCGTGAGCCTGGCCATGAGCTTTGGATCGTCCTTCTTGCCCGAGTTCAACGAAGGCAGCGTGACGATCTTCGTCAATGCATCGGCGGGCACCTCGCTGGCTGAGTCCGATCGCGTCGCACGCAATCTGGAACTACAGGCTGGCTTGATCCCTGGAGTCGCTGCGGTTACCAGGCGCACTGGCCGAGCCGAGCAGGATGAACATGCCGAGCCGGTGAGCGCCAGCGATATCGACGTCAGACTCGAGCCGGATGCGGATGTGCAGACCGTTCGGAGCGCTCTTGTAAGTCTTCTCGACGCGGCTCCGGGGGTGACTACGCAGATCGGCGGACCCATCGGCCATCGGCTCTCGCACATGCTCTCGGGCACTCCCGCCGCTGTGGCCATCAAGGTCTTCGGCGACGATCTGGATGTGCTGCGCGCAATTGCCAAGCAGGTCGAAGGGGCTATTGCGCCCCTGCCCGGTGTGCGCGATCTGGTCGCCAACCGAGAAGTGCTCTCCGATAGCCTGCCGATCCGTTTCGACCGAAACCGCCTCGCCCACTACGGCCTGACCCCAGCCGATGCCGCTCGTCAGCTCGAAACTGCTTTTCGTGGACGCACGGTCGGCCTGGTCAATCGCGGTTCCGCCCGCTTGAACATCGTCCTACGTCTTGCCGATTCGGAGCGCCAGACCTTGGACGACGTCCTGCGCTTTCCCCTCCGTGCCCCTTCCGGGGCAGTGGTCCGCGTCGAAACCGTAGCGGAGATCTTCGAGGAACCGACCTCCAGCCTGATCACCAGGGAGAACGTGCGCCGCAAGGCGGTGATCTCCTGCAACGTGGCCGATGGTCACAACCTTGGTGACTTGGTGGCAGAGATTCGTAGCCGAGTCGATCCCATCATCGCCAGCTTCGACGATGTCTACGTGGAGTATGGCGGGCAGTTCGAAGCTCAGGAGCAGGCTTCCCGGCGCATCTTCCTTGCGTCCCTGGGAGTTCTCGCCCTGGTCTTTGTGATCCTATACTCGGCCTTCGGATCTGCGCGCCCGGTTGTCCTCATCCTGCTCAATCTCCCCTTCGCTCTGGTCGGTGGCGTGATCGCCCTCTTCATCGCCGGGTCGCCAAGCGTCTTTGGCAATATCGCCGCCCTCTTTTCCGGGGAGGGCTACATTGCGCCGGTGCTTTCGATCTCGGCCCTGGTTGGTTTCATCGGCCTGGCTGGCGTTGCCTGCCGCAATGGGCTGCTGCTCATCTCCCATTACTACCATCTCATGGAAGAAGAGGGGGTGAGCAAGGCCGAAGCCGTGATGCGCGGCGCGGAAGAACGGCTCGTGCCCATCCTGATGACGGCCCTCAGCTCCGCCTTGGCATTGATCCCTCTTGTGCTGGCCAAGGGCGAGATTGGCAGTGAACTCCAATACCCGATCGCCGTGGTGATCCTCGGCGGTCTTGTCAGCAGCACCTTCCTCAATCTCTTCGTGGTCCCAATCGGCTTTCAGCTGATTGGCGGAGGACCACGAGCGAAGACAAGCGAACTCATCGACGATCCCCTTACGCAGGAATCATTAACATGAAGACCTCCCGCCTTCCCTTCGCCCTAGTGGCCCTTCTCTTGTTTGCCTGCAGCGATGATCCGGCCGCAGAGACTGCGGGTTCAGGCATGCCTGGCTCCGCCGCTGCCCAGCCCGGCGCCGATCACGGCGATGCCATGGATCTTGGCCAGGTGACTCTCATCGGTCGCGAATTCGGCATCGCGAGATTGGGCGAGTTGGTACCAGGCAGCGAAGGTGCCTTCCAGGTGCGCCCGATCGGAGCTGTCGCCAGCGAGCTCGCGGATCTGAATGTCTACCTCTGGATCGAGAGTCAGGACGGAACCCAGCTCAGTGCGCCTGCCAAGGGCGGCTATGAGGACGGGACCTTGCATTTTCATGCCACCCCGCGGGCCGGCGAGAAGGCCCCCTTTCGGGTCATGCTGCGCTTGCGCGCGGATGACATGGACGAGCGGGCCAGCCTGCCCTTGGATGGGCATGGGCACGAGCATCCCAGTGGGCCGCATGCCGGTGTGCCCGCCAAGTTCACCGCTGGTGAAGCGAGCGGTTACCTCGAGCTCAAACTACACGACAACAACGGCGACCTGGAACTCTGGCTCTTCCAGTCCGCTGAATTCGCCGAGCCCTTCGATGTGGCCACGGATGCGAAAGTGGAACTGAGCTTTGTGGATGTTGATGGGCGAAAGATCACCATGCAGCCGCGAAACCTGGAGAAGAACGAGGATGAAGCCGGACAAGCGAACATGCGTGCGGGCAAGACCAACTACTTCATCTTCCCCGGGTCTTCTGGAGCAGATGCCACTTGGCTGCAGGGTAAGGACTTCCAATCGATTGTGAGCCTCCGCATCAGCAACGCAGGATCCGAGCTGGTTTCGGAGGAGTTCGTGCTCTCACCCCATGCGCACTGATTTTCTTGCCTAAGCCCCTGCAGTTTTCTTGATCCAGTGTGCCTTCCCTGCAGCGCAAACCATTCCTGACTGCGCCTCTGCTTCATTTCTTGTCGCGGTGCCCGCATCTCCATAGGATTTGCCTCCGACGAGATGCCAATGAGAAAGCGCGCAAACTGCCTCTGCCTGGCTCTGGCCCTGCTGTGCAGCGCCTGCGTCGGCACGGACTATGACAGCTACATCTGGTCGCGGCAGGGGATCCCTTCGCCAATGCAAGCGGGCATGGAGAGTCGGCAGGCCGCGCCTCCCAAAGTGGAAGCAGGCAAGGACCCCGACAAGCAGAGGGCAGGGAAGAGTCCCGACTCAGCCGCGATTCGCGACTGAGTCCGCAAGCTGATTCGCTTTCAGCAGCTCATGAGCTCGAGTCAGGTTCTCTCCCCGCAGATTTAGAGATGTAAAGTAAGCTTGACATGATGTCAAGTTTGCTTTACATTGCCCCCCGTGAAGCCTCGACACGATATCCGCAACCAGGTGCGAGGGCAGCGGCAGATGAAGAGCATGACGCAACAGGAGCTGGCCGACCGGGTCGGGGTGACTCGCCAGACCATTCTCTCCATAGAGAAGGGTAAGTACACCCCGTCAGTAGCTTTGGCCTTGCAGCTAGCGCAGGTCTTCGCGGTCCCGGTAGAGGCTCTATTTCAACTCGAGGGGGAGGCCCATGACTAGCGTGAAGAGGCAGGGCTGGCGTCCGACGCAAACCAACTTGATCGCCAGCGCTGTGATCTTGGCGGGCCTGGCGCTCATGGCATTGAGCTGGTGGTTCATGCTTCTCGTGGGACTGGGGATATTCGGACCTGGCCTCCTGCGTGAGTTCGGCTGGCTGCGGGACAAGGACGAATTTCAGCGCGGCGCGGATCATCGTGCGGGCTACCACGCCTTTCTCGCTGCCGGTCTTGCAGCCACTCTACTGATCGCTTGGGTGCGCACAGGAGAACGAGAGATCAAGGACCCGCAGGAGCTCGGCACCCTCTTCTTTGCCCTGCTCATCTTCGTCTGGATCTTCAGTTCCCTGCTTGCCTATTGGGGTAGCCAGAAGACCGCGGCTCGGATTCTGACCGGCTTCGGTCTGGGTTGGCTCATCTTCGTGATCGCCAGCAACCTGGGGCCGGAGTGGCGCGGCTGGGGCGGCTTGTTCATGAGCCTCCTGGTGCCCTTGCCATTCTTCGTTCTCGCCTGGCTTGCCCGTCCCCTGCCTCGGATTGCCGGTGGCGCACTGCTCTTGGCGAGCGCGTACTACTTCTATCTCTTTGGCATCTTCCAAAGAGACAACATCGGGCTGGTCACCCAGGGAGTGACCTTCCTCTTTCTTCTCTGCCCTCTGCTTGCCTGCGGCATAGCGCTCCTGGCGTATCGCAGAGAGGAAGAAGAAGTAGAGACTGCGAACTGATTTTTTTTGGCGGAGGAGGATCCCCGCCGACCTTTGTGGAGATAGGAAATGAAAAGCAAGAAGCTAGTGATCAACACGACCCTCGCTCTGATCGGCGCGGTGCTCGGTTGTGCGTCCTCGTCAAGCGAGGACATCGAGAGCACCGGAAGTGGAAGCGCGCAAGGCCCACGCATCGCTGTGTTCAACACGCGTGCGGTTGCCATGGCTTATGCCCGTTCCTCCAGGCCCGATTGCATGCTGGCTCGGGTGCAAGAAATCCGCGCCACGCATCAGAAGGCCGAGGAGAATGGCGACGAGAGCAAGGCGCAGGACTTGGCGGCAGAAGCGGTGGCCATCCAGGAGAAGATTCATGGCCAGGTCTTCAGCGATGCGCCAATCCCGGAGATCTTGCAACTCATCAAAAGTGAAATGGCAGCTATCGCCAAGGCTGCGAGTGTTGACTTGATCGTTGGGCAAGTGCTGTACGAGTCCAAGGAAGTAGCCTTGATCGACATCACCGAACACATGATCGCGCCCTTCGAGCCGGACGCGAAAACGCGCCAAGGGATCAAAGAGCTGCTGAAGACGCAGCCGGTGCCCTTGTCCGAGTTGAAGCAGGGGCACTGAGGCTCCTGCCCCTGGCCCGCATCGATCACCTGAGCTGGCGATCGCTCGGGTACCGGAAGCGAGGTGCAAACCCATCGCCGACATCTCCAGGGCTATGCTGTTCCTGAGGAATACTTCAGACCTGAGGTACTGCTTTAGTGCTCGTCCAATGAGTGTGGATCCCAATCGTTGTCCCCTTTGTGGCAGGAGCAATGCCTGCGCAGTCGCGGAAGGTGCCGCCAAGTGCTGGTGCTTCGACCTACAGATTCCCGACGAGGCCATGGCGAGGATTCCCGAGAGCGCCAGGGGCGAAGCTTGCCTCTGTGCGGATTGCGCTCGGGGGGTCATCCCCTCGCCCTGCATCCGCGTCTGCGTCATGGACGACAAGGGCGAAACCTGCCTTGGCTGCAAGCGCAGCATGGAAGAAGTCCGCGACTGGCCTG
>JAJFFD010000148.1 GCA_021776805.1 Planctomycetota bacterium
TCAACCTCGCCTCGCTCGACCGAGAACTGGATGCAGGCGCTTAGAAAGCCGTCTTTGGTCTCCATGGGCACTGCTGGGAGGTTATCCGTTTGCGCCAGGAGCTTCTGCCCCCGCCGGCGAAAATCGCCGGCGGAGTGCAGGTCTCATCCCTTGAAAAGGATGTCCTCGGGGTTATTCCCCGCGGGAGCCTTGCGCGGCTTGGGTGGCGTGCCGCTGCGAGTGTCGCGCACCAGCTGATCGCTGGGCTTGAACAGGATGGTCTCCTTGTCCGCGACTTCGATGCTCTTCCCCGTCAGGGGGTGCTTGTAGGCGCGACCCTTGCGGATCTTGCGCTCGAAAGTGCCGAAGCCCTTCACTGCGACCTTGCCGCGACCCCTGAGGAGATCCCTTACGGAATCTAGAACCGCATCAAGAACTCTGGCAGCCGTGCGACGCGGGATGTTCAGCTCCTGCGCTACTCGTTCTGCGAGAATGCCCTTATTGGCTTGTCTGCCAAAGACCTCTGCCTTGGCAGCGCCTGGCCGACTATCCGATGCCCCAGAGTCGCCTTTCGACATTGGCTGCTCCTGGCCGCTCTTGACATGCAAGTCGCTGGTCGTGTTGTTGTCAGTAAATCGAGTCATTCTTAATTCTCACTCCCCAGTTGGCCGTCGCTCTAGAGGTTTTCCCCTCGAAGTTCTGGTTCCCTGGTTTCCCTTCTAGTTCCCGTCCCGCTCCCTGTTTCAGCTGACATTGCTCGGAACCGTCGGCAGATAGCGCTCGAGGGCCGTAGTCAGTTTCTTCAAGTATCGAGTCGCAACGCTCCCGGGAAACGTCTCGCAGAAGGGGGACCGCTTCAGTACGGCACCCTCTACGCTGTTATCTTCCGGCAGCAAGCCGAGCCAGTTTAGGTCGAAGCTCAAAAACCTTTCGGTGCAGCCTTTTAGCTTCTTATAGACCTGCTCGGCTTCTTCAGGTGAGCGGACTCGATTGATGATCAAGTGCATTGGGTTGGTGTACCCGTCCTGCACCATGATCTTTATGATTCCATATGCGTCGGCAATCGCAGCGAAGTTGCTCGTCGTCACGACAAGTGTGTGATCACTGATCGATACAAAGTCCGTGACGGACTTGGAAACGCCTGCTGCGGTATCCAACAGAATCAGATCGCAGTAGGGGCGCAACTCCTGGATTGCGTCGAGAATGCTTTGGCGACCAGCTGAATCGAGGTCTGCCATCTCCTTTACACCGCTGCCGCCGGAGATGTATTTCACACCACATGGACCGTCGTTGACGATCTCAGCGAGATCCGCGGACTTCTCGAGGTAATCCGAGAGAGTCTTCGTCGGCTTGAGCCCAGCGAGGATGTGGGTGTTTGACAGGCCGAGGTCAGCATCAACCACGATGGTGCGGTAGCCTCGCCTACTGAATTCAGAGGCAAGGTTCACAGCGAGGGAGGTCTTGCCGACGCCGCCCTTCCCCGAAGTCACGGAGAAGATGCTAGCGAGGGTCTCGGATCTCTCTTCCGCAACCGGGTGCTTGTCTCTTGAGAGCGAGGAGCGCAGTGCTTCGACCAGGTCTTCCGGATAGAGATCCGGAAACTCCGGATCGCGAGCCGGTAGGTCTTCGCGCTGTTCACGCAGTGCTTTTCGAAGCTCTTCCTCGCTGATACCGAGCATCGATGCTGCTTGTCTTGACGTGTATCTCTCCATTCGATGGCTCTCCCCGATCCGGCCTCGATGAGGTCGCAAGCCTTGCGAATCTGTTCGATTGAGAGATCGACCATCTGTCGGCAGATCTTTTGTCCTCTCCTCGGGTCAATTCTCACCAGCGCATTGCCGATTCATGGGTGGGCCGATCCGCTTGGAGAGCGCAAGAATCCATGTCGGAGAAAGCGGCCATGTCATGGGGAAGAGACAGAGCAACCGCAGAAATTCGTTGATCGTTGCGCCAACTGTTCAAAAACAGGCCATCGGTAAAGGCGGTGTTCTAGCCATTTTTGGGCTCGCGATTTGCGTGGTTTTGATCGCGGTTTTTTGCCTCCAACTCATGCAGGAGTCTTTGGCGGGTTCGACTGAGCGGCCAAGTCTGGTGCCGCTCATGCTCGCCGTTCTCGGCTTCTTCCTCTGTGCCAGCGCCGTTGCCGTGGTGCAGGGATTGCGCTATTCGAACCGCATCATCGGGCCTACTAATCGCCTTTGTGCGATCATGCGAAAGCTGCAAGAGGGAGACCTGACGGTTCGAGCCCACTTGCGTCGTGGAGACTATCTCCGGGATCTCGCTCGTGAGCTCAACAGTCTGATCGATTGGCTAAACGAGAATCCACCGGTGGGCAGCATCACAGGCGGCGACCTGGTGCACTTCGAAGATCACGAAGATGACCAGGACGAGGAAGACGACGAGGACCTGGAGCATGTCGAGAGCTCGGAGTCTGCGCTATTGATGCTCGGTGAGGATCCGGCTGCCAAGCAGTGATAAGTGCTGACATGCAGTCCAAGATCTCCACCAGTATTTGGTTCAGGTTGAAGGGCATTGTTGTGCCCTTCCTGGTCATCTTCTGTGCAGCAACGACATCCGGTAGTCTTTGGTTGGTGGAGAGCGGCCTGTATCGATTCGACAATCGCTTGGAGATGCGCCGCCAATCCCTGCAGGGCTTCGAGTCGCTCCGCTACAGAGTTCTCCAATACCACGATCGCGAGGAGACCGCCCTCGAAGAGGAGCGAGCAAATATCAATCGTTCCTACGCGCGGCTCCTGGAGGATTGGCTGGAGGAGCCACCGCTGCGAGGGCTGTCTCCGGTCTTGCGTTCCAGGGACTCGAGACTCGAGCTCGTGTTGTTGCCGTCAACAACAGACATGGAGAAAAAGGCCAAGTGATTTCTCTCATGCGCTCATGGTTCGGCAGCCACCTCGCTCTGCTGGGAATCGGCCTGCTTTTACTGACTGTGCTGCACATGATCGCTTCGACCAGCGGGATGCTCGCCGAATCAGGAGAGTTCGAGCAGGAGGTCGAGGAAACTGTTTCCCGAGTGCTCGCCGACGAACTGGCGTCCGGCATGCTTGCGGAGAGGGGCAGCGAGAATCCAGCGGCCATGGCCTGGGATCGTTCTGGGTATCAGTTGAGTTCTCAGCTCAGTGCGTCTGGACGGGGACCTATGCTCAAGATCGAGGTCACATCCCCGACTGAGCGCCAATACCGCTACAGGGCGAAGATACTCGAAGGGTCTGCACCCTACCCTCTGGGTAGACCCTTGAGCATCAGCCGCGCGGCTATGTCCGGCTCTGCTGATCGCTGGGACTGGATTTGGGAGATGCCTATCCCTGAGCCCAGCTGGATCCCCGCGCATCATTTCCCGCGGCTCGCCGAAGATGGAGTGGATGCTGCTAGCTTGCGTGCGGAGTTTGTTGGCCTGCAGCTGGATCCGAGCATCGCACTTCTGAATCTCGCGGGAGGAACGGATCAGAGAGACTTTGTCCTGCGGTCCAGTGAGGGTGAGATCCTCGAACCACCTTTGAGTCAGATAGCCTCGGTGTGGGTGGATGGGAACCTATGGGTTGTTGATCAGAGTGGATCGATCGAGATGCACCTCGAGCATTCCCTCACGATCGTGGTGGATGGCAACATCTACCTGGGTTCGAATGTTCGTGTGCGTGGGCCAGGCAAGCTGACCCTGGTGAGTCTGCTGTCGCTCGGGAGTCGTTATCGCGATCTGGATTTGGATGGTGGCCTGTCCCCCGGGGACGAGAGCATGCATGTGGGGGACGGGGGCTACTCCGGCCGGATCGAAGGCAGTGGTGCGACCTACATGGGCTTGCCTGGAAAGAGGGAGGCGGCCAACAAGCTGGTGTTGGAGGGATCGCTAGTCGCGGAGGGCGAAGTGTACTTGCGCGCGCCGGCCTGTCGGGTGCATGGTGCGCTGGTCCTTGGTTCGAGCCTGATCCTCGGGGACGAGGACTCCAGGCTCAGCCTGCCAGCGGATCGCCTGCCCGATCCATATCGGGAGGCAATCCCCGGATTCGCCATTTCCGGCCCCCCTAGAGCGGGCATGCTCGACCTACGGAAGCGATAGAGGCCTTTCTTTCCCGTCGGGGCCTGGCTATCTTCCTCGCCCTCCCGTCGAGGACGGGGACGTAGCTCAGTTGGTAGAGCGCAGCGTTCGCAATGCTGAGGTCGAGGGTTCAACTCCCTTCGTCTCCACCATTCAGGAATCGGGACTGAGATCTTAAGGCTTTGTAATTCAATAGCTTAGGAAGATCGAGCCTATGTACGAGCAGCTCGCTGGGATGAATTCATCCGTTCATCGCGATGTCTCGATATACTTCGGCGATGAGTGTGGACTCCCTGCAGAGGGTCTTCAAGACCCTCACCGATCCGACGAGGATCCGCATCCTTGCCCTTTTGGGGCGCGAGGAGTTGGCGGTGCAGGACCTGGTCTCGGTTCTCGGCTTGGCTCAGTCGACGGTATCGCGACATCTGGCGATTCTTCGTGAGTCTGGCCTGCTGCGCGATCGCCGCGAAGGGACATACGCCTACTACCGTTTCGTTCCGCCCCTGGACCCGGAGTGGCAGGGGGCCTGGGACCTGGCCAAGAAGGCCCTCGCTGATGATCCTTTGGAATCGAGAGATCGCGCTGCTCTCGATGCTCTGCTGCGAGAGCGGGCAGTGCGTTCCCGCAACTGGTTCGATGCCATCGGCCCCGAATGGGACAACCTACGTACGGTCTTCAACGATGAAGTGCACCGTGCGCGTGCCATCGCCAGACTGGTGCCATCCAATCTGAAGGTCGCGGACATCGGTACGGGCACGGGGATTCTTGCACAGGAGATGGCCTGTCTCGGGATCGAAGTGATCGCTGTCGATCACTCCCGGCGCATGCTCGAGGCAGCCCAGGACAAGCTTGATGACGCCAAGACCACAGGGGTCGAGCTTCGTTATGGTGACGTCACCAAGTTGCCCCTGTCCGACGGAGAAGTTGATGCGGCCTTGGCGCACATGGTCCTGCACTACGTGGCCTCGCCAACAGAGGCACTGCAAGAAATGGCGCGAATTGTTCGTATCGGTGGACGCGTGATCGTTGTCGACTTCGTCGAGAACGATCAGGAATGGATGCGTGAAGAGTTAGGAGTGCTTTGGCAGGGATTCTCTGCGGAGACCCTCCACGAATGGTTTCATGCTGCTGGCCTGGAGAACTCTCAGATTGAGATGCAGCGATCGGAAGCCAAGGGAAGTGAGATGCCGGCGACGTTTATCGCCACTGCGGAAAAGAAGAGATGACGAAGAGTGATAAGAAGGTTGTTTCGGAGATTGCTGAAGGAGAGGGCAAGGAGTCCCTCCTGAGAAGGCTGCTCGATCAGAGGATTCTCGTCATGGATGGCGCCATGGGCACCATGATCCAGAATCACAAACTGGAAGAAGCTGACTATCGTGGTGAGCGCTTCGCCGATCATGATCATGATCTGAAGGGCAATATCGATGTGCTCAGCCTGACCAAGCCGGATGTCGTCGAGGCTGTCCACGATGCCTATCTCGAGGCTGGCAGTGATATCATCGAGACCAACACGTTTTCCTCGACTTCGATTTCGCAGGCGGACTATGCCCTCCAGGGGCATGTCTACGACCTCAATCGAGCCGCTGCCGAGATCGCGGTTCGGGCTGCCAAGCGATGGACTGCGATGGACCCGGCGAAGCCGCGTTTTGTCGCCGGTGCGCTTGGCCCGACCAACCGCACTCTCTCGCTTTCGCCGGACATCAACGATCCTTCGTTTCGAGCGATCAGCTTCGACGAGCTCAGAGATGCCTACAAAGAACAGCTCTCTGGGCTTATCGATGGTGCTGTTGACCTGATTCTGATCGAGACCATCTTTGACAGCCTGAACGCCAAGGCGGCCATCGTTGCTGTCCGCGAAGTCTTGCGTGAGCGCGAGATCAGCCGCCCCTTGATGATTTCGGTGACGATCACTGACCGGAGTGGGCGGACGCTCTCCGGTCAAACCATCGACGCTTTTTGGACATCCATCGCTCATGCGGAGCCGATCGCGGTGGGTATCAACTGCGCACTGGGTGCCGCGGAAATGCGACCGTTCTTGGCGGATCTTTCGCGCATCAGCAGCACCTATGTCAGTTGCTACCCGAACGCTGGTTTGCCCAATACCTTCGGTGAGTATGACCAACCTGCGGAAGAGACCGCCGCCTTGTTGCGGGAGTTTGCCGAGAGCGGGTATGTGAACATTCTCGGTGGATGCTGTGGCACGACTCCTGAGCACATCCGACAGATCGCCAAGGCGGTGGAGAACACCAGTGCCCGGCCATTGCCCGTCGATCAGGACTCATTCAGTCGCTTCAGTGGTCTCGAGTTGCTGACGGTTCGCCCGGAATCCAATTTCTTGATGATTGGTGAGCGCACCAACGTCACTGGCTCGCGCCGCTTTGCCAATCTGATCCTCTCGGACGACTATCAAACGGCATTGGAAGTAGCCGCAGATCAGGTGCGCAACGGCGCCAATATTCTCGACGTCAACTTGGACGAGGGCATGTTGGATTCCGAGTCGGCCATGACGAACTTTCTCAATCTGATTGCGACCGAACCCGAGATCGCGCGCATCCCGCTCATGATCGACAGCTCAAAGTGGTCGGTCATCCAAGCCGGACTGCGCTGCGCCCAGGGAAAGTGCGTCGTCAATTCAATCAGCCTCAAGGAGGGCGAAGCGGACTTCATCGAGAAGGCGCAGAGCATCCGCGATTTTGGCGCTGGCGTAGTTGTCATGGCCTTTGATGAAAAGGGCCAGGCCGAATCCGTGGAACGCAAGCTCGAGATCTGTCAGCGCTCCTACCGCATCCTCACCGAGGAAGTCGGTTTGGCCGCAGAGGACATCATCTTTGACCCCAACATCCTGGCGGTGGCGACTGGCATCGAGGAACACAATCGCTTTGCGATCAACTTCATCGAAGCGATCCCGTTGATCAAGGCGACCTGTCCTGGTACCAAGATCAGCGGCGGGGTCAGTAACCTTTCCTTCTCCTTCCGTGGCAACAACGTGGTCCGTGAGGCGATGCACTCCGCCTTCCTCTATCACGCGGTTCGGGCCGGTATGGACATGGGGATCGTCAATGCCGGGCAGCTGGAGGTCTACGAAGAGATCAGCCCAGAGCTTCGCGAGTACGTGGAGGACGTCATCTTTGACCGTCGACCGGATGCTACCGAGCGCCTGGTCGACTATGCCGGGACTGTCGAGCAGGGTGGCAAGAGGAAAGTCCTCGATCTCAGTTGGCGAGAAGGCAGCGTTGAGGAGCGCATCAACCATGCTCTCGTTCATGGCATAGCCGACTTCATCGAAGCGGATGCGGAGGAGGCAATGGCGAAGCTTGGCCGCCCCCTCTATGTCATTGAAGGCCCCTTGATGGATGGCATGGGCAAAGTCGGTGAACTATTCGGCGCGGGCAAGATGTTCTTGCCGCAGGTGGTGAAAAGTGCGCGGGCCATGAAGCGCGCGGTGGCGTACTTGACCCCCTTCATGGATGACGCGGAAACCGCCGAGAAAGGCCGCCACTCCCAGGGCACCATCGTCATGGCCACGGTGAAGGGTGATGTTCATGACATCGGCAAGAACATCGTTGGCGTAGTCATGGGTTGCAATAACTACGAAGTCATCGACTTGGGAGTGATGGTCCCCACCGAGGAGATTCTCAGGACGGCCATCGAGAACGATGCGGACTGCATCGGCTTGAGTGGGCTAATCACTCCATCCCTGGACGAGATGGTGACGGTTGCCAAGGAGATGGAGCGTCGCGAAATGAAGATGCCGCTCCTCATTGGCGGGGCGACCACCAGTAAGCCGCATACGGCGGTCAGGATCGCTCCTGCCTACAGTCAGTGTTCCGTACACGTCAAGGACGCATCATTGGCAGTAAACGTGCTTTCGAGTCTGCTCAACAAGGAACGCAACAGAGCCTACGTCCAGAGCATCGCAGAAGATCAGGAGAGGCTGCGCCAACTTCACAGAGAGAAGATCGAATCACCGCTCATTCCCCATGGCGAATCGGTCAAACGTGGGAACTCTTTGACCTGGTCGCCGGATGATATCGCCATGCCAGCCTTCGCTGGCACGCGCATCGTCGCCGATGTGACTGCCGAGGAAGTCTCTCACTACATCGATTGGACCTTCTTCTTCTCGGCCTGGGAGATCAAGGGACGCTTTCCCAAGGTCCTTGACGATCCGAAGCAGGGCGAAGCCGCGCGTCAGCTCTACGAGAATGCGCAGGAATTGCTGGCCAAGATTATCGATGAAGACTTGCTCGAATTGCGGGGAGTGTATGGCTTCTTCCCTGCCAATTCTGACGGTGATGACGTTGTGCTCTACACCAATGAAGAAAAGCACGAGGAGCTGACGCGCTTCCACATGCTGCGGCAGCAGCGAACTCCGAGCGCGGATCGCCCGACCCTATGCCTGGCGGATTTCGTCGCTCCTCGCGAGACCGGTTTGACGGACTACCTCGGTGCCTTTGCGGTGACCTCGGGACTGGGGGCGGAAGAACTCGCGACCAAGTTCGAGGCAGAGCTCGACGACTACAACGCAATCATGGTCAAGGCCCTCGCCGATCGCCTGGCAGAGGCCTTTGCAGAGTTCCTTCATCAGCGAGTGCGCAAGGACTGGGGCTTCCCCGACCCAATCGAGACCTCGGACGATGATCTGGTGCGCGAACGCTATCGTGGCATCAGGCCTGCTTTCGGCTACCCGGCTTGTCCGGATCACAGCGAGAAGCCGAAGCTCTTCAAAATTCTGTCAGCCGAGTCCCTGGGCATGGCCCTGACGGAGCACTTTGCCATGACTCCCGCGGCCAGTGTCAGCGGGATCTACTTCAGTCGTCCCGAAGCGCGCTACTTTTCCGTTGGCAGGGTTGGCCGTGACCAGGTTGAAGACTACGCCCGCCGCAAGCAGCAACCGATTGACGAAGTGGAGCGCTGGATCCGACCCAATCTCGCCTACGAGCCGGAGTGATTCGTGGTCAGCCCACTGTGGCGGATGAGCGCTGAGGTATTCGGCTCACGGCCACGGAAGTCAACGAAGACCTTCATGGGGTGGCGGCCGCCGCCGAGAGCGAGAATCGTATCTTTGAATCGCCGCCCGGTCGCTGCCACTGCGCTCGCATCATCCAGCCCGGCCTCCTCGAATGCGCTGAAGGCGTCGGCACTCAGCACTTCGGCCCACTTGTAGCTGTAGTAGCCAGCTGCATAGCCGCCGGCAAAGACGTGGCTGAAGGAGCAAAGGAAGCGATCCTCGGCGAGAGGTGGGATCACGGTGTTCTTTTCCGCGATCTTGCGCTGCAGCTCGAATGGACTGCCGTCCTTCTCCGGGTCAAAGCCCTTGTGCAGGACGAGGTCCGTGATGCTGAAGAAGAGCTGGCGAAGCATGTTGCTACCGGCTCGATAGGTGCGCGCAGCCTTGATCTTTTCGAAGAGTTCGTCCGGCAGGGTCTCGCCGGTTTCATAGTGCCCGCTGAACTCGCGTAGCGTTGGCCGGTGGTAACACCAGTTCTCCATGAATTGGCTGGGTAGTTCCACCGCGTCCCATTCGACGCCGTTGATCCCCGCCGCATCATCGAAGTCAACCGTGGTCAGCATGTGCTGGAGCCCGTGACCGAACTCATGGAAGAGGGTTTCAACTTCCCGGAAGGTCATCAAGGAAGGCTTGTCGCCGACTGGCGGGCTGCCATTGCAGATCAGATAGGCGACAGGAATGCGCAGCTCTTCGCCCTCCGCTGCCATGAGTCGACTCCGCTTCTGGCACTCATCCATCCAGGCGCCGCCACGCTTTTCAGCTGGGCGTGAGTATGGATCGAGGAAGAAGGCGGCGCAGATCCGCTGCGATTCGTCTTGGACCTGGAAGAAACGAGTGTCCTGGTGCCATACCGGGGCTTGGCCATCCGCTGGCACGATCGTGACCCCGAAGAGTCGATTGGCCAGCTTGAACAGACCTTCGAGGACGCGCGGCAGGGGGAAGTAGGGGCGCAGTTCTTCTTCGCTGATCGAGTAGCGGTCTTCGCGCATCCTCTCAGCCCAGAAGGCGATGTCCCAATGCACCAATTCGTACTTATCCGCCGGACTCTTGCTGTTGGCGAATTTGCGCAGTTCGGCTAGCTCGGCTTTGGCTGCCGGAAAGGACCTCGTCCGCAGGTCTTCGAGGAGGTCTTCGACCTCTCGAACGCTGCCAGCCATTTTGCTCGCCAGGCTCTTCTCGGCGAAGTTCGCGTAGCCCAGGAGCCTGGCCATCTCATGCCTCAGAACCAGGATGCGATCGATGAGTGGTTGGTTGTCATGTTCGCCGCTGCTGGCGCGCTGCACGAATGCCCGGTAGACCTGTTCGCGTAGATCGCGGCGCTCCGCATGCTGCAGGAAGGGGCCAACGCTGGGGTGATCGAGGGTGATACGCCAAGGGCCGTTATCCGGATCAGCTGCGCCTTCTCCTGCTTCGCGGGCAGCTTGGGCGGCAAGCTGAAGGAGCGACTGGGGAAGCCCCGCCACCTCTGCCTTGTCGCGCAAAGTGAGACTGAAGGTCTTGGTGGCATCCAGCACGTTGTTGCTGAAGTTGGTCGAGTGCTCTGCCAGCTCCTGCTGAATCTCGTTGAAGCGCTCACGATCGCTTCCACTCAAGCCGACACCGGATAGCTCCGCATCGCGAATCATCTTCAGGATGATCCGCTGCTGTGCCTCCACCAGACCCGACCAGGCAGGACTCTCCTGCAAGCCTTTGCAGGACTCGTAGATCGGTCGGCTTTGCGCCAGCAGCGAGAAGGCCTGCACTACGTCTCCCTGGACCTTCTCGTAGGCCTCGCGAAGCTCGTCGCTATTGCGCACACCCATCAAGTGGCCAACCACACCCCAGGTCTGGGCGATGGGCTCGAGCATCCGGACCAGGGGTTCGGTCAAGCCTTCCCAGGTCGCTTCTACCCGCTTTTCGAAGACCTTGCGGTCCTTCTCGAGCTTGTCCAGCAACAGACGCATCGCCGGCTCCACGTGCTCAGGGCGGATTTCGCTGAAGCGTGGGAGGCCGCTGTGGTCGAGGAGAGGGTTTGCCGTGCTGGTATCGGGCATGGAATTGGAGCGAGAGGATACTGCCTGACCAATATCGGGCGCGACCTTGTTTGGTCTACGCGGCAGGCTTTGACCTGCCGCAGTCGAGCGGGATCAGGGGCCGGCCGGATCTGGACGGGAGAATGAGAGAGTGAGCTGGCCGTTCTAGTCCCCGCAGTTCCCGGGGTAGCCCTGGAAGGTGGTGCCGAGCACGATTTTGATAATCGACTATTTCGGGTCAGTCGCCCTTACTTCTTTTCCTGCGTTGACTTCTCTCGTGGGGGCAGGGCCCCGATCTCGATGAGCTTGTCCTCGATGGCCCGCTCCAGTGCCAAGCCACGCATGGTGACGTTTCGAATGATCCCATTTGCATCGATGATGTAGTTGGTGGGCAGGATCTTCACGTTCCATTCCTGAGCGGCCCCGCTGCGCAAGCCCGCTTCGCCATTCCAGAGATTGCGCCAGGGCAGGGAATTATCATTGACCGCGCGTCGGGCCATGTTGATGTTCGAGTCGCAGTTGATGCCGAAGTAGGCATAGCGCCCGGTCTTGCCGAGGTTCTTGTGCAGGGACTTCATGTGCGTGTAGGAAGCCCGGCAGGCGGTCACTTCATCCGCCCAGAACTCGACGAGGACCACTTGGCCACGGAAGTCCGAGAGGCGAATCGACCGCCCATCCAGGTCCTTGCCGACGAGTTCCGGCGCCTCCATCCCGATCTGCAATCTCTCGATCTCGAAGACCTCTGAGGTCGCTTGGAGGGCGAGGGCCTTTCCGGCCTGCTCCTTGGCGATGAGCCTTAGCTCAGCGATAGCGGCCACCTTGTCCTCCTCGCTGATCGCGGGATCTTTCAGGCTGCCTTGGGCCAAGATGAAGCGGGCCGGCGCGCGAATGTCATTCTCGAATGGCGAACCCTCGACCAGGATCGCGAGCCTCTCGCGCATTCCATCGCGACCGAATGATGTGCGCATTCTTCGCGCCCCCGAGGGGGTCACCACGCAGGCCATCTCCGGGCTCTCGACGTGATCCTCGAAGAGGATCTCCAGAGCCTGCTTGCCAAGAGGCGTGCTCGATTGAGTGCTGCTCACGAACCAGCTGAGAAAGAGGGCTGCACCCTTGCTGCCGTCGTATTCCTTGGCTCCCTTCAGGAAGGCGTCTACGTACTTCTCGGTGGGGCGGTTGGCGCGGCGGTACGCGTCCGCCTCATCCTTCTTGCCCCTGCGCATGAGCTCCGAGTGAGTCTGGATGTACGTCTCAACATCAGCCTGGAAGGCGGTGATCAGCGCGTCGTATTCCGTCTTGGCCTGGGCGTAGCGAGCCTCCGGGTCCTGAGCTTCTTCGACCACCTGGGTCTCGCCTGGCTCGGTGACCGGCGGTGGATTCTGCCCGAGGGCGGGGCTGATAAAGACCGCGCTGGCGATGGCGGCCGACAGAAAGCGATGGGACGTGACTTTCATGGCTATTCTCTCATCGACGCTCGAGGCGGGATGGATGCTCCCAGACCATGCTATCCTGCAAGGCCAAGGCGGAGAACCGCCTTGGTATGGGGGGGAGGGGTTAGAGCTGCGCCTTAAGGAAGGTGATGAACTTCGCCTCCCAGCTATTCCAGTGGCCGCTCAGTTGATGCTTCTCGCTGACTTCCAGGGTCAGCGGGTCGACGATCACGTACTGAGGGTTTGCCAGGGCGCCAACCAGTTTCAAGGAGAGAGCCTGCTGTTCACTGCCCTTGGTGGCGTGGTCTGTGTGGATCCAGGCCTCAATGAAGTTCTTGCTGAGGAGCTCGGCGACCGCCGGGCGAGGGAAGACCTCTTCTTCCATCATGCGGCAGTTCACTCAAGTGAACCCAGTGAAGTTGACAAAGACCTTCTTGCCCGTCTCCCGCGCCTTGGCCAGGGCTGCCTCGTAGTCGTCCTTGATGATGATTCGTCCCGACTGGGAGCTGACCTTGCTGCCACCGCCGCCATTGATCATCTCTCCCGAGTAGGGAGGGACGATGGCGGTCATCACCGTGTCCAACTTGTAACCCTGGGCACCGAAGAGGCAGTAGATGGCGAAGAGGATGCTTGCCAGAGCACTGGTGAGGCGACCGGGGCCGATGTTCGCCGGGCTGTCGTCCTTGAGGCGAAAGAGGCCGAGAAGATAGATGCCGCCGATCATGAAGAGCCCCGACCAGAGGAGGAGAAAGAGCTCCCTGGGAAGGAGTCCCATCTGCCAGACAAACTCGGCGTTGGAGAAGAACTTCAAGGCCGCGGCGATTTCCACGAAGCCGAGGAAGACCTTGAGCACGTTCATCCACTCGCCGGAGCGGGGCATCTTCTGCATCTTTCCCGGTGCCAGAGAAAGGAAGACAAAGGGGATCGCCATGGTGGCGCCGAAGATCGCCATGCCCAGCCCCAGGTCCACGTACTTGGAGACAAAGGCCCCTTCGCCGCTGCTAAAGAGGGGGAGAAGAGTGCCGATGATCGGTGCAGAACAGGTGAAGGAGGATATGACCAGAGTCGCCCCCATGAGGAAGACGCCGACCAAGCCACCTCTGGAGGCGGCATTCGCCGAAACCTGATTCAAGAACTTCGGCGGCTGCAGGTTGATGAGTCCGAAGAGGACCAGCGCGAAGACGAAGAAGAGCAGGCCGATCACCAGGTTTGTGACCCAGTGGGATGCGAAGCTGATGATCGCCGGTCCGACCAGGACTCCGATTAGCACGAACATGAGGACGATCCCGGCGCCATAGGTCAGAGCCAGGGGCAAGACCTTGCCGCCCCGATCCGCCGCCTGCTTCGTAAAGAAGGAGATGGTGATGGGGATCATCGGATAGGTGCAGGGCATCAGTAGGGCGAAGAGTCCACCGCCGACGGCTGCCATGATGAGGCCGAGCAGGCCGCCCGAGTCTTCGACCGGGATTTCATCCGAACCCGCTTCCGCCACCGGAGGAGCGGAGTCGATGACTGGCTGATACTCGGGACGCGGATCCCCCGCTTCGATGCTCAGTAGCAGGGAAAACTCTTCGCTTGCCGGGTCGAGACAGGAAGTGGGGTCACAGGGCAGGTAGTCCAGGGCACCGCTGACCGTGAGGCTTCCTGGTTCTGCGTCGGCAGGGATCCCGAGGAACTGCCCAATTTCGAACTCCCCCTCCAACCAGTCATTCGTCGTATCGAAGACCTTGTGCGGAGTTCCTTCCGGAAGGTCGAGGGGACCGAGAACCTGCAGCCCCGATGACTCATCGATTCTCAAGGTACTGGGATCCGGATCCAGGGCACCATAGATGTGCCAACCGGGGACCACTTCCACATCCAGCACCAGACGAACCGTCTCGCCTGCGCGCACCGGATTCGGCTCCAGCCTTGCCTGCAGACTCAGCTTCTTCTCGTCCCCGAACATGGGCATGCCGGGCAACACGAAGTCCGGATCGATCTGGGGAGAAGCTGCGGGCTCCGGGGGCGTGAACTCTCCGGGGGCGATCTGCAGGCTGGCGGTCACCTCCGTGCTGGCCGGTGGGTCGCAGGTCAGGTCGTCGCAGACCATGTAGTCCACCAAGGCCTCCAACTCGACGCTGCCCTCGAGTCCGGCCGGGACCCTGAAGCTCTGCTTCAGGGTCACTTCTCCTGTCAGCCAGAAGGTCTCGAAGCCGGCCATCTCGTGGGGGAACCCTGAGGGGATGTCCGCGACACCGAGTTCCTCGAGGCCGCCTTCTTCCAAGATGCTCAGGCCGGTTGGCGTGCCATTCAGGGGATCCTGCAGGCTGCCGTAGATGTGGTAGCCCGCCTGGATCTTGATCAGCACCTCGAGGCTGACCTCCTGCCCGGCCTGTGCCCTATCCGGAACGAATCGGGCGCTGATATCGAGCTTTTCCTGGGCAGCCGCATCGACCCCGAGGAAGAGGAATGCGCTGAGGAGAAGAGCTTTCAGGAGAGGACGGGTCGACATGGCGGCGCGATGATACGGATTCGATTCCAGGATGGTTGCTCCGAGATGAGCTTTCCTCAGCTTCCGGGGCCTGCTGCCCCCCGCTCCCCAGCCGTGTTGATTCCGCGGCTGGCGGCCTCGATGATGAGCGGCCCGCCGAGACGGGGGGATCTGCGCCGAAACTCCCGATCTCGGCGACTGTTATCGCAGCATGTTTCCTGCCGGGCTGGCCTGGCAATCCATTCGAATCGAGGTCCAGGAGGCCTCCCCCATCCATGGGCCAAGCGGTCATCGTTTCTGCATGCCGGACAGCACTCGGCAAGTTCCAAGGCTCTCTCAGCAGCCTCAAGGCCACCGATCTCGGTGCCCGGGTCGTGGGCGAGGCGCTACAGCGTGCCGGTATCGAGGCCAGCAGCGTCGAAGAGGTGCTCATGGGTTCGGTGCTCCAGGCCGGCCTGGGTCAAAACCCTGCCCGCCAGGCCTTGCTCGGCGCCGGGATCCCGGACTCGGTGCCGGCATTCACGGTCAACAAGGTCTGCGGTAGCGGACTCAAGTCGGTGATGCTCGCTGCGCAAGCGATCAAGGCCGGAGACATGGGCTGCGCCATTGCTGGCGGCATGGAGTCCATGAGCAATGCGCCGTACTACCTGCCGGAGGCACGGGCCGGCAAGCGCCTCGGTGACGGCAAGCTCATCGATGGCATGATCTGCGACGGACTCTGGGACGTGTACAACGACTTCCACATGGGGCTGACTGCCGAGCTTGTCGCGGACAAGTACGAGTTGAGCCGTGAAGCCCAAGATGCCTATGCCCTGCAGAGTCAGCAGCGCGCGGTGGCAGCGCAGCAGGCAGGCAAGTTCGATGCCGAGATCCTGCCCCTCGAGATCAAGGGACGGAAGGGGCAGGTTACGAGCTTCGCCGTCGATGAGGGACCGCGCGCCGACAGCTCACTGGCTGGCTTGGCCAAGTTGCGGCCGGCTTTCAAGCGCGAAGGCGGCACGGTCACCGCTGGCAATGCCTCGACCATCAATGATGGTGCATCCGCTCTGGTGGTCATGGACGAAGACCTTGCCTTGGCCCAGGGCCTGAAGCCCATGGCACGCATTCTTGGCTATGCGAGTGGTGGTTTGGCTCCCGAGTGGGTGATGATGGCTCCAGAGGTTGCCGTGAAGAAGCTCTGCGGTCAGCTCAGTATGAGTGTCGCTGACTTCGACCTGGTAGAGCTCAATGAGGCCTTTGCTTCGCAGGCGCTAGCGCTGAGCCGAGTATTGGAACTGGATGCGGACAAGTTGAACGTGCACGGCGGCGCCATTGCCCTCGGTCATCCGATCGGATGCTCGGGAGCTCGCGTGTTGACGACCCTTCTCTATGCGCTACGCGACCGAGGACAGTCCAGGGGGCTCGCCGCCCTCTGTCTCGGTGGTGGCAATGCGGTGGCTCTGGCCGTCGAGATGATGAACTGATGAGTAACTCAGAAGCAAACAGCCTGCCCAAGAAGGTTGCCGTGATCGGCGCCGGAACCATGGGCAACGGCATCGCTCAGGTCTTTGCCAGTCATGCTGTCGAAACCAACCTGATCGACATCCAAGAGGCATTTGTCGATCGTGGCCTGGCGGCGATTGGCAAGAGTCTCGATCGCTTCGTCAAGAAGGAGAAGATCAGCTCTGAGGATCGGGATGCCATCCTGTCGCGGGTCAGCGGTAGCACGTCTCTCGATGCGGTCGCGGATGCCGATTTGGTGGTCGAGGCCGTGAGTGAGAACACGGAGATCAAGCGGAAGATCTTCGTCGACCTGGACCAAAAGGCTCCTGCTCAGGCGATCCTCGCCAGCAACACTTCTTCGATTTCGATCACCGTCCTGGCTGCAGCGACGCAGAGACCGAGTCAAGTGATTGGCATGCACTTCATGAATCCAGTGCCGCTCATGAAGCTGATCGAAGTGATCCGTGGCCAGGACACGAGCGAGGAGACCAGTGGCAAGGTCATGGCCTGGTCCAAGGGACTTGGCAAGATTCCCGTCGAGGCCCATGACTACCCCGGCTTCATCAGCAATCGGGTTCTGATGCCCATGATCAACGAGGCGGTCTACTGCCTCATGGAAGGGGTCAGCAGCCGCGAGGGCATCGATGAGATTATGAAGCTCGGCATGAATCATCCCATGGGCCCACTCGCCTTGGCGGACTTCATCGGTCTCGATGTGGTCGTCAACATCCTCGATGTGCTCAAGGATGGCATCGGTGACGACAAGTATCGCGCTTGCCCCTTGCTGCGCCGCATGGTCGCAGCCGGACACCTGGGACGGAAAACCGGTCGCGGCTTCTATGAATACGGCCAGTAGAGGGGAAGGCGCAGGGATGAGTCAATCAGAGGACAATCACATCGTCGACTTCGAGCTCTCGGCAGACCTGCAGGAATTGCGGGCGCGAGCGCGCGCCTTCGCCGAGGAAGAATTGGCGCCCCATGCGGGTGACTGGGACCGCAAGGCGGAGTTTCCTGCCGAAGCGATCAAGAAGGCGGCGCAGTTGGGCTTCCTTCGCCTGACCATTCCTGAGCGACACGGTGGTCTCGGCCGCGGCAGTCTCGCCAGCTGTGTCATGCTCGAGGAGATCAACGCCGCCTGTCCCTCGACCGGGGTCACCATCTCGGTGCACAACTCTCTCTTCTGTGCAATGCTGGCCAAGTGGGGGACAGAAGCTCAGATGCAGAGGTGCTTCCAGAAACTCGCCAGTGGCGAGTGGCTCGGTGCCTATTGCCTCTCCGAGGCTGGAGCTGGCTCGGATGCAGCCGCCCTCCAATGCGAGGCCAAGAAGGATGGTGATCACTATGTTCTCGATGGCCCCAAGCTCTGGATCACCAGCGGCAGCGAGGCAGGGATCTACGTGGTCTTTGCGCGCACTAGTGAAGATCGGACTCGTGGCATCTCTGCCTTCCTGGTGGAGCGCGAATTGGCCGGGGTCGGCATCGGCCGCAAGGAAACCAAGCTGGGGATCAAGGCTTCGCCAACCGTAGAAGTCCTGCTCGACTCTGTGCGCGTCCCGGCGGAGAATCGCATCGACGAGGAGGGCCAGGGTTTCCCCATCGCCCTCGATACCTTGGACGGTGGTCGTCTCGGTATCGCTGCCCAGTCCCTGGGTATCGCCAGAGCCAGCCTTGGTCTGATCAAGGCGCATCTGGCGAAGCAGGTTGACGCGAAGGGTAGATCGAGAAGTTCGCAATCCAGCCAGTGGGCCATGGCGGACATCGCGGCCGATCTGGACGCGGCCAGATTTCTGACCTGGCGCGCGGCACTGCTACGCGATCAGAAGAAGCCCTGTGGCAGGGAGGCGGCCATGGCCAAGCTCATGACCAGCCGTCTGGCCAATCGCGCGGCGCGCGCCGCGGTCACGATCATCGGGCCGGCAGCTGGCAGTGGTGCCAGCGCTGCAGAGCGCTTTCTGCGCGATGCCCGCATCACCGAAATCTACGAGGGTGTGACCGATATCCAACGCCTGGTGGTCGCACGAGCAGAGCTCGCTACCTGAACCAACAGCAAAACCCCAAGCCATGACTCAGATACCTCCACCAGGCGGTTCCAAGCCGGCATCGCCGCCGCCGCCATCGCCCTACGGCACCTATCAACCCGGGCGCGAAGGTCGTCCGGTGTCGTTCTACCTGGCAATCTTTCTGGCAATGCTGCTCTTCATCTCTGGCGGTTTGAACCTCCTTCTCCTGGTGGTGACTGCTGGCAGCGGCCTCGGCACCGTCGGTAGCGAAGCGGATGGCACGGCCTATGAGATCGTCACGATTCTCGATGCCGAGAGCACCAGCGATCGCATCCTGCGGATCCCCATCGATGGAGCGATCGCCGAGATGGCCTCACCGTTGATCGGAGCTTCGGGGGGGACTGTGAGCCAGGTGCGTCGGGCCCTCGAGCTCGCGGCAGCTCAGAGCGAGATCAAGGCTGTCCTCTTCGATATCAATTCTCCCGGCGGAGGTGTCACCGACTCGGATGTCATCCACCGGATGATCGCCGACTTCAGAGTCGACACGGGAAAGCCGGTGATGGCTCTCTTTGGCGACATGTCTGCATCCGGCGGGTATTACATCGCCGCCGCCTGTGACCGAATCCTAGCGCGGCCGACTACGATCACCGGCAGCATTGGCGTCATAATGAGCAGCTACAACTACGGTGAGGCTGCGAAGAAGCTCGGCGTCGAGACCGTGGTGATCAAGTCCAAGCACACGCCCTTCAAGGACATCATGTCCCCGACCCGGCCGATGGCTCCGGAAGAGAAGGAGATTCTCGACAGCATCGTCGAGGAGATGTACCAGCGCTTCGTAGACGTTGTCGATGAGGGGCGTCCCGAACTCAGTCGCGACCGGATCATCGAATTGGCGAACGGTCAGATCTATTCGGCGGGCCAGGCTCGGGACAATGGCCTCGTTGATGGGCTCGTCAGCGTCGAGACGGCATACGAGCAGCTCTCGGAGATGGCTGGCATTGAGCTCGCAGATGTGGTCGAGCACCGTCGTCGTCCGACCCTGAGTGAGCTACTCTTCGGCATGAGTTCGCGCCCGCCGAGTTTTGAGGACAGCTTGGCTGGCCTCATGCATTCCACGACAGGAGCCAAGTTCCTCTACTTCTGGCCCGGTGGCCGCTAGGAGCAGACCATGAGCCTGGAACACAATTTCAGTCTGAGCGAAGAGCAGGACATGATCCGGGACACCCTGCGCAAGTTCGTCGCAGATGTGGCCCAGCCGGCTGCTCTCGCTGCCGACGAGGAACGTGCATTCGTCGGTGAAAACCTCAGCGGCCTCGCTGAACTCGGTCTCCTCGGCCTGCCTGTAAGCGAGGAGAGTGGCGGCCTGGGTTTGGGCATGCTGTCCTTCAGTATCGCCCTCGAAGAGATTGCCAAGGCCTGCGCATCCACGGCAGTTCTGATGCTTACCCAGGCAGGTCTCTGTGCCCGGGCATTGGAGGGAATCGAGTCTGCCAGCGAACTGCTCGGGGAGATCATCGCCGGCGAGAAGATCGCCGGCTTCGTTGGCCCAGAGTCGGGGATCATCGCAGCTGAGTCGGGGGATGAGTTGTCACTCAGCGGCATGGTCGAACTCTGCATCGCTGGCGAGAAAGCTGATCTGCTGATCCTCATGGCGAAGAGTCCCGAAGGTGAGAACCTTCTACTGCGCTTGGATGCCGGTCAGTTCAGCGCCAGTCCGCGGCACTCGCTCGGGTTCCGGGCAGCGGGCCCGGCAGCGATCAGCTTTGCCGAGAACATTCCAGGCGCGGCGATCCTTGTCCGCGGCGAGGCTGCGGATCGAGCTATCGAAGTGGCGCATCTGGCCGGGCAGATCGGGGGCGCGGCCATCGCCCTCGGCACCGCCCAGTCTTGCATCGAGCTGTCCATGAGCTATGCCAAAGAGCGCATGGCCTTCGGCAAGCCCCTGGCCAGGCAGCAGGCAGTGAGCCACAAACTGGTCGAGATCTATCGATCGCGCGACGCTGCGCGGCACCAGACCTATCATGCGGCGAGGCTCGCGGATGCGGGGCAGGACTGCAAGGCAGAGGCGATGATGGCGCGCTTGGCAGCGCAGGAAGCGGCGGTTCTCGCCGGCGACGAGGGGATACAGATCCACGGTGGATTCGGCTTCACCACCGAGTACCACGTCGAGCGTCATTACCGGGACGCCAAGACTCTCGAAGTCCTGCACCAGGGTCCGGACCGGATGCGCGACTGTCTCGGCAGCGAAATCGGCACGCTCAGCTAGGCCGTGCTCGAGACCTGCCCAAACTGCGGTGCTGAGTACAAGGCCGGTCGACTTGCCTGCCCCGAATGCGGCAGCGACGCAGAAACTGGTTGGAAGAGTTCGGAGGAGATCGACTACATGTCGGTAGATCTACCCGACGACGATTCGCCGCGGCGGAGATCGGCACTCAGCTCCCCTGTGATGCTCTATCTCGCTGCTCTTCTCGCCTTCCTCGCTATGCTGGTCTTCCTCGTTCTTAGTTAGAGGCTCTCCAAATGCTGCAAGCTCCCCACTTCTTTGCCGCCGCCCTCTCCCTCTGTCTGCTAGCCCCCGCTCAGCAGGAGGATGTAGTCACTCGCGAACACCGACAGGAGATCGCCGGCAAGGTCATCGAATACAAGACCCACAGCGGTCGCATGCCACTCTTGGACGGCGAAGGTGTTGAGCGGGCACAGTTCTTCTTTGCGGCCTACATCCTCGATGGAGTGAGTGACAAAGCGAGTCGGCCGATCACATTCGTCTACAACGGTGGTCCAGGATCTGCCTCCCTCTGGCTACATCTTGGCATGCTCGGTCCGCGTCGAGTCTTGCTCGGTGATCGTGGCGATGCCCTCGCGCCTTCGGGGCGATTGGTGGACAACGAGTCATCCTGGCTGGCTGAGAGTGACCTGGTCTTCCTCGATCCGGTAGGCACGGGGTACAGCCGCCCGGCGGAAGGTAGAGAGCAGAGCGAGTTCTCCGGCTATCAGGAGGACATTGAGACCGTCGGCGACTTCATCCGCCAGATGGTTGCGCATCTGGAGCGCTGGGATTCGCCCAAGTACCTGGCTGGCGAGTCCTATGGCACCATGCGCTCCGCCGGTCTTTCGGGATACCTACAGGATCGTCATCACATGTTCCTGGATGGGATCGTGCTGATCTCCACCGTGCTCGACTACGGCACCAAGCGCTTCGCCCCGGGCCATGACCTGCCCTACGCCCTGCATCTGCCGACCTTTGCTGCGACCGCCTGGTATCACAAGAAGTTGCCGGCGGAGAAGCAGGCCATGCCCCTGCGCGAGTTCCTCGATGAAGTGGAAGCCTTCGCCTTGAACGGTTATGTCACCGCTCTGGCCCAGGGGGATCAGCTCACGGCGCAGCAGCGGCAAGAAGTCTCGAGCAAGCTTGCCGCTTACACCGGTCTGAGCGTGGAGTTTATCGACGACGCGGATTTGCGCGTGAACCTGAGTCGCTTCGCCAAGGAGCTCCTGCGTGACGAGGGCTTCACCGTCGGTCGTCTGGACAGTCGCTTCAAGGGTCGCGACCGAGACTCCGCGGGCGAGGGCTACGAGTACGACTCGAGCATGGCCAACATCGATGGTCCGTTCACGAGCGCCATCAATCACTACATCAAGACCGAACTCGGCTACGCGAGCCCGCTGATCTACGAGAGCATGTCACGGCGGGTGCGACCCTGGAACTACAGTGCCTTCGAGAATGCCTATGTCAACTCGGCGGACACCCTGCGTCTGGCGATGAGCAAGAACCCGCAGCTGCGCGTCTTGGTGACCAGCGGCTACTATGACCAGGCGACTCCCTACTTCGCTGCCGACTACACCTTCAGTCACATGGGTCTCCCCCCTGAACTGCGCAACAACCTGCAGGTCCGCTACTACGAGGCCGGGCACATGATGTACATCGACAAGGATTCGCGAGCCCAGATGAAGCAGGCGGTGAGCGAGTTCTACGACGGCAAGCGCTGAGTCGCCACCGCCGCTAACTGTCTGGCCGCCTGAGTGGCGTGCAGCGTGCCGGCGAGCACGGCTTCCCGGAGGCGGGTGAAGTGCTCGGCTGTCTCGCTGCTCGCCAGGACTCGTTCCTGAATCAGTGCGCCGACGGACTGCTCGAACCAGCGCAGGTCCTGCTGCTGCCGTCGCGCTTGCCTGGCACCGCTGCGTTCGCCCTCTTCGAGTTGGCGGCTGATCTCTGTCCAGCTCTCGGCGACGCCAGTGCCCTCTAGAGACGAGCAGTTGAGCACCGGTCTCGAGTTCTCAGCACCGTGCAGAATGTTCACCGCGGCCTGCAGTTGCTTGCCGGCAAGCTTGGCGGCTTCCAGACCTTCGCCGTCGGCCTTGTGCATGAGCAGCAGATCGGCCAGTTCGAGTAGCCCGCGCTTGATCCCCTGCAGGTCGTCGCCGGTCCCAGCCAGCATGAGCAGGACCAGGCAATCAACCATGTCGGCGATACTCGACTCGGACTGGCCGACGCCCACGGTTTCGACGAGGATCAGGTCATAGCCAGCCGCTTCGCATAGCAGGATGGCCTCGCGGCTGCGCCGGCCAACACCGCCGAGAGCGCCAGAGCTAGGGGACGGCCGAATAAAGGCATGTTCCATGCGCGCGAGTTCTTCCATGCGCGTCTTGTCCCCCAGGATGCTGCCACCGGAAAGCAGCGAGGAGGGATCGATTGCCAGCACCGCCACGCGCTTGCCAGCCTTCGCCAACATGCATCCCAGTGCTTCGATGTAGCTGCTCTTGCCCACACCAGGGATGCCGGTGATGCCGATACGTGCCGCGCTCTTGCTCGTCGGTAGGATGGCGGTTAGCAATTCTTCGCTCGCCTGCCAGTCTGCCAGGCGACTGCTTTCGACCAGGGTGATAGCGCGGGCGAGAGCTTGCCGATCGCCGGCGACGAGTTGACTGGCGAGCTGCTGTGGATCCACTGCTGGCCCGCTCATTGTTCCTCGGCGAGAAGTTTCTCCAGCAGACTGATCGCTGCATCGGGAATGACCGTGCCGGGTCCGAAGACGGCACAGCAGCCGGCGGCGAGGAGTTCATCCTGATCGGCCGGTGGCAAGACTCCCCCGACGGTGACCAGCACATGCTCAGCGCCACTCTCACGCAGGCAACGCATGACCTCCGGAACCAAAGTCCGGTGAGCGCCGGCCAGGCTGCTGATTCCGACGATGTGTACGTCGTTCTCGATGGCCTGCTGCACGACTTCTGCGGGTGTGGCGAAGAGCGGCCCCACGTCCACATCGAAGCCCATATCTGCGAAGGCGCTGCTGATCACCTTGGCCCCACGGTCATGGCCGTCCTGCCCCATCTTCGCGACGAGCAGTCGGGGTCGCCGCCCAAACCTGGCGAGAAAGCTATCTGTCAGTTCTCTGACCTTCAGGGCCTCTGCCATGTTCTCGACCTCGCGTGCATAGATACCGGTGACAGTTTGTACTCGTGCCTTGTAGCGGCCGAAGACTTCTTCGAGGGCGCTCGAAATCTCTCCGACCGTAGCCCCTGCCCGGGCGGCTTCGATGGCCCGTGCCAGGAGATTGCCTTCGCCGCCGGCGGCCTCTCGCAGGGCGAGCAGGCTGGCCTCGAGCCTGCCTTGGTCCCGCTTCTGGCGTACTTCGTCGAGCTTTTCGATCTGTCTGCTGCGCACCTTTTGGTTGTCTACGGAGAGGATCTCGAAGTCCTGCCCCTTGCCCAGGCGAAAGCGATTGACCCCGACGATGACGTCCCGACCCGAGTCGATGCGCGCCTGGCGGACTGCTGCCGCTTCCTCGATACGGCGCTTGGGCAGACCGGCCTCGATGGCCTTGGTCATTCCTCCCAGGCCTTCGATCTCCTGAATGAGTTCCCAGGCTCGGATGGCGAGTTCCATGGTCAGGGTTTCGACCCGCTGGGAGCCACCCAGGGGATCGATGAACTTGCTCAGGCCGGTTTCCTGCTGCAGGAAGATCTGCGTCTCGCGGGCAACCCGTGCGGATTCTTCGCTGGGCAGAGCCAGAGCCTCATCGAATGCGTTGCTGTGCAGACTCTGGGTGCCACCGAGCACCGCTGCCAGGGCTTCAACCGTCGTTCGCGTGATGTTGTTGTACGGGTCCTGCGCGGTCAGAGACCAACCGGATGTTTGGCAGTGGGTGCGAAGTGCCAGGGACTTGGGATTGCTCGCGCCATAGCTGCTGACGATTTTCGACCAGAGCATGCGTCCGGCGCGGAGCTTGGCAACTTCTGTGAGCAGGTCCATGCCGATGCCCCAAAAGAAGGAGATGCGTGGGGCAAAGGCATCGATCTCCAGTCCGGCGGCCTGGCCGCAGCGCAGATACTCGGCGCCGTCCGCCAGAGTGTAGGCCAGCTCGAGTTCGGCGGTCGCGCCAGCCTCCTGCATGTGGTAGCCCGAGACGGAGATGCAGTTGAAGCGCGGCATCTCCCGCGAGCAGTAGGCGAAGATGTCGCCGACGATGCGCATGGAGGCGGCCGGCGGGTAGATGTACGTGTTCCGGACCATGAACTCCTTCAGCACGTCGTTCTGAATGGTGCCGGCCAGGTCCTTCTGGGGAACGCCCTGCTCTTCGGCGGCCACGATGTAGAGAGCCAGGATTGGGATGACCGCGCCGTTCATGGTCATGGACACGGAGACTTCCCCGAGGGGAATGCCCGCAAAGAGCTGTTCCATGTCGAGGATGGAGTCGATGGCCACCCCCGCCATGCCCACGTCGCCGACCACCCGCGGATGATCCGAGTCGTAGCCGCGGTGGGTGGCGAGATCGAAGGCGACGGAGAGCCCTTGTTGCCCTTCCGCCAGATTCTTGCGGTAGAAGGCGTTCGAAGCTTCGGCGGTGGAGAAGCCGGCGTACTGACGGATTGTCCAGGGTCGGCTCAGATACATGCTGCGGTAGGGGCCGCGCTTGTAGGGAGGAATGCCGGGGAGATCCTCGGGACTGCTTTCAGCGACCAGGCAGGTGGACCTGGGTAGATCATCGAAGTGGTACTCGCCGAGATCTTGCCATGCGAGCTGCGCGATGTGATCCGTCAAGCTCTCGATGCTGAACGCGCCAAGGAGAGGGTCGACATTGGTATGCAAATGTGCCTCGTGGATGAGGATCTGCTGCTGAGCCGCGTACAGCGGCCCCTCTGATTCCTCGGCGCCCAGGCCTAGGCAGAGGGCGTCACAATTGCCGAGGACCCCGGCGCAAGCACGCAGGCTGTCCTTGATCAGAGCTCTGGAACGAGACTCGTGCTTGGCGGCATCGGAATACGCCAGCATGTGCATGGGGATGGCCAGGGGATCGAGGGACAGGTCCAGAAGGAGACGTGCCCAGAGCAGGCGGGCCGCGCGCAAGCAGGCGATATCCACGAGTAACTCGTCGCTGAGCTGCCAGGCGAAATGCAGGCGGGCGGCTATGGCTGGCAAGTCTCCCCCCTGCGTCTGTATCGCGAGGAGAAAGTCTCGCGCCTTCGCCATGACTTCGCCCAGGCTCTGCTCTCCCGTCTGATGACTGGCGCTGCAGAAGATTGGATGCAGGCGGTGATCACAGGCGAGGAGGATCGCTGCCACCTTCTCCGGCGCATCTGCGTCGCCTTGCCAGCCATCGGCGAGGAGGTAGAGAGCCCGGTCTGTAGGGATCTTGGCGAGCAGGGTCTGGGCTTCTGCGATGGCCTCCTTGCCCCTCGTGCTGCAGAGCAACAAGCCGGCAGCATCCACTGAATCCAGGCGCTCAGCAGTGTCTGCCCAGTTCTGAGCCTGCTTTGCTTCGATTAAGACCTTCCAGCGCGGCGAAGCGGCCATGATGCCGCGCAGGTCTGCTCGCATGTGCGGCAGCTTCACCATGTCCTGGCCATGCTGGATGCCCGGATGATCGAGCGTGACTCCGGCATGGGCGATATCCGCCTCCAGGGCGGACTGCCAGGACTTGAAGTCAGGCTTGGCGAAGCCCGCGAAGTTCAGCGACGGCGGGGAAGCCTCGGCCAAGGCTACATGTTCCGCCGGTACTGGCCGCCGACTTCGTAGAGGGCGGCACTGATCTGACCCAGGGAGCAGACCTTGACGGTCTCCATGAGTTCGGCAAAGAGGTTGCCGCCACTCAGAGCGCAGCCTCTGAGCTTGTCGAGTGCTTGGCTTTGGAGCGATTCATGCCGAGCTTGCAGCGCACGCAGGGCTGCGATCTGCTCGTCCTTGGCGTCGTCCGTGGAGCGCATGACTTCTCGCGCCGTCTCGATCGGAGAGCCATCGGGGCCAATGAAAGTGTTCACGCCGACGATGGGCAGCTCACCGGAGGACTTCAGGGTCTCGTAGTGGATCGACTCCTCCTGAATCTTGCCGCGCTGATACATGGTCTCCATGGCGCCGAGCACGCCGCCGCGTTCGCTCAGTCGCTCGAACTCCTCATACACCGCTTCTTCGACTAGATCCGTGAGCTCTTCGCTGATGAAGGCACCCTGCAGAGGGTTTTCGTTCCTCGCCTGGCCGAGCTCTCGATTGATGATCAGTTGGATGGCCATGGCGCGCCGCACTGACTCTTCAGTGGGTGTGGTGATGGCTTCGTCGTAGGAGTTCGTGTGCAAGCTTTGACAGTTGTCATAGATTGCATACAGCGCTTGCAGAGTCGTGCGGATGTCGTTGAAGGAGATCTCCTGCGCATGCAGTGAACGCCCGGAAGTTTGGATGTGGTACTTGAGCTTCTGCGAGCGCTCATTGCCGCCGTACTTGTGCTTGATGGCCTTGGCCCAGATGCGCCGGGCTACCCGTCCGATGACCGAATACTCCGCATCGAGCCCATTGCTGAAGAAGAAGGAGAGATTCGCGGCGAAGTCATCGATGTGCATGCCCCGGGCCAGGTAGTACTCCACGTAGGTGAAGCCATTGGCCAGGGTGAAGGCCAGTTGAGTGACCGGATTGGCTCCCGCCTCGGCGATGTGGTAGCCCGAGATGGAAACCGAGTAGAAGTTCTTCACCGACTGCTGGATGAAGTACTCCTGCACATCGCCCATCATGCGCAGGGCAAACTCGGTGGAAAAGATGCAGGTGTTCTGTGCCTGATCCTCCTTGAGAATGTCTGCCTGGACCGTGCCGCGGACCATGCTCAGAGCCTCGGCCTTGAGCCGGGCGTAATCTCCCGCCGCCAGAACCTGGTCGCCGCTGACACCGAGGAGCATGAGTCCCAAGCCCGCATTGCCCTCCGGCAGTTCCCCGGAGTAAGCCGGCAGAGTCTGGTTGCCCGCCTTCAGGATAGCCGCGATCTTCTTGCCAACCTCTTTCTCGAGGCCCTGTTCGTGGATGAACTGTTCGCAGCGTTGATCGATGGCGGCGTTCATGAAGAAGGCCAAGACCATCGGCGCCGGGCCATTGATGGTCATGGACACCGAGGTCTTCGGGTCGCAGAGATCGAATCCCGAATACAACTTCTTGGCGTCCTCGAGAGTGCAGATGGAGACACCGGCATTGCCGACCTTGCCATAGATGTCCGGCCTCTCGTGCGGGTCTTCGCCGTACAGCGTTACCGAATCGAAGGCGGTGGATAGTCGCTTGGCCGGTTGTCCCTTGGCCAGGTAGTGAAACCTGCGATTGGTGCGTTCCGGCTCACCTTCGCCGGCGAACATGCGCGTTGGGTCTTCCGCCTCGCGTTTGAAGGGGAAGACACCAGCCGCATAGGGGAAAGCGCCGGGTACGTTCTCGCGCAGGAGCCAGCTCAGGCGGTCGCCCCAGGAGCGGAAGCTCGGCATGGCGACCTTGGGAACATCGATGCCGGATAGGGTCTTGCTGCGTTGCTTGACCTCGATGGACTTGCCGCGAACTAGGAAGCTATGCGTCTCCCCGCGGTAGCTCTCCAGGAGCTGATCCCAGTTTTCGAGGGCGCGTCGGCAGTCCGGATCCAATTCCCTTTCGATCTCATCGTAGCGGGACTGCAGTTCCTCGCGAGCAGCGGAATCTTCTGGCAGCGAAGCCATGCTGCCATGCAGCTGGTAGAGCTCCTCCGC
>JAJFFD010000149.1 GCA_021776805.1 Planctomycetota bacterium
TGGATGGGTCGCTGCGAAGTGACCTGGGAAGAGTATGACCAATGGAGTCAAAGCCTCGAGAAGAAGCGCCGTGAGGCCGGTGAAGCGAATCCAGCAGACAACCTGGCGGATGCGGTCACCCGGCCTACTCCACCGTACACGGACATGACCTTTGGCATGGGCAGCGAAGGCTACCCGGCGATCTGCATGACCCAATTGGCAGCCAAGAAGTACTGCGAATGGCTAAGTGCAAAGACGGGAAAGTTCTATCGCCTGCCCACGGAGGCAGAATGGGAGTATGCCTGCCGTGCGGGCAGCACATCTCCTTACTGGTTCGGTGATGATGCCGCCGAGCTCGGCGAGTACGAGTGGTATGGAGAGAACTCCCCGGACTCCTATCAGAAGGTGGGCCTGAAGAAGGCCAATCCATGGGGACTGCATGACATCGCCGGCAACGTGGCCGAGTGGACCCTGGATGGCCATGCCCCCTACGGCGCTAGCGAGGACGACGAGGTCCTCCGTGATCCCCTGCACCCGCCGACCAGCCTGTATCCACGAGTGGCTCGCGGCGGATCTTGGCAGGACGACGCAGAGCTACTGCGCAGCGCTGCTCGCACCCCTTCGCATCCTGACTGGAAGATGCAGGACCCGCAACTCCCGCAGAGCAAGTGGTATCACACGGACGCGCCCTTCTTGGGATTCCGCATAGTGAGGCCAGTCAAGGAACCCAGCACGGAAGAGGCGCAGAAATACCGTCTGCCCTGAGACCCGCGAGCTAGAGCTCCAGAATGCGCCCCATGCGCGCGGAAATGTCCTCCAGCCGTTCCCTGCCTCCACCAGCGATCTCCGCGGTGAACCAGCCCTCATAGCCGACCTCGCGTAGGGCCTTCATGACTGCCGGCCAATCACAGTCCCCCTCCAAGAGCTCGACGCGAAAGCCTGCGTAGGGACCCTTCTCGTTTTGCAGCTTGCGGCTGAACTCCTTCACATCGATCTTGAAGATGCGCTTGCCAAGGATACGCACCCAGTGCTCGGGCCAGCCATAGGTCACTACGTTGCCCACGTCAAAGTAAGCCCCCACCCACTCACTTTCGAACTCGTCGATGTAGCGAGCGGTCTCCAAGGGGCTCAACAGAAACTTGTTCCACACGTTCTCGAAGGCGATTCGGATCTCCAAGTCCGCGGCGAGAGGTAAGACCTGCCGGACACAGTCCTGCGAACGGCTGTAAGCCTCGTCATAGCTCACCTGCTTGTTCACCACCGCTGGCACTAGCAAGACCGAGCTCGCGCCGTAGGCCTTGGCGTCTCTGAGGGCAGTCTCGAGGCCCGCAATCCCTGCCTTGCGTACCTCCAGATCCTGATGCGAGAGAGTCTTCTGCCAGTGCACCGAGTCGACGACGCCATGAATGGTCAGACCACTCGCATCTCTGGCGGCGATGACCTCGGCGCTGTCGTAGCCATTAGGGCTATCCATCTCCACGCCATCAAAGCCCAGCTCCTTCAAGAGCTGAAACTTCTTCAGGATGCTCATATCCCCCTGGACCATCCCCAACTTCACAGCCTTCTTGTTGCCCGCAACAGCCCAGCCTGAGGGCCTTGATAGTGCCCCTAGAGGTCCCGTGGAGGCCAGCAAGGCCCCCGAGGTGAGGAGGAAGTTCCGACGGCTAAGCTGTCCGGTCATCGCGCTGTGCTCCAAGTCTTGGTTATGATCTCGCTGAACCCAGGTCCCAGGATAGCCGGCCATGACCGATTCCAAGTCCCTCTCTCGCCGCAAGTTTCTTCTATCCACCGGCGGCGCCGCCATTGGCAGCGGCCTGCTCAGTCAAAGACTGAGCGCTGGCATGCATCTGCGCGGCGATGACACGCTGAGGGTCGGCATCGTTGGCTGCGGTGGTCGCGGGACTGGCGCTGTCAAGCAGGCTCTCCTCGCCGACAAGAACGTCAAACTGGTGGCGATGGGTGACGCCTTCGGTGACCGCATCGACCGCAGCCTGAGTAGCCTCAACAATCCCGAGAACGGTGTAGTCGAGAAAATCGACGTCCCAGAGGAGCGGCGCTTCGACGGGGTGGACTGCTACAAGCAGGTCATCGCCAGCGACATCGACGTGATCATCCTGGCCACGCCGCCCCACTTCCGGCCCGAGCACCTACGTGCCGCCGTCGATGCGGGCCTGCATGTCTTCGCCGAAAAGCCCGTGGCCGTCGATGCCCCCGGCGTTCGCTCGGTCATGGAGACCAGTCGCAAGGCCAAGGAGAAGAATCTCAGCTTGGTTTCCGGACTCTGCTATCGCTACCACGATGGTCGTCTCGCCCTCATGGATCAGGTGCATTCGGGAGCCATTGGCGACATCGTCAGCATGCAGGTCAACTATCTGACCGGCGAACTTTGGTACCACGAACGCCAGCCCGAGTGGTCCGATATGGAGTGGCAGATGCGCAACTGGCTCTACTTCACCTGGCTCTCCGGTGACCACATCGCCGAGCAGCATATCCATAGCTTGGACGTGGCTGCCTGGGCCATGGGCGATCAGTATCCGGTACGCGCCACATCCGTCGGCGGTCGACAGGTGCGCACCGACCCGAAGTACGGCAACGTCTACGACCACTTCAACACGACCTACGAATGGGAGAATGGGGTCAAAGGCTTTAGCGCCTGCCGCCAACAGAATGGCTGCTATCGCGAGGTCAACGACTACCTCATTGGCACCAAGGGCCGCTGTGACGTCTTCAAGCACCGTATCGATGGCGAGAACAACTGGCGCTTCAAAGGCCGCGCTCGCAACATGTACCAGAACGAGCATGACGCCCTCTTCGCGGCGATCAGAAAGAACGAGCCCATCAACAACGGTGAGTACATGTGCAAGAGCACGATGATGGCCATCATGGGTCGCATGTCGGCCTATACGGGTCAGTCGATCACTTGGGACCAGGCTTGGAACTCGACCGAGGACTTCACCCCCGTCGACTACAGCTGGAGAGATGTGGCGGTGGCCCCGGTGGCCATCCCTGGCGTGACCAAGTTCATCTAGGCCAGCAGACCGCGGGCGAGATCAGTGCCGTGGTGGCCAGATCTTGCCGGCACTGGCAATGGGAATGATGAATCCCATGGCGGAAGATCCACCGCCATAACTGTCCGTGGCTTGCATGCCGACCACGACGCCAACCACGTTGCCCTGACCATCGATCACCGGACCACCACTGGCCCCCGGGTGAACAGCCGCATCGACCTGCACGTATTCCTCGACGTGGCGACTGACGATGCCGCGGAAGGTCGAAGCGATCACGGTTTCGCCCTGCTGCATGGCCTGCTTGCCCAGAGGAAAGCCGATGAGAAAGACCTCCGTCCCACGCTCAGGGCGGACAGCCTCGACATCCAAACTGTCCAGGTGCGGCATGCCGGCAAAGGGTTCGATCTTGAGCAGGGCCAAATCCTCGCTGCCCTCGGCACGCCAATCGACCAGCCTGGCCGAGTATCGCTTCTCAGTCCCGGAGAAGACGACCTTGAGGTCCACCTCCGCGCTGAGCTTCAGGGGGCCATCGACAAGTGAATCCGGTTGTCCCTTCTTCAGTGCAACATGCGCGTTGGTGAGGATCCAACCTTCGTTGTTCAGACAGAAGCCGGAGCCCGTGCTCTCTCTCGCTAGTTCCTCGCCCTCGTCATCCATGTTCGGGACGGCCTTCCCAGTAGCAGTCTCGGTCAGGTGGAGCAGCTTGCCGGTCTCTTCGTCGCGATAGGTCTTGCGCACCTCCACGAGGACCACCGCGTTCTCGACACTCTGCACTTCGCTGAGCCGACTCTTCTCCAGATTGACTGGGTTGAAGCGCTCCAGGGCCGTATGGGTATCTACTAGCTCCGCCTGCAACTGCTCGAGTGTTCCGGCCGCCTTGCGATCACCCTGACGCAGCTCATCGATGCTCGCCTCGAGACGGCTGCGATCCGCTTCGAGCTGCTGCCGACGATCATCGATGGCCTTCTGCAGCGCCACCTTCTCGTCCTGCCAGGTCTGGCGCTCAGCGGCAATCTCGTTGCGCAGGGTTTGGCGCATCTCTGCCAAAGTCTCACCACCGAGCTGGCTGAGGGCCCAGATGGTCAGGCACAGGAGCAGGAGCAGAGACGCCCCCATGCCCAAGACCACTCGGTTGGTCCGCTTGCGCTGGCTGATAAGCATCTGGTCCACACCCTGGCCGTCGGAGATGCCGAGTTCCTCGCGCATGATCTCCATGGTGTCCGAGCCAAAGCGCTGCTTCTTGCTCGGTGGCTTGATGACCAAGGTCTCGTCGTGACGACCGGGCGCAAGCACCACGAAGCGTGGCCCACCGTTGCCCAGGGTGATAATCGTACCGTGGCGCAAA
>JAJFFD010000150.1 GCA_021776805.1 Planctomycetota bacterium
GAGCTTCCGTGGGATGAACATCCTGACACCAGTGCCCTATGGCGATGGCGTTTTCACCTCGGCCTATGGTGGACGGGGACACTTCTTCGAACTCGCCCAGTCTGAAGATGGCTTTGAGGTTGAAGAGAAGTGGACCAATCGCGCGCAGGCGTACATGAGTTCGCCGGTCGTGCTGGATGGTCACGCCTATCTGTATCTACGTAGTAAGCGCTTCGGCTGCGTGAATCTCGAATCGGGTGAGGTCACCTGGATCTCGGCGCCGATCGGCGATGAGTATTGGTCCCTGGTGGCACAGGGCGATCAAATCCTTGCCCTCTCCAATGAAGGTGAGATCCGTCTGATCGCTGCCGATCCGAAGGAATACCGCGTAGTCGATCGCTTCGAACTGCCAGAGAACAACACCTGGGCTCACCTGGCGGTCGATGGTCGGCAGGTCTTCGTGCGCGATCTGAAGGGCCTCTCGGCCTACGTCTGGCAGTGAGTTCGCGTAATCCTTCGACCAGTATGTCTGCGGGGCAGAAAGGACAGAGCAATGAAACTTCCCATCCTCCTCAGTCTGGCTGGCTCGCTATTGACTGGCATGGCTGGTGCACAAGGTGTCCATGAACGCAAGCCAGCTGGTCTTGTCGATACTGCAGTCCAGACTGTCCGCCCAAAAGCAAGTTTGCAGGGTGAAGGTCCCTTCACTGTCCTCGCCCCCTCGGACGCGGCCTTTGCCAAAATCGATCAACATGTCCTCGCCTCCCTCCTCGAGGAGAAGAATCGCGACCAATTGATCGCCATTCTGCAGGCCCACGTGGTCCCGGCCAAGGTCACCGTACGCGATGCGATTGTCGCTCAGGAAGCCAGCACAGTCGGTGGCGAGGTGCTTCGCTTCTCCATCCGGGACGGCCGTGTTGAGGTGAATGGTGCCAAGATTCTGAAAACCGATCTCAAAGCCAAGAATGGCATCGTCCACGTTATTGACACCGTGCTCATCCCGCGCTGAGCTAGTTGAGGAGTCGCCGGTTTTTCCGGCGGCTTCTCCTCTGACATCTGATGCGAGAATGACTGATTCGATTCTGCTCGATGTAGCGACAGGCCAATCCGGAGCGGTTGACCGTTGTATTCGCGCGTACAGCGGACCGGTCTGGAGCCTTGCACGCAGATACTCGAGCAACGAGCAGGATGCAGAGGACGCCGTTCAAGAGGTCTTTTTGGACGTCTGGAAGAGCGCCGGTCGTTTCGACGAAAGGGTCGGCTCAGAGATGACCTTTGTGATGACCATCGCGCGACGTCGGCTCATCGATCGAGTGCGACGCAAAGGTCGACGGCCTGAGGTCCAGAGTCTCCCCGAGGTTGAAGCTGTCGCGGAATCCGCTGCTCGTGATCAAGTAGAACTTCAGGACGAGGTTCGCCTGGTCCGCGCAGCGATGGCAGAGCTCAAACCCGAGCAGCGCGATGTTCTGCGACTCTCCTTGGTGCAGGGTCACACTCACCAGCAGGTTGCCGAACGGACCGGGCTTCCTCTGGGCACGGTCAAGAGTCATGCTCGGCGTGGACTCATGCGTGTGCGAGAGCTCCTCAAGTCAAAGACCACGAGCAGGCCGGAGGATCCGTCATGAGTCGAGAGCGACGTGACGAGCTCCTCGCCCAACGTGCCCTATGGGGCTTGGACGAGACCCAGGCAGCTGAGTTGAATGCCCTTGGTGGCTCCGATGATTGGACACTCGAGTTGACTGCCGCGACGCTGACGACCTGTTTCATGGAGGATGAGTTCGAGGCCGCGCCGGCAGCGCTCATCGCGAAGCTGCAAGCGGATGCCAAGCTGCAGGCCCGGCAAGCACCTGCCGTCGAGCACTTGGAGGTGGTCAGTGAGAGCCTGGCCCAAGACCGTGACCAGGCTCCTCAGCATGAGACTAGTGGCGCAACCTCTAACTTCCTCCCATGGCTTCTGGCCGCTGCTGCAACCCTGCTGGCAGCTCTTCTCGCCTGGGGTCGCTTGGCGCCAGGCGAGCCTCTCATCGATGGTCGTGCCCAACTGATCGCCTCGGCAAGCGAGTTGCGGCAGCTGGATTGGAATCAGGGGCCGAGCCCGCGCAGTGGCGCGGCCAGCGGTGACGTAGTCTGGAGCGACGCCGAACAAATCGGTTACATGCGCTTCTCCGGGCTGCCGAGCAACGACCCGAGCGAGTTTCAGTATCAGCTCTGGATCTTCGATGGCCAGCGGGACGCAGCGAGACCGGTGGATGGCGGCGTCTTCGATATAGATTCTTCGACGGGTGAGGTCATCGTCAAGATCGATGCCAAGATCATCGTGCACGAGGCTGCGGCCTTTGCTGTGACCATCGAACAACCTGGTGGAGTCGTTGTGTCTGATCGCGAACACATAGTTGCTACGGCCGGTCTCTGATGGGTAGCGCAGCGGTCGCCGAGATGATTCTCTCCGCCTGCAAGGCCTATGCAGCGGGCGCAGTCGATAGGCAGTTGGAGCTCCAGCCCGATGCGGTCGCATCCTACGGTGATTCTGGAGCGCATGACCTCCGTGGCGATATGGAGATTCGCCTCCGCTACCTGGCAGAAGCCGTGGCCGTGGAGCGCGTCGCCCTCTTCGTGGATTACATCGCCTGGTTGAAGGTCGCACAAACTGCCCGCGGGATTCCCATCGCCTTCCTCGACGCGAGTCTGGAGAGTCTCACCAGGGAACTTGAAGCGAGCCTCGTTGCGGGCGCAGCCGACTTGCCGGTTGATTACTTGCAGCAGGCGCGCCAGCAGCTCGAGCAAGCTCCGGACAGGATGCCAAGCCTGCTCGAAGGCGATGGCGAGCATCTGGATCTGGCTCGCAGGTACCTACTGGCGGTTTTGGAGACCCGAAGTGACGACGCCCTGAGCATGGTGATGGCTGCCTTCGACGGCGGCTTGTCGGCGGCGGATATCCACGAGCACTTGATCCAGCCAGCACAGCTCGAGATCGGACGCATGTGGCAGATGGATGAGATCCATGTGGCAGAAGAGCACTATGCCTCGCGGGTTGCAGAGCGAGTCATCGCTGCCCTGCATGAGCGGGCGCCGCGGGCGAAGAGGCACGGCGGGCGGATCATTTGTGCGACTGCCAGCGGTGAGTTGCACGAGATGGGAATTCGCGTGGTCTCGCAACATCTGGAGTGGGCTGGCTGGGAGACAATCTTTCTCGGAGCGAGCATGCCAGTTCATGACCTGCTCCTCGCCCTTGGTGACTTCCAGGTGGATGTGATGGCGATCTCCGCGACTTCGGCCCTGCATGTCAGTGCCGTCGCCGGACTCCTCGACGTCATCCGCAATCACTCTGTTCGCCCGGACCTGCCGGTCTTGGTGGGTGGGGCCCCATTCGTCAAGGTTCCCGATCTCTGGCAGGTCTTGGGTGCCGATGCCTCTGCCCGAAACGCCCGACAGGCGGTGGAAGCGGCTGCGCAGTTCGCCAATCGTCCAGCATAGTTCCTCTGCGCGAGTCGAGGGGGGTCGCTCAAGGCAAACCCTATCGAAGTATGAAGATCTCTTGTCTGAGCATCCTGACCTTCTTCCTGGTGTCCTGCTCGCCGATTGCGCATGGCAGAGTACAGGACGGCTTGAGCTTGCGGGGTGCCAGGAACTTCTGGTCTGGATACCCAGCGACAAGTGGCGAGCTAGTGAACGTGGTGGTGGAGATCCCCGCCGGCAGCAATGCCAAGTGGGAAGTCGACAAGAGCGATGGCAGTCTTCGCTGGGAGATCAGAGATGGCAAGCCACGGGTCGTGCAGTATCTGGCCTATCCAGCCAACTACGGCATGATCCCGCGCACCCTTTTGCCCAAGGAGCTCGGTGGGGATGGAGATCCCCTCGATGTCTTCTTGCTCGGCCCGGCTCAGCCACGGGGTAGCCTGGTTCCGGCTCGCCTGCTGGGTGTGCTGCAACTGCTCGATGGCGGCGAACAAGACGACAAGCTCATCGCCCTCGCCGTAGATGCTCCCATGCCTGGGGTGAGCAGTCTGGCCGAACTGGACGAGAAGTACCCTGGAGTCAGTCGCATCCTGGAGATCTTCATGACCGGCTACAAGGGCCCGGGTGAGATCGAGTCCAGGGGCTACTCAGGTCGGGAGAAGGCCAGGGCAGTCCTTGACTCTGCCATGCAAGCCTATGAGATTCGTATCAGGGGTCAGTGAAGAGAGCATCCCTAGGCAACGCGGATTCACGTTTTCTTGCATGGCACACGAGCTCTTGCAGAGTCGCATTGGCTCTACCGAGCTGGTACGGAGCGAAGAGATCAGTTGAATTTGTGGGTCTTTTCGGGGCGTTACCCCCTCAGAAGGTCTCTGATGAAACCCCTGATCGTGCCAGTCTCCCTTCCGAAGCCGATGCTTGCCCTCCTAGGGCGTGAAGAGTGGCCAGCTGAGTTTGGTTTCAGACTCACCGATGATCGAGGGATGTTGGCATCGAGATGGATCAACACCTTCTCTTGCGTCATCCGAGATTCCACTCGATGACCAAGGAGCAGGGAGCCGAGGGGATAGGGGCGCGAGGATCAAGGCTTGAAGAGGGTCGAATCAGGCCCCTTCGAGTAGCCGTTATTGCCGGGGCCGCGTTGCTGGCCTGGCTGCTTCTGCCTCGGCCAGAAGACATGGATACACGAGCCTGGAGCCTGGCATTCGTGTTCTTGGCGACAATTGGGATCATCGCATGTAGCGCCATGCCGATCTTTGTCGCTGCACTAGCTGCTTTGATCCTGGCGGTCAGCACGAGCATCCTCAGCCCGGAGCAGGCTTTTCACGGTTTCTCCAATCCCTTGATTCTCTTGATCGCCGTGGCATTCCTGGTTGCACGATCGGTGGTGAAGTCAGGGCTCAGTGAGCGAATCGCCTACCTGATCATTCGTCGACTCGGCGGTACGACTCTCGGTCTGGCGTACTCAGTAGTTGCGACGGATCTACTCATTGCGCCGGCCTTTCCTAGCAACACGGCCCGGTCGGCGGTGCTCTTTCCCATCACCCAATCGCTGGCACAGGGCACGGGATCCATGCCGGGTGACTCGAGTCGCAAGAGGACAGGCGCGTTTCTCATGATGACCTCCATGGCCGGGCTGTCGATCTCATCAGGACTCTGGCTGACAGCGATGGCAGCTAATCCTGCAGGTGCGGCGATTGCTAGCGGGTTTGGGGTGGAGATCACCTTCGGGTCCTGGTTGCTCGCTGCCTCGCTACCTTCGCTAGTTGCCTTCCTCTGCATCCCATATGTGATCTATCGCGTGCTGAGCCCCGGGATCAAGCACGCACCTGAGATCCAGGAATTGGCCCACGAACGGCTCCAGGCAATGGGACCCCTTAGCGCTAGCGAGAGGATCGTCGCTGCCACCTTTCTCGGCCTCGTCACACTCTGGTCCATGTCCAATTGGCTTGGCATCGACATCACTACCCTGGCATTTGGTGGCCTGTTCATCCTCATGGTGACGGGGATCTTCTCGATCCAGGACCTGCGTCGGGAGGGCGTGGCCTTAGAAGTCTTGTTCTGGTTCGCGATCCTATACACGCTCTCTACCTCCCTGAACGAGCTCGGTTTCATGAGCTATCTCGGCGGTGAAGTGTCGAAAGTGATCGCTGGTTATCCATGGCCATTGACCTATGCGCTGCTGCTGTTCAGCTACGTGTTGTTGCATTACTTGTTTGTCAGCCAAACCGCGCATCTCCTGGCTCTCTTCCCGGTATACCTCGCCCTGGCTGCTTCAGCAGGTGTTCCATCTGCACTCACGGCCTACATGCTCCTGCTTGCCACCAACTTCTTTTCCTGCATCACTCCGCAAGGAAGTTCGGCAAACGTGATCTTCGTCGGTAGCGGATATCTCAGGGCTGGGGAGGTCTATCGCGTTGGCGGGATCGTGACCTTGGTCAACCTGCTGATTTACGGTCTGGTTGGTACCGCATGGATACTGGTTGTGATGTGAGGTCGAGTGCCGGCCGCGAACTGAGGTTATGCTGTCAACATGAGATTCGGACCCAAGCTGCTCCTTTCAGGAGGGGTAATCATCCTGTTGCTGCCTGCGCTCATCGTTCTCCAGCGCGTTCCTCAGCCAACTAGCGAAAACACGCAGGTCGTTTCGGGCATCCTCAGCTCCTTCCAAGAGACCGAGACCGAGGACTTGGCGATCCATCTCGAGGGCGACGACAATTACTACTACGTCAACCGATTCCGGGGAGTCGGCCTGGACCTGGAGCAGCTGCAGAAGAGCTTGAGCCCTGGGGACAAGGTGAGTGTGACATTCATCGCGACGACCTGGTCGCCATTGAATCCGACCGGCAGCACACGCCCGGTTGCGGCCCTGGCGGCGGGAGAGCAGGTCTTCTTCGATCGCGTCCAGCGCTAGACCGATCCCAGGTTTCTGCATCTCCTGCATGCCAGTCGGCGAAGTCTGGCTAGCTATGAAGACCCGTCAGCTCAGCACCAGGCTTTGGGTACCCAGACCGATCGAGGAAGTCTTCGAGTTCTTTGCCGACGCGAAAAACCTCGAAGCACTGACTCCTCCCTGGCTGAGCTTCTCGATTCTGACGCCTGCACCGATCAGGATGCAGGTTGGTACCCAGATCGACTACAAGATCAGAGTCCATGGTCTGCCCATGCGCTGGCGATCTGAGATTTCGGCATGGGATCCGCCCCATCGCTTCGTCGATCAACAGCTGCGTGGTCCCTACAAGCTCTGGCAGCACGAGCATTGTTTTCAATCCGAAAACGGCGGCACGGCCATCAGCGATCTTGTGCAATACCGCGGACGGGGTGGCCCATTCGAACCCTTGATCCACAGACTCTTCGTGCGCAGGGACCTGGAGCGGATCTTCTCCTTTCGCCTCGAGAAGCTAGCGGCGATGTATGGTCTCGATCCGGCGGCGGCTGACCCTGCGAAGTTCACCGTGGTCACTGGGGAGGGCTGATGGCAGAGCCTGTCGAGATCTCTGCGGTTCCTGGTATCAGGCTGACTGCGGTCAACGCGGCCCCGATCAACAAGCGTGGCTCCTTCGTCCTCTATTGGATGATTGCCCAGCGTCGAACCAAGTTCAGTTTTGCACTCGATCACGCGATCAAGTGCGCGCAGGTGCTGAATAAGCCGCTCTTGATCCTGGAAGCTCTGCGTGTGGATTATCCCTGGGCCAGCGAACGGACGCATCGCTTCGTGTTGGAGGGGATGGCCAGCAATGCGGCTCGCTGCCAAGAGCATGGCCTGCGCTACATGGCTTATGTGGAGCCTTCCAGGGGGAGGGCAGAAGGGCTCCTCGAGGCCCTGGCTGAGCGTGCCTGTCGGGTCGTGACCGATGAGTATCCGGCTTACTTCCTGCCGCGAATGGTTGCCGCTGCGGGGAGGAGACTGCCAGTTCTTCTCGAGCAAGTGGACAGCAACGGGCTCATGCCCCTGCGGGCCAGCGACCGGGCGTATCCCACGGCATACGCCTTTCGCCGATTCCTACACAAGACCCTGGCCAGCCACATCGGGGAGTCACCTAGCCCGGATCCCTTGCCAGAGGCCGCGGCCCTCGGGCGAGCGGTCATACCGCGTCGAGTTCTCCAGTCCTGGCCCATGCTCTCGCCGGCGATGTTGGAGAGTTCCTCGAGTCATCCCCTGAGTTCCTTGCCGATCGATCACGCAGTGATGCCGGTGGCCAAGCCTGGTGGCAGTGGCGCGGCAGATCGGCAGCTCAGTAACTTCGTGAAGACTCGTCTGAGTCGATACGGAGAGCGCAATCAACCGGAGTCAGAGGTCTGCACAGGCCTGTCTCCCCATCTGCACTTCGGACATGTATCGCCGCAGCAGATTCTTTCAGAACTCGCCGAGGAGGAGGATTGGTCCGCCGAGATGCTGCCGAATCAGGGCAATGGCAGCCGCGAAGGTTGGTGGGGAATGAGTCCGGCTGCAGAGTCCTTCTTGGACCAGTTGATAACCTGGCGAGAACTGGGATTTGGCTTCGCTCATCATCGACCAGATGACTACGGGTGCTTTGACTCTCTACCTGATTGGGCACGAAGCAGTCTCTTGGCCCATGCTGATGATCCCCGCGAACACTGCTACGAACTGGCTCAGTTCGAAGCCGCGCAGACCCACGACGATCTTTGGAATGCAGCTCAAACCCAGCTGCGGCGCGAAGGGATCATCCATAACTATCTGCGCATGCTCTGGGGCAAGAAGATCCTCGAGTGGAGCTCAGGCCCGGAAGAGGCGCTCGAGATCATGATCGAGCTCAACAACAAATACGCATTGGATGGTCGGGATCCGAACTCCTACAGCGGCATCTTCTGGACCCTTGGCCGCTTTGACCGGCCCTGGGCGCCCGAGCGACCGATCTTCGGAGTCGTGCGCTATATGAGTTCGGCGAACACAGCGCGCAAGCTACGAGTGAAGGGCTACATCCGGGCGATGCTCGGCGAAGGCGAGTCCTCGGCGAAGGCCGAAAAGTCGCTCTTCTAGCCCTTTCTTCAGAGTCGGTGATCTCGGCATACGAGCTCGCCCTTGTTCGATCGTAGGTAGAGCAGACCATTGACGAGCACCGGTGAGGACCAGCACTTGCCTTCTGTAAACACCTTCGCATTTGCCAGCGGGAGGAACTCTTCCGCATTGGCCTCCGCGATGGTCAGTTCGCCATCCTCGCTCAAGAAGACCAGGTAGTCGCCGGCGATGCTCAAGGCTCCCCAGCCCAGGCCGCGCACACGCCACATCTCTTCGCCGTTGCTGTCGAGGCACTTGAGCATGCGGTTGTCGAAGCCGTAGAGGGCTCCGTCCTTGCTCACACAGGCGGTCATGGTGTTACGCATGTTCTTGCTGCCCCAGGCTTCCTGCAGATTCCGGCCATCAAAGTCGAGCATGGCGCAACCCCGGTTCATGCCCGAGGAGATGAAGATCTGATCGCCGACAAGAAGAGGCGAGGCGCAATTCTGGTCATAGGTGGTCCTCCAGGGGAAGAAGGCCTGTTCCGCGCCAGTCTGCAGGTCGACCACAACCAGTCCCTCGGCGAGGAAGGCCGCTAGCCGCGGCTGACCGTCTCTGACGAAGGGTGTGGGGGTAGAGTATGCATCGCCATAGTGCCGCGTTCGCCATTGGCGCTTACCATCGTTCTTGTTCAAGGAGAGAACGCGGCCCACGTTCAAGATCAACTGCTCGCCGAGGACGACCGGTGCGGCGGCGAATCCCCAGCGCGCGACCTGCAGCCCCTCTGCGTCGACGAGATCCCGTTGCCAGATCACCTTGCCATCTTGGGCTGCAAAGCAATGTAGCTTGCCCTCGCGATTCAGGACGTAGACATGGTCGCCGTCCACGGTCGGAGCGGAGAGCGTGCCGCCCTCGTGCATCTCATTCCAGATCGCTGCCGGGTACTCGTGCCGCCACAATTCTTCTCCGGTCTCTGCGTTCAGGGCGATGACACAGTCCAGGCCAGTTTCCTGGTCGTAGCCCTTGGAGAACAGGCGCCCTTCGGCGACGACCAGGCCTGAATATCCCAGGCCCAGCTCCCGTCGCCAGACTTCGAAACCCTCCGGGTTCCACTCGGATTCAGTTGCAACGCCGTCGCGTGATGGGCCACGCCACTGTGGCCAACCTGCGATCGCAGGATCCGCCAACAGCTTCGGAATGGGCAGGGGTGCCGCGGCCAACTGCTCCCCTTCGAGAACCGCCTCGAGTCGGCGGCATGCGGGCAGTCCGCGCAATCTGGCTTCGACACAATTGGCTTCCTGCTCGAGCGCCGCTTCAAAGCAAGCACGCGCGGCGCTTGGATCCTTTAGGGCAAGGTGGGCGTCGCCAGAAAAGACCTCCAAGTCGACTGAGCCCCAAATCGGATCAGGAAGTGATCGGCCACCCTTCGACTCGGCAGCAAAGGCGATGCGAGCCTTGGCGAATGTCTCGAGAGCAAGGGGGACGCTGCCACCGTACTGAGCCGGCGCGAAGAGCTTCTCGACGCCGATGGCGAAAAGCACACGCGGATTTTCCGGGTCGAGTTCCTTGGCCCTCGCCATGGCCGCCTCAGCCATCTGCGACCAGCGGCCCTTGTTCTCGTGATGGAATTGCATCTGGTAGTCGTACATGCCCGAGAGCAGCGCGTGAGCATCGGCGAAGTTTGGTTTGGCTCGAACCGCTCGCTCGAGAGCGCAGACGGATGCGTCAACAAACTCTTCGACGCGCAGCCCCGACCCTTGCGCCTCGCCCTGGGCGCGGCGCCAAAAGGCATAGCCGCGCCAGTAATCAGTCAGCTGTGGCGAACTCGCGTCATAGGCAGAGAGTTGACCGATGCCTGTCTCGAGTGCTGCGTCGTCCTGCTTGTAACCGGCATCGATCAGCTGAGCAGCGACCGTGCCGAGACTTTCCGGGGACTGGGGATAGCTGAGAACGAGGCTGATGCACAGGGCGGCAAGGGGCATGTGGAATCTCCTGTCAATTCTGGGGGCGTGCGGACGAGCCTACGCAGGCGGCTGCGGATATCCCCTGTCCATCGACGAAGCGCGGCTCCCTTCGGTGGACGTCACTGGCAAATCGGCAAACGGCAGCAGGCTTCGGCCAGCGACTTACTTCGGTCGCTAGGATGGTTGGCAGTCATGGATGAGTTTCTTCCTAGTCTGAGGGCCCCACGCATCACAATGCTAGGGGCCTGCTACTTCATCACCGCCCACTTGCTGCTCGGTGCCTGCTATGCGGCCATGGTCAGCGGTGAGGCGGGCATCCCATTCGCCCACACCTTCACCCGGGCTGTGGTCGATTGCAGCCTCAAGATTCTCGTCTCCTTGCCAGTTTGGTTTGTGATCTTGCGCCTCATGGATCAGAAGCCCTGGCCCTCACGCTTGCTGGCGCATGCCATCGCCTTGCCTGCCTACCTGTTTGTGTGGAATTCGGCCTACCACTGGGCGGTCGAGTTTTTCAACACGATCCCTATTCATCCCGGGTCCGAGACCTGGAACGTGTTCATCGCCTCGGTGATCTATACCGCACAGTTTGCGATTCTTCACCTGGTGCGCGAGCAGGCCCTCTTGCGCAACCGCGAAGAATTGGCGGCGCGCTTGCGTGACCTGGCAATCCAGGCGGAGTTGGCTGGACTCCGTGGACAGGTCATGCCGCACTTTCTGTTCAACACTCTGCATTCGTTGAGTTCGCAGGTGCCGCGGGGACATGAGAAACTGCGCTCTAGAATTGCCCAATTGGGCAACCTTCTGCGCTACACCTTGAACGCTTCCGAGCGCGAATTGGTTACCCTGCGGGAGGAGCTAGCCTTCGCCCGCGACTACTTGGACCTCGAGAAGGCTCGACTTGGTGACCGCCTCGAACTCGCCTATCAAATCGACAAGTCGGTGCTCTCTGCCCGCGTACCACCGGTGGTTCTCCAGCCGCTGGTGGAGAACGCGCTCAAGCATGGGGTTGATGCCCACCGGGATGGTGGACGGGTCGAGCTCTCCATTCAGCAGAAGGGTGATATGGCCGTGGTTATCGTGCGTGACCAGGCGCAGGGCAGTGTCATGGACCTGCCCTCACAGGTCAGTCATGGAGTTGGCCTGCGCAATTGTGCTGAGCGTCTGCGGGGCAGTCTCGGCATAGGAGCCACCCTGAGCACGGGAATCGAAGAAGGTGGATTCAGGGCGGAGATCATGGTTCCGGTGAGCACATGAGTCTGCGCACCCTGATCGTTGACGATGAGGCGCCTGCCCGCAGCCTGCTCCGAGAGTACTGCGAGGATTTTCCCGAGATCGAAGTTCTGGGAGAATCTCGCGACGGCCTCGAAGCCCTGGAGCACATTCGTAGTTTGCAGCCCGAGCTCGTGTTCTTGGATGTGAAGATGCCTGGCCTCGATGGTTTTGCAGTGCTGAACGCGCTCTCCACCAAAGAGCTACCTGGTCGCGTAGTGTTCACTACCGCCTATGACCAGTTTGCACTCCAGGCCTTCGAAGTCGCAGCCACCGACTATCTGCTCAAGCCCTTCGACAAGGAGCGCTTCGCCAAAACCATTCGTCGAGCTCTCTCCGAAGCGCAAGTCCCTGGGAACGAGATCGGTGGTGGGAGCGAGGCGGGTGTTCTCCTGGTCCGTTCTGGAAGCAGCGCACGCGCCGTCCAGCCACAGGATGTCCTTTGGATCGAAGCAGCCGGCGACTACGCGAAGGTGCATACCAGGCAGGGCGAGTTTCTCGCCACGTCGGGATTGGGCGCTCTGGAAGGGCAGCTCGACCGTACCCAGTTCATGCGCGTCCATCGCTCGGTGCTCCTCTACCTACCGGCACTGCGCAGGCTCTCGCCGCGCTCTTCCGGTGGTTGGTTGGCGGAGCTGGAGGGTGGCACCAAGGTGCCCGTAGGGCGGAAGTACGTCGAAATGGTGAAGGCGCGTTTTCTCTGACCGGAACTAGTCCTTGGTCCCGAAGGCGTACAGGGCCTTCTGTGTGCGTAGGTAAAGAGTGCCATCGACTACGGCCGGTGACGCAAAGATGCGTTCCTCGAAGTCCACGCTACGGACGATCTTGAGTTCATCGGCTGCCTCGAGAACGAAGACTGTGCCGGCGCTCGAGCAGACGATCACGTGCCCGTCAACCCCGAGGGGGGTTGAGTAGTATTCGCTGCGATCGTCCAGACGCTTGCGCCTGAAGATCGGCTCACCTGTCGATGGCTTGAAGCAGCTCAGGATCCCACCGGCCTTGATGAGGTAGAGGCGATCCATGTAGAGCAGCGGGGAGGACACATAGGGAATGCCTCTCTTGGCTGTCCACTCCACGTGAGTCTCCGTGATATTGCCCTTGCCGCCTGGTCGAATCGATACCAAGACGTTTTGGCCCATGACTGGCATCTGCAAGAATGGCGTCCACTCCTCTAATGAGATGCCACCATCCCCGGTGGTGTCGAGAAAACCATAGGCAGCTTTGGCGCGACCGGCCGGGATCTCCTCAAAGCTGATGATCCCGTCGCTATCGAGGTCGAATCTCTTGAAAAGCAGCTCTGGGTCTTGCCGTTCTTCATCTGTGAGTTCGATGGGGTTTTCCATGCCTGCGAGCATCTTGTCTGCACCCAGGGCGGCGGGAGTCGACCAGCCGGCAAAGAAAAGACGATCGACATTCGCCGTGGGGCTCGTGCAAACCAAGGGAGTCAGGCCCTCGACTCGCCAGACTTCGCTGCCCGAGTATGGATCCAGGGAAACCACCGTTCCCGTGCTGGCGATGATGAGTTCGACGCGCTCCCGGTTCTCCCAGATAAACGGAGTCGTATGAGAATCGCCGAATGCGATGCGTGGAGTAGTCCAGATTTCTTCGCCGGTCTCTTCATCCAAGGCGTAGAGCGCCGCGTCGGGACAGCCATCACGCAGGAGAAGAACCATGTCTTGATAGAGCATGGGTGAACTTCCCATCCCGAACATGAGCTTGGGATCGGGTAGTTCCTTCTCCCATTCCAGCTCGCCATCCATGTCCCTGGCGATGAGTCCGTAGGAAGGAAGGTAGAAGAAGACTCGCTTGCCGTTGGTGCAGGCAGTCGGCAAGGCAACGCTGGCATCCGGATGCATGAACTCCGCATCCGTCGGGGCAGGAATCCCGTGTCGCCACAGTTCGTTTCCGCTTTCCTTGTCCAGAGCGAACATGACCAGTTCGTCACCGTCGAGACCGGTCAGAAAGATCCGGTCACCCCATATGCATGGCGAGGACTCTCCATGTGGGATTGCCACGCGAAACTGGAGGTCTTTCTCGCGGTCGAAGCTCAGAGTATCGGCACCCTGAGCCGTCGCGAGACCGCCATTTCCGAGAAACTGGGGCCAGTTGCTCGTGCCTTGAGCATGAGCGGGGAGGGCGAAAACTGTGGTAACCAAGACTTGGGCAAGCACTCGCATGCCGCAGATCCTAGCTGACTGCCTCGATCTCGTGCGAGGTGGAGGGAGATAAATGCCG
>JAJFFD010000016.1 GCA_021776805.1 Planctomycetota bacterium
CTAAGACAACTCCTTCTCCCGCCCACTCTTCGTACTCACCGGCGCGTGTCCTTCCCCGCGGACACCCATAAAGAAGTGCCGGACTCCGCGCAGATAGGCCCGCTGCCGCTGCCAGCTCCAACCATTCGCCTTGATGGGCCACCAGACGTAAATCCGGAACAGGTAGAAGGGTCGCCGGAGAGCGCGACTCAGCTTGCCATAACGCCGCCAGCAAATCAGCCGGTTACGGATCAGGTTGTAGATGATGTATGGCGATTGGTGACCGGTGGTCTGATTGCATTGATGCACCGCCTCCGCGTCGCCGACGATGGCGAATCGCCAGCCCGCATCCGCGAAGCGAACGAGCAGGTCATAGTCTTCCCAGCAGGTGCCAAAGGTCTCGTCCAATGTCCCTACCTGGCGCAGGGCTTCCGCTCGAAACATCATGGCCACGAAGGGGATGAACTCGCACTCGCGAGTTGGCCAGTCGCGCTTTTCGTAGGGCCCCCAGAACTCGTCTCTTGTGATGACGGCGAAGTCCCGGTCGATACGCCCGCCGCAGAGCTGTACGAAGCGCTCATCTCCCGGATTGAAGAGCAAAGGCGAAGCTCCACCGACCTTTGGTGAGGCTTCGAGGTGATCGACCAGCTTGCCAATGACGTCCTTGGCGAGAGTCGAATCGTTGCCGATGAGATGGACGTACTTCGGATCCTGTTCGAGGGCTCGGTGAATGCCAGCGTTGCTGCCGCCGGTGAAGCCACGGTTCTCGGGAAGAACCAGGAGATCGATCTCAGGGAAGCGCTCCTTCAGCCGTTGGCCGCAGGGATCTTTGGATCCGTTGTCGACCAAGATGAGCGAGAAGTTCGGGTAATCATTGGCCAGGATGGAGCTGATGCAATCCGCAGTCATCTCCACGTCGTTCCATGTCAGGACGACGACGACGACTCTCGGCTTGTTCGCTGCGGCATCCATGCCGGGATAATCCCTCAGTCCTTGCTGAGAGCTTCCCTGTAGAACTCCGCGGTGGCATCCCAGAATGCCAGTTCGTCCCAACCAGGCCAATTGGAGACGTCGTCGGTGTTGATGCGCATGAGGGGCTCGGTGAATTCAGTCTGCTTGGCGAGATCCAGTTCGCAGGCCAGACCAAGGCGTGGGCGCATCTCTTCGGCGAAGCGGGTGGCGAAGTCCCCCTGATTGGAGGCATAGCAGCTCGGATTCATGCGCGAGAAGCCCTGCCCGGACTGCAAGCCGCGAGCAAAACTTACATAGCAGGCAGCCAGTAGGGAGATCGGGATGTTATCGCGAATGTAAGCAGGCGTGTTCACTCCGGCGACCTTGCCCGCAAACCAGGTCCGCATGAGGTAAGCGGTAAATCGTGGATCCTCGAGAGGACCGAAGGGATTGGGGATGACGAACTTGCCTAGGCTCATCCCATGGTTCTCGGCGTGGAAGCGGAAGATCTGGCTGGTCAGAGTCTTTGAAAGGCCATAGGGGGAGAAGGCAGGCATGGACCCGGAGCCTGCGCCTTCGTCGGATTCGAAGTAAGAGCCGGTGAGCAGAATCCTGTCACAGCCTCGATCCCCCAGAGCCTTCAGGACCTTGTCAGTCTCGAGAGTGTTGTTGCCGACCGCCTTCAGCACGTCGAAGTCAGGGCTCTTGTAGTCGGTGGTGTCCGCAGCGTGATGGCAGAGCAGGTCCCAACTCGATTGAGAGTCGATCAATTCGAAGCAGGATGCTGCGCCAAAGCTCGTGTTTGGCACCAAATTGCAGGTCGAGGCCAGGGCATCGACCCGTTGCTTACGAATGCCTTCATAGGCATCGGCAGATCCTTGCAGGGTTGCGAAGACCTCGTGGCCCTCAGCGGCCAATGCGCGCGCAAACCAGAAGCCGGTGAAGGAACTCGCGCCTGTGAAGAGAATCCGCATGCTAGCTGGCCTGGCTCATGCCCGTAGGTGATGCGCCGGATCGAAGTCCGGGTGATTGGCGTCCTTGTCCGAGACTACCGTCGGCTTGATGGGCCAGGAGATGGCGAACTCAGGGTCGTTCCAGCGCAGGCCACGTTCGAGTTCAGGGGCGTAGAACTCGTCGACGAAATAGAAGGCCTCAGTGTCATCCTCGAGAGTAAGAAAACCATGGGCGAAGCCCTTGGGAACCAGAAGCATCTTCCGGTTCTCAGCGGACAGCTCGATCCCGAACTGCTGGCCAAAAGTGGGCGAGTCTTCTCTCAGATCGACAATCTGGTCGTGCAAGCTGCCGCGAATGCAGCGAACCAATTTGCTCTCTGCTTTGGGAGCGAGCTGGTAGTGCAGACCGCGGAGGGTGCCCTTGTCGGCGGACAGAGAATTGTTGACCTGCACGAAACGCTGCGGAAGGCCATACTCGGCGAACTCGTTGGTGCAGAAGACCCGGGCGAAGAAGCCGCGTTCGTCGCCGCGCTTCTCGAGGTCGATGACATAGGCACCGGGAAGAGGAGTCTCTTCGAATTTCATAGCGAATAGAGGCCTGGCTCGCTCAGGAACGGAGGCGATCGAGGCGCGTGGAGAGAGTGCGGAGGCGGATGAACTGATCGCCTTCGAAGTCAGCGGCAGAGAAACCGTGCTGGCGATACTTGTCGTAGAGCTCTTGCATGCCCTTCTGCAGGTCATACTCGAGTTTGAAGTCAGGCAGACAGGAGTTGAGGAGGTCGAAATTGACCGCGTAGTCCCGCGGATCCGGTCCCGCTTCACCGGTAAAGGCGATCTTGGCATCTGGCAGAAGTGCCTGCACCTGATCGGCCACATCCTTGACCTGATAGTTTTCGTCGTTGCCCCCGATGTTGATGGCCTTGTTGTGAATGGCCTCCTTGGGTGCTTCCGCAAAGGCGACGAAGGCGCGGGCGATGTCCTTGCAGTGGATGAGGGGCCGCCAAGGCGTGCCGTCACTCATGATGCGAATCTCGCCGTAGCAGATGGCGCTGGCTAGCAGATTGTTGGCGACGAGATCGATACGCAGGGCAGGTGAATGGCCGTATGCCGTGGCGTTGCGCAGATACGCAGGAGTGAATCCTTCATCAGCAAGTTGGGAGACATGTTCCTCGGTCTTGATTTTGGACTCGGCGTAGGCGGTCAGTGGGTTCAGCTCGGAGGACTCATTGAGCGCCTCGGAACCACACTTGCCATAGACGGAGCAGCTGCCTGAAAAGAGGAAGCGACCAACGCCGGCTTGCTTGGCGAGATCTGCCAGGCGGGTGGACCCATCCCGGTTGACACTCCAGGTAAGATCCGGATCCATATCCCCCATCGGGTCATTGGAGATCGCCGCTAGATGCATCACGCAATCGTGGCCCTCCAGATCCTTGGCGCTGAGGGCACGCACATCCTTGCGCAACTCATTGTCAGCGGCAGGGAGCGGCTCCCATTCGGCGCCATCGAAAAGGCCGAGATCACAACCGGTGACCTTGTGCCCAGCGTCCTTCAAGAGAGCAGTAAGATGGGCGCCGATGTAGCCCCTGTGTCCGGTTACGAAGACCTTCATAATATTGGTGGAATGCTCGTGCCTTGCTATCAGATCGCCCAGGGTGCTTTGCCAGAATCCCAGATCTTGTTCAGCTCTTCATAGTCACGTTGGGTGTCCATGCAGGCCCAGTAGCCTTCGTGCTTGTAGACCGCCAACTGCTTGTTCCGAGCCAACTTGCCCAGGGGGGCTCGCTCGAGGATGCAGCTCTCATCCGTGGATAAGTAGTCGGCGAAGCCCTTGCGGAAGAAGAAGAAGCCACCGTTTATCCAGCGGTCATCAAAGGAAGGCTTCTCCTCGAATTCGACGACCGAATCGCCCTCGAGTTTGAATTCGCCGAAGCGAGAGGGCGGGTTGACCCCCATGACAGTACCGATCTTGTCGTGGGCCTGGTGGAAGGCGAATTCCTTGCTCAGATCAACGTCGGTCAGCCCGTCGCCGTAGGTCACAGCGAAATGCTCTGCCCCGCCGAGGTGCTTTGCCGTCGCTTGAGCGATGCGGCTGCCGGTCATTGCGAGCTCGCCGGTAAAGGCCAGAGTGACTTCCCAATCGAGACCGTGGTCGATGGAGTGGATCGTCGTCTCGTTGCTTCCCAGCTTGACCGTGAAGTCGCTGTTCATGGAGGAGTAGTTCATGAAGTAGGACTTGACCACGTCGGCCTTGTAGCCGAGGCAGAGAACGAAGCGCTTGAATCCGTGACGCGCATAATGCCGCATGATGTGCAACACGATCGGTTGATTTCCGATCGGGACCATGGGCTTCGGCTTGAGGCCAGTCTCTTCCTTCAAACGTGTCCCTAGACCGCCACACAACACAAATACTGGTACTTCCTTCGACACGGTCATAGTCTAACTCAGCATAAAGCCTCGGACTGAAAGTCCCATCTGGTCGGGCAGCAGCGGCCAGGAGAGGCTGGGTCGGTATGGGTGGTCATGCTCTAGACTTGCCATCCCCAGGGCAAGGGCTGCGGCAAAAAGATCCATATCGACAGGGGCGCGTGGACTTGATTGTGGCGGGCAATACCTTGTTGGCATGGGCGGCAGTGTAATCATCATCGGTGGCGGCATCGTCGGGCTGGCCACGGCCCTTCACCTGCAGAGGACCAATCCCGATCTGAGACTGAGCATTCTCGAGAAGGAGCCCGATCTCGGACAACACCAGACCGGTCACAATTCAGGGGTCCTGCACACTGGTATTTACTACAAACCTGGCTCCCTGAAGGCGAAGACCTGTACCGCTGGCCGCCTGGCGATGATCGACTTCTGTGCGCAGCACGGGATTCGCCACGAAGTCTGCGGGAAGGTGGTGGTCGCTGTCGCCCCTGATGAGTTGCCGCGCCTGCACAAACTGCATGAACGCGCCAAAGCCAATGGGGTCACCTGCGCCCTGATCCCCCCAGAGCGCCTCGCCGAACTCGAACCTCATGCCAAGGGAGTCGAGGCCCTGCACGTGCCCGAGGCTGGAATCGCCGACTACCCGGGAGTAGTCCGCAAGATGGCCGAACTCCTGCGCGCTGCCGGGGCCAGTATCCATACGGATACTCGGGTTCGTGGCCTCCGCGAAGGCTCCCAAGAAGTCCTCCTGCAGACGACTCGGGGGGAGATGCAAGCCGATCAGGTCATCAACTGCGCTGGCCTGCACTCGGATCGAGTCGCCGGCTACGGGGGCAAGCGACCGGCGGCAAAGATCATCCCCTTCCGCGGGGAATACTACAAACTGACCCCGGGTAGCCCGGAGCTCTGCCGCAACCTCATCTATCCGGTTCCCGACCCGGCCTTCCCCTTTCTCGGTGTGCACTTTACACGGATGGTGAATGGCGAAGTTGAGGCAGGACCCAATGCGGTCCTCGCTTTCGCCCGCGAGGGCTACAGCAAGCTGAAGATTAACCCGCGCGATCTATTGGAGTCCCTGACCTATCCTGGCTTTCTCCGGCTGGCCAGCAAGTACTGGCGGGTGGGCGCAGGGGAGATGTGGCGATCGGTCAGCAAGAAGGCCTTCGTCCACGCCCTCCAACGCCTGGTGCCCGCAGTACGACCGGAGCATCTCGAAGCCGCACCTGCCGGTGTCCGCGCCCAGGCGATCAGCCGCGATGGAGCCATGGTGGACGACTTCCTCATCGAACGCTCCGAGCGCATCGTCCATGTCTGCAACGCCCCTTCCCCAGCGGCCACTGCCTCTCTCATGATCGGTCAGACGATCGCTGCGGATCTCAGTGAATGATCAGGGGGACCGGCGGCGACAAGCCCAGGCCCGCCGCATCCAAGACTCCGGCCTGCAGCATGAACTGCTCTCCCAGGGTGAGGCTGGCAGGTACGGTCTGCGTGCGCAGCGATACGACCCCATCAAGAGGAACCTGCCCGGCAAAGAGCGTCTGAGTCCAGCCCAGATCGATCCAGAGGCTACCCCAGGGGGTCAGAGTGTTCGTACCCGGGCGAGCTAGCAAGACGAACAGGAGACTCTCCGCCGGCGCGCTCAGATCCACTTCGATGGGGTAATTCCGAACTGCCGTGGTGCTGATAATGCAGGGCAAGAGGAGCTCGTCGCAGTTTGCCGAAGGGATCAGACTGCAGTCTTCTTCATGGCTGGCAAAGTAGACCTGCCCATCACCTTCCACCAGGGGCAAGGGAGTTCCACTGCTGCCTCCCGAATACAAACCGCCGCCGCAGAAACGCATGGATCCACCGCTAAGGCTAACAGCCGACGAAGAACTGCAGTGGGCTTCGCCCGTTCCACCTACAATCACCGTCGCGCTCGAGTGAATGTCCGAGTTTCTGGCGCTGATCCCAAGGGAGGATTGCCACCAGTACCCACATCCCCAGCAGTGGGCGCTCTCGCCCCTGAAATAGGAACCGGAGAAGACGACTGAGCTGTCGATGATGAAGGCTCCTGGATGGCCCTCGAATTGGCTGCCCTTGATCGTGACGAACGCACAGTTGTTGATATAGAGGGCCGTAGAACCCCGGTCCAAATTGCCGCGGGTATCGATATCCATCCGCTCGACGAAGACCCTGCCCGCGCAGTTCTCGATTCTCATCCCATCCCCGTAGGACGTGCTCAGACCGGAGACCGAGACACTCTGCCCCGCAGGAATGCCGATAATGGTGAGCGAGGTCACCCAAAGACTGGTCTCGAGGGCGACAAGGCTCAGAGGCTTGTCGATGACCAAGTCCTCGGACCACTCAGTGGAAGAGTTGAGCACGAGCACTTCGTCTCCGGGTTCGGCAGCACGGATCGCCGCAGCGATCGATGTGAAGTCTCCGTCCCCGGAGGAATCGACCAACCAAGTCTCCTGGGCTTGGACCGTGGCCATGCAGAGGTAGGCCACCAAGAGCGCTGGTAATCTCATTCTCATCTCCCTTCTCAGTGGTGGCTGGCTGGGCGCCTTCATCCTAGCGACTGGTCCATGCCAGCGACAGATCCACTTCTCCGCCCCGCACATTCATGCGTACGCCATGGCGGAAGGCCCTTCCTGCCCCTGCGACTGCCACTCAAATCTCCTCTACACTGCTGTATCCCCCATCCGCAGCTCAGCAGCCATGCGCCCACAGTTCTCGCAAGCCTTCCTTTCCCTCTGCATCCTCGTACTCATCCTCCTGGCTCCCTCCTGTCGTGGCAACAGCGGCAGTCCGGCTGGCGCCAAGGAGATCGGTCCCGGCGGCGGCGTAGTGGCAGTCACCGCGGGAAATCTCGCTGGCACCATCCTCAGCGTGCCACCCGGAGCATTCGATCGCAGCTACTACGTGAAGGTCGCAGAAGCCACTCCACCAGAAATCGACGGCTTCGAGATTCTCGGTCCCGGCACCAACTTCTCCCCGACAGGGGTCACCATGGATATCGATGCGGCCGCCACCCTGGTCTTTGATCCGGATCTGCTGACTGAGATGGAGAGCGCCGGCGAGATCATGGTCATCCGTCAAACCTCTCAGGGCAGGCGTATCCACCTCACACCTCGGACAGTGGATGCGGATGCCGGCTTGGTAGTCGTAGACATCGATCTCATGGCTACCTATTGGGTTGCTAGGCAGAGCCAAACTATCGGCTTCATCCTGGCCGAGTACCTGCCTCTGCACAACGGCGATCGCTACGTCTACGACAACGACATGGCGCTCCTGGTAAACAACACTCTCAGCGAGCCAAACCTGGAAGGAAGGCTGGTCTCGACCCTGAGTTTTGTGCGCGATGGCAGTGGTTTCGGCTTCTATCTCACGCGCCAGTTTGCCGAGACCTTCTTCCTGGGCAACTTCGATGTCACGGGCGCCTTCCAGGAAGTGGCTGATTCCCCTCTGCTCTTCCTGGGCTCCACCGGTGTCGTGGGCAGTAGCTACACGGACCTAGGCTCCTTGCTGATCTTCTCCCCCACGGCGTCGACCCAGCCCTTGGAGAGGATTACGGTCAGGACCGCAGTGACGATCGAGTCCTCGGGAAGCCTGCCAACTGTCTTGGGCAGGTTTTCGGATGTCCTGGAGATTGCGGTACGGATCGAGCGCGAGGACCGAGATGGCAACATAACCGAGACCATGGACCGCTTCTGGCTGGCGCGGGATGTCGGGCCTGTGCAGATCAGACTGGATGG
>JAJFFD010000151.1 GCA_021776805.1 Planctomycetota bacterium
GATTTCGGCCTCCAGTCTGCGAGCGAGGGGCTCGGCGAATTCTCGGCTGCTCACCGGACTCGGTCCAGCCCCGTGTTGAAAGCCCATTGCTGCCTTCAGTACAGCTCCATTCCCTGCCGCGTCTCTCTGCCGAAAAGCGCCGACCTCGGTCCATGAACTGCTGACCGGAAATTCTCTGAGCAGGATCTAGACTCTCCTCCGTCATGTCCCTGCCCGTGACCAGCCAAAGCAGAGCACCGAGTCTGGAAGAGATCCTCGCCGAAGAGGACTTTGTCCGCAGCCTCGCCCGCAGCCTCCTCCGTGACCCGAATCAGGCGGAAGACCTGGTCCAACATGGGCTCAGCGAGTCCCTGCAGCGCCCGGCTCCCCGGCGCCTGCGCTCCTACCTCAGCCGCATCGTCCGCAATCGAGCCGTGGACCTGCATCGGGAAGAGACCCGCCGCTCCCGCGCCGAGGCCAAGGCAGCACGTAACAACAGTGCCCCTTCCGCCGCGGAGATCGCCGAGAAGATCGAAGTCCGTGAAGGCATCGCCAAGGCGGTCGGTCGGCTGCCGGATGCACAGCAGATCAGCATCTGGCTGCGCTTCTTCGAAGACAAGCAGCCGCGTGAGATCGCCCGCATTATGTCGGTGCCGGTGAGCACCGTGCACACGCGCATTCAGCGTGGCATCGAAACCCTGCGCCTGGAACTCGCCGACAGTTACGGCGACTGGCGGCAGGCCTGCTTGCATCTCGAGTCCCTGGTCGGTCGACAGGCTCTGCCACCTGCGGGCCCGCATAATCCGATCATCACAATGGCCCTGCCCTTGACCGCCTTGCTGCTGGCGATTGCCATTCCGCTCCTCTGGTATGGCCTCGGCAAGAATCCTGCCGCTGACTTCGACTTCATCCTCGGCGACTGGAACATGACGGCGCGGACGCGAGCGATCGGCGGAGCCTGGCAGGACCTGCCACCGAGCCGCAGCGAAGCACGGCGCAGCGCGGACGGGGCGGTCATCATCGAGAACTGGGATGGAGAAACTGTCTCGGGGGTGATGATCCGCACCTACGACGCAGAGGACGATCTCTGGCGCATCCTCTGGACCAATAGCAGCATTCGTCAGGGCATGCTGCAGGTCTGGGAAGGTCGCTTCGCCAACGGTGTCGGCGAGTTCATCGGCGGTCAAACCATGGATGGACCTGGCTTTGCTCCTTCGGAGAACCGGACCAAGATCACCTTCTCTGAGATCACCGCGGATTCCTTACACTGGAGTCTCTACCGCAGCCGGGATGACGCTGCCTCCTGGCATCTGGTGCAGGAAAGAGAGTATCGGAGGGCGAAGTGAAGCTGATCGTCGGTAGCCTCGCGAGCTTCGCCCTCTTTTCCGGGCTCTCGCTGCCAGCGGACCCATCCCTGCGCATTCTCGCGGAGCGGAGCTTTGTTGCCGGCGAGTGGCAAGCATCGGCAGATGCCTGGCGACGCTTGCTCGAAGCGCATCCCCAGGATGCCTTTGGCAAGATGCGCCTCGGCGCCAGCCTGCACATGCTCGGCGAGAACCTGCAGGCCATGGAAATCTTGGAGGAAGCCAAGTTGCCAGGGGAACTACTCCTGCCCGAGGCCCTGGCCTGGAAGGCCGCCGCCGAATCCGCCGAAGAACTGGTCGATGTGGCCATTGAATCTCTGGTCGCCGCCGCGGACTTGGGCTGGTGGGATGGGGTAATGATCAACGACTCCAAATCCCTGCGGCCACTGCTCCGCAATCCGAAGCTGGTCAGTCTGCGGACGAAGGCCGAGGCTCGCGCCGACGAGGCCATGGATCAATTCGATCCCTTCGTCGGTCGATGGCGCATGATCCATGAAAGGCGCGATGCGGCGGGGAACTGGCAGGAGATCGCCCGCGGCGAACGCATCATCGAGCGACGCTCGCAGGGCCGAGTGATCGTGGACGAGCTCAGCAGCGGCGGCAACCATCTCGCCGGTTGGCATCCGGGAACCTGCAGCTGGCGCCTGTACCGCTGCGGAACAGGCGAGAGCTCTGGCAAGGTGACTCCCTGGATCGGGCGATTCGAGAAGGCTGAAGCCCGCTTCCTCCCGGCGGAAGTCGAGGTCGGGAAAGAGCAGGCATGCATCCTCCTGCGTGCTGAAGGCGAGGAGAACTTCGTCGAGGAGTTCTATCTCCGGACTGGGAATCGCGAGCGCCTGGTGGAACGCCGCCGCCACGAACGCTTGCAATAGAGGGAAGGATTCCTGAGCAGGATCGGGCAAACCCCACGTGTGTCTACGCATCCAGACCCACCCCCCCTGCGCAATGAACAATCACTCTCGCATCCTTCCCTTCCTTCTCCTGTCCCTCAGCAGCCTAGGCGCCCAGGAGGGTATCGGCAGCTTGTATACCGCCAATCTCCCCGGCGACGCGGACCTTCCCCCGGGCGCAGTCAATATCACCGACATCGTCGAAGCCGCCACCGGCGGAGTGCATCCCTTCTTCTCCGGCGTGATCCGTCTGCCCAATGGCCGCTACCTGATCTCCGCGACCTCGGACGTCTGGCCGGGAGTCTCCCACAAGTACTTCGAGTTCGACACTGGCGGCAGCTACCTGGCGACCTATGACCAGCCGGCAAATACCGCCGGCAACCAATGGGGCATGAACGACATGGCCTGGGATGGGGAAGCGGGGCCAGACTCGCGGGTCTGGGCAGGCTACGCTGGCAGTGGCATCAATTCCTTCGACTGGCAGAACGGAATCAATGATCCGATCGTCAGCCCCGGATCACCGAACGGGCTACGCATCCTCACTGGCTATCAAGGCAACTGGGTGCAATGCGCAGCCATCGCCGAGGTGGACGGGGTCAAGATCTTCGTCTCCGCGGATTTCGGCAATCCCAATCCACACGTATCGCCACCGGCTCCGGGTCATCCAGTCAATTACCATCAGATGCCGAGCTTCAGCTCGAACCTCCCCCAGTGGCAAGCACCGACCAGGGACTTCACTCCGCCCGATCTCGTAGCCCTCGGCCCGGACAACACGGGGAAGTGGGGTGCAGCCTATGACCATCTGCGCGGCACGGTTTGGTGGCACGTCGATCTGGGCACGGTGAGCCAAAACCTCAATGGCAGCCGTACGCGCTTTCTCGAAATGGACATGAGCGGCGAACTCACCGGCCGGGTCTTTCAAGGCGACCGCGACATCGCCGGCCGCGCCTGGGGCTGCGAGATGTATCTGGACGACAACGGCGACCTGGTCATGGTTTACCTGGTATCCAACGCCACTGACACGGGCCTGACCGAGGTGAGCATGGTCGAGGTCTACGCTGGCTTTCAATACGGCAGTTCCTGCGGCGGCTCCATCTCCTACGAGCAGGAACCATTCATCGGCAACTCGACCTGGACGATCACCCTGTCGGATGCTCCGGACAACAGCCTGAACAGCGCCTTCCTCTTCCGCGGCCAGGTCGCGGGCACACCGCTGAGCTTCCCCGGGGTGATCAACTGCCCCTCTCTGATCGACCTCGGCAAGTTCCGCAATCTAGGCGCCTTTCCCCTGAGCGCCGGCGCCGCCAGCTTCGTCCAGCCCATTCCTGATGACATCAGCTTCGTTGGCTTGGACGTGGCCTTCCAATGGCTCCTGCCGAGTGGTCCACAGATCTTGCCCCTGGACATGTCAGATGCCGGCGTCGCCAGAATCGGCAGCAATCTCTAATCGAAAGGCATCCCTGGCTTCTTGCCGGCTGGATCTCCGAGTCGGCTCTCCTATCATGCGCAGCCCGCATGGAGAGCTGGCTCGAAGAATTGCTGTCGATCAAGTTCTGCATCCTCTACGTGTTTCTGGGCTCGACTCTCTTCCTACACTTTCGTGGCCGGGAGCGTCTCAAGCTCTCACGACAGATCCTCGATCACTCGACGATCTCCGGGCCCTATAGCCTGCTGATGCACTGCTTCTCTGCAGTGCGTGCCCAGCCCTACGCCGAGGTCGAGCAGTTCCCCGAGCTTGCGCCCCTGGCCGAGAACTGGCAGAGCATTCGCGAGGAAGGCATGCAGCTCCTGGCGAGGGGCGACATTCGAATGGCGGAGAAGCACAACGACATCGCCTTCAACTCCTTCTTCCGACACGGCTGGACGCGCTTCTATCTGAAGTGGTACGACGAGGTCCTGCCCTCTGCAAAGACGGCCTGCCCGAAGAGCGTGGCGCTGGTGCAATCGATACCCAGCGTAAACGCCGCCATGTTCGCCCTCCTCCCCGCCGGCAGCCGCCTGGGACGACACCGGGATCCATTCGCCGGATCGCTGCGCTATCACCTCGGATTGAGCACCCCCAACTCGGACTCCTGCTGGATCGAAATCGACGGCCAACGCTACTCCTGGCGCGACGGCGAGGCAGTCATCTTCGATGAAACCTACGTGCACAAGGCCAAGAACGAAACTGAGCAGGATCGACTCATCCTCTTCTGTGATGTGACCCGTCCTCTGCACTTCGCTCCTCTGCGCGCAGTCAATCGCTTCATCATCCGCTACGTCGCCAAGGTCACCGCCACGCAGAACACTCCCAGCGAGAAGATCGGTCTGCTCAATCACCTGGCCAGCGCCATCTACTGGCAACGCGAGTTCTTCCAGAGCATCAAGAAAAAGCACCGTTCCCTTTACCACTGTGGCAAGTGGCTGAGCTTTGCCGGCATCGCCTACCTGATCTTCTTCGTGCTCTTCTAGAGCCGCGGACTAGCCGCCCTCGATCATGGCGATCAGACGATCCACCGCCTGGCGCACAAAAGCCGGATCCTCTGCATGGCTGTCAACCTTGACCAGGTCCACAGTCGCAGGCATGCAGGCTTCGAGTTCAGCGAAGAACACTCGATCGCAGTCCGGATCGTGCAAGGCGCCGCCTTCCTTCGCGTAGCTGCCGGTGCCGCCAAGGGGGATCATGAACACGGTCTTCTCCTTGCTGTGTTGCAGACGCCGCCCGATGTCCTGGGCCAGGACCTTGCACTCCTCGGCTTTCAGCCGTGGCACGAAGACCACCGGGTTGTGGAAGACGTAGCGGTGCTCGGCGAAGCGTTCGGGCACGGAATTGGGTGGATCAACCAGGATTCCCAGGTGCTCGGCACCGCCGGGACAGATGACCTGAGGCAAGCCCAACTTGCCAGCTACCGTGAGCCGCTCCTCGCCGCCGGCACGCAAGCCGCCATGCACCTCGTCGGCGATCTCCCCCAGGGCATAGTCGAAGACCGCGCCGATGATGCCTTCCTTCATCATCTGCTCCATGGCACGGCCGCCGGAGCCAACCGCGTGGAAGACGATGACTTCGTAGCCAGCCGCTTCGAAGTATTCGATGGCCTGCATGGCGCCGCTGGTGAGAACCCCGAGGTTGCTCATGCCGATGACCGGCTTGCCCCCATGGCGCGAAGGCAGATCTACCTTGCTCAGGGTCATGCCATGGGCAGCACCTGCCGCCTTGGCCAGAGCGCGGCGCATCAAAGGGTTCAGGCCGAGAATATCGCCCACGGAGAACATCATGGTGATGTCCTTGATGTCCACGTAGGCGGAGGTGTCCCCCGAAGCCACGGTAGAGAGCATGATCTTCGGAAAGCCATAGGGCAGGTCACGCATGACCTGACAGCAGAGCGCCGTGCCCTGCAACCCGCCGAGCCCGATGACTGCCTGGAGTTCCCCGGCCTTGACCAGGTCCTGAACAATCTTGCTGGCACCACGGGCCATGGTCGGCGCCGCTTCTTCGCGGCTTGGATTGTCCAGGAGGGCGCGAAGACTCGTGCCCGCAGCAGCAGCTACCTGGTCGCGGGTTTGGTCGGCAGCAACTGCGGCTTCGCCAAGGACCCCGACATCGATGAGCAGAGCCTGCGAGCCGAGTTCTTCGAGCTGCTCGCGCAGGAAGGCCGCTTCCCTACCCTTGGTGTCGAGGGTCGCAAGAATGGCGATGGTCGCGCCCATGGACTAACTCCTTCTCAGGTCTGCAAAGCGCTTGGCGGTGCTGAAGACAGCCTGCTCAATGGGAATTCGCTCCGTGGACGAACCGGTCCAGATGCCATGGCAGGAGGTGTTGTCGAGGATGAACTGCGCATCCTCCGGAGTCTCGAGGGCAGCCCCGTGAGCGATGAGGATCACGTCCGCCTTGCTCTTGCGCAGCATCTGGTTGACGGCCTCCGTTCTCGCTGCCGTCTCTGCGATGGTCTCCCCAGAGTCGTAGCCCTTGAGGCCACCCTTGGTGGTACCCGCATGAAAGCAGAAGATGTCCGGCTGGGCCTCGGCGACCACCTTGGCGCTGTCCTCTTCGTCGAAGGCCAGGGCAATCGTCACCATGCCGCGCTCCTTGGCGACCTTGAGCATCTCCACTTCGTGATCAAAGGTGATGCCGCTCTTGTTGAGCACCTTGAAGATCTGACTGTCCTTATCCACGTAACTGATGGATGGACCGATGTTGGAGATGGAGAAGACGCCCATGCCCTTGAGTCGCTCGATCACCGAGATCATGTCGCGCAAGGGATCATTGGCGTTGACACAGGCACAGACGAAGGCATCGCCCTTCATCGCCGGCAGGATGTCCTGCTCGGTGTAATCCAAGGTCTGCTTGTTCGAATCCAGGATCGGCCAGAGCATGGACATGGTGCCCATACCGTTGGCCCGCAGGCGAGCTCCGGAGAAGGTGTTTACGCAGTCAGCACCGGCGCTCTCCAGAAGCTGAGCCACGAGACCGTTGCCAGCGCTGGCGATGAAGATGGGAATGTCCTTGGCGATCTTCGACTTGAGCTTACTGAGGATCTCTTCTCTCGAGGTGCGGGGGACGATCACGGCGGTCTGTTCTCCAGGATCAAGGGCTGAGGGCCGGGCTTAGCCTCCCGATGATAGCGACGCGGTACATAACTTCGACAGCCAGGGATCAACTGGGCCTGGATAGCTGAGGCTCACCTGCCCTAGTCTCCCTGCCCCGTTCCCCCCCTATATGGTCGCGCTCGATGACAACAGTCCCTGCAGAAGACCAAGCTGGCGGCAGCCGAGGCTTCACTCCGGCCCTGCTCATGCTCTTCGTCGGCAGTGGCTGCGCCGCCCTTGTCTATGAGGTGATCTGGTTCCACCTGCTGCGCCTGGCCATCGGCACCTCGGCCATATCCATATCCGTGCTACTCGGCAGCTTCATGGGTGGCATGTGCCTGGGCAGCTTGCTCTTCCCACGCCTCGTCTCGGCAAAGTTTCACCCGCTCAAGGTCTACGCCTGGCTCGAACTTGGCATCGGCGCCATTGGTATTCTGCTGACCTTCTTGCTGCCCCTGGCCGGCGAGCTCTACATCTCCAATGGTGGCTCAGGTTTCACCGGCTTCACTCTGCGTGGAATCATCTGCGTGGTATGCCTGCTGCCGCCGACCATTCTCATGGGTGCAACCCTGCCAGCGATCGCTCGCTGGATGGAGACCAGCCGGACCGGCATCGCCCGCATGGGTTTCTTTTATGGCGCCAACATCGCCGGCGCCGTGCTCGGCACCCTCCTCGCCGGCTTCTACCTCCTGCCGGTCTACGACATCCTGATCGCGACCTATGTGGCCCTGGGAATCAACGTCCTGGTGGCTGGCATCGCCCTCATCCTGGCGACGCGACAGAGCTACGAAAGCAAAGTCGAAGAGGATGCTCCGGCCCAGGTAGCGAGCGAGAACAAGAACAAGCTGGTCTACATCGCCATCGCCTTCTCAGGCTTCACGGCCCTCGGCGCTGAAGTGATCTGGACGCGACTGCTTTCCCTCCTCCTCGGCGCATCGGTCTACGCCTTCTCACTCATCCTGGCTGTCTTTCTTGTCGGGCTCGGCATCGGCAGCAGCATCGGCTCCTACTTGAGCCAACGGGTCGACAATCCTCGCCAGCTCCTGGCCATGTGTCAGTTGCTGCTCGGCCTGGCCATCGTCTATGGCTCGGTCATGATCACCCACGTGATCCCCTACGGGCAGCCCTACATCGTCTTCATGGAAGACGTGCGCAAGATTCTGCCCTTGATGTACAGCTATGACTTCCTGCGCTGCAGCATCGCGCTCCTGCCGGCAACTATCCTCTGGGGAGCGAGCTTTCCCTTGGCTCTCGCCGCCGCCAATCCCCACTCGGGAGATCCCGGCAAGCTGGTCGGCGGGGTCTACGCCGCCAACACCATTGGCGCCATCGGCGGATCCCTGGTGGTCGGTCTCATTCTCATCGGCAACCAGGGCACGCTCTGGAGCCAACAGAGCATGGCGACGATCACCCTGCTGATGGGTTTGACCCTCTTTGCATCCGTGATCCTGCGGACTCCTGCCAGCTCAGCCCGGCGCGAGCGCAGCTTTCGCTTCCTTCTGATCCCGGTACCCATCTGGGTACTGATGATCACCCTCGGCAGCATCTGGGCCATCGTGAACCTGCCAGCGCCACAGAAGGGCCTGACCGCCTACGGACGGATGGTCAGCAACTGGCAGTACGAGTCCGAGTTCATCTTCGAGGCCGAGGGCATCAACGCCTCCGTCGCCGTCTCGGAATTGGAGAACGGCATTCGCAACTTCCATGTCAGCGGCAAGGTCGTGGCCTCCACCGAACTCATCGACATGCGGCTGCAGCGCATGCTCGGCCATCTTCCTTCCCTCCTCCACAAGGCTCCCGAGACCGTACTCATCGTCGGCTGCGGGGCGGGGGTCACCGCTGGCTGCTTTGTCGAATACCCGTCGGTCAAGCGCATCGTGATCTGCGAGATCGAACCCATGGTGCCGGTTGGTGCCGGTGGCTACTTCGCCGAGGCAAACCGCAAGGTGCTCGAGGACCCGCGGACTGAACTCATCCTCGACGACGCGCGGCACTTTCTCGCGACTACGGAGGAGAAGTTCGATGTCATCACCTCGGATCCGATCCATCCATGGGTGCGTGGTGCTGCGGCCCTGTACTCCACTGAGTACTACGGACTGGTCAAAGAACACCTGAACCCCGGCGGCATCGTCACCCAGTGGGTGCCGCTCTACGAAGCCAGCGAAGAAGCGGTGAAGAGCCAGGTGGGCACCTTCCTCCAGGCCTTCCCCAATGGCTCCATCTGGAACAGCGACGCGGATCAGTTCGGCTACGACGTGGTCATGCTCGGCCAGGAAGATCCACTGGTGATCGACCTGGATGAGCTCGCCAAGGGCATGCTCGAAAACCGACGCGCCTGGAACTCCTTGGCTGAAGTCAACCTCGGCTCGGTGCTGAATCTGATGCTGACCTACGCAGGCAACAACGAGGACCTGCAGCTGTGGCTGCAGGATGCGGAGATCAACTACGACCGGAGCCTGCGCCTGCAGTACCTGGCTGGGCTCGCTCTGGACGTGTACGAGGAGGTGCAGATCTACCAGGCGATGGTCGCGAATCGGCGTTGGCCCGATGGGATGTTCCGCTCCGAGTCAGCCTGGCTGCTAGATGGCTTGCGCGCGGCCTTCGTCAAATAAGGTCTCAGCGCTGCCCAGAAGCCTGGGACCAACGGGGCTCGACACCCAGGAGCTCCCGTACCAGGAAGTCGCGACGACGCCGTTCGCCATAGGGGCCACCACCGCCATGCCCTGCCCCCGGAACCAGGACGAAGTCGAAGTCCTTGTCCGCCTTGATCAACTCATCGATCACACGATAGGTCGACTCGGGTGGGACATTTGTGTCGAGTTCGCCAAGGATCAGCAAGAGCTTGCCCTCCAGATTCTTGGCATGGGTGACGTTGGATTGCTCTTCGTAATGCGGCCCGGGCGGGTAACCCATCCACTGCTCGTTCCAGGATGCCTTGTCGAGGCGGTTGTCATGACAACCACAGGATGACACGGCGACCTTGTAGAAGTCCGGATGAAAGAGCAGAGCGCCGAGTGAGTTCTGCCCCCCGGCCGAGGTGCCGTAGATGCCGACCTTCGTCAGATCCATGTATGGGTACTTCTGTGCAGCTGCCTTGATCCAGAGCTTGCGATCGGGGAAGCCCGCGTCTGCCAGGTTCTGCCAGCAGACATCATGGAATGCCTTGGATCGGTTATTGGTGCCCATGCCATCGATCTGCACCAGGATGAAGCCCAACTCCGCAACCGCTTGCATGGAGTGGAAGGGCCTAAAGCTCTTGGGCACGTGCGAGTCGTGAGGCCCGGCGTAGATGTACTCCACCACCGGGTAGCTCTTCTCCGCATCAAAGTTGCTGGGCCGGATGATGACCCCCCAGATATCCGTCTCGCCATCCCGACCCTTGGCAGTGAAGACCTCTGGATAGGTGATCCCCGTGGCCAACCACTCAGTGGGATCCGACTCAGCGAGTCGCATGAGAATCTCCCCATCGACCCGCCGGCGCAGCAGGCTGGTCGGTGGCTGATCGACCATGGACCAGCTATCGACGACGTACTCCCCCTCCGGCGAAAGCTGCCAGCGATGGTTGCCCTTCTCCGGGTTCAGGCGGAGCAGGTTCTTGCCGTCGAAGTCGATGCGGTAGTGATAGAGCAAGTACGGATCTTCGTCCGGATACATGCCACAGGCAGAAAACCAGATCTGTCGATCGGGGTCATCCACGTGCAGGATCTCACGCACGAGCCAGGGTCCCTTGGTGATCTGATTCTTCAAGCCACCCTCGTCGCCGTCATAGAGATAGAGGTGGTTCCAGCCATCGCGCTCGGAGGCCCAAATGATCTCCTTGCCATCGTCCACGAATCGGATGATGTGCTTGTGGTAATCGTCGATGAAGGTCTCCGCGCGCTCATCGATCAGAGTTCTGACCTCTCCGCTGTGCACATCGACCGCCATGATCCGCTCGCGCTGATGCCCACGATCACGCTTCTCGTAGGTGAAGCTCTTGCTGTCCTGCCGCCAACGAAGTCGAGGTGGCCCTCGGAAGTCGATGGGCTCGACATCGATCTTCTGCCCTTCCTTGCTGGCCAGGGAGAAGACATGCATCTCATAAGCCGGGAAGCGGTCCCCGGGGCGAGGGTATGGCCGGCTACGCAACTTGGCTTCGAGCTGGTCCGCAGGCGAAGTTTCGATCAGGTGCACATCCGCCACATCACCAGGGGTGATGCGGTAGGCGACGATCGTCGCCGAATCCGGTGACCAGCTCGCGGCGCCGTATGCATGCCCCTCCCGGCCATCGTGACTCAAGCGAAACTCACGCTCGTCGTTGCTGGACTTCAGGAAGAGATTGTGCTCACGGACAAGAGTCTGCCATTTTCCATCCGGAGAACGGGCCGATCGGCGCCCACGTCCCCTGCCTCGAGGCCAACCAGAAGCTCCGCGGCGCCCCGTCTCTTCGCCGCGGATGAGCTGATAGCTATCCAACTTGCAAGTCCACATGGAACCGAGGGCAGCAAAGCGGATCGCGCGATCAGCATCGACAAACTCGATGCTCTTGAAGGGCAGGTCGCTGGCGGAGACCTCCTCATCGGCGATGGCGTTCAAGGCGCGCGCCATGCGCGCATGGTCGAATGCAGGCTGGCGCTCGACCTTGAGTGCATCGACCAACTCGAAGAGCTTCCCGCCCTTCTGCCTATGTAAGAACCAGAAGCGCTGACCATCCGCAAGCCAGTTGGCACGGGCTTCGCCGAGCACCATCGCAGCACCAGCCCGCTCGCGAAGGGAGTCCGCGCGCGCATAGTCGGCGGCCGAACCCTGGGCCGGAAGCTCGGCGAGGACGAGGACTGAGATTGCCAAGACGCTGAATCGTCGCATCACCATCACCGCACCACTCTCATGAGGCCCTGCATCAGGCGCCAATGCTCCGGGAAGGTGCAGACCACGCCATAGTCTCCAGGCTCGCTCGGCGCCACGAAGTCGAGGATCACCGACTCCCCATAGCTGATGAGCCGGGTCTTGAAGAGGATCTTGTCGCTATCCGGGATGTAGTCCTTGGCGATGCCCTCCGCACCCATCGCATCCCCCAGGCGCCCGACCTCTTCGACCGCCCCTGGCTGAACGATGAGCAGGTTGTGTTGCATCTTGTCCGGATTCTCGAAGATGATCCGCACCGGTCGGCCAGCTACGACCGTGAATTCCCTGCGGTCATAACGCATCTCCGCAGGAACCGTCCGAATGCGAATGGTCAAGGGAGCCAGCTCAGCGAATTGCTCGCGCAGGCTGGCAGCCTCCTCCGCCGGTAGCAGATCGACGATCTCCTGGCCTAGCTCGAAGAGCGGTTGGTAGCCCTCCGAGTTGCGCAATTCCAAGGGCGTCTCCTTGGCAATCCTGATCAGCTCGCTGGCCAGGGCTTGAATGCCCTCCGTCGGCCAGTCTTCTCGGGAAATACGCAGCAGCCCCTTGATGGCCACCCAGCGCTGCTGCCCCGACTCGACCAGGCCCGCGAAGTCACGAAAGCGGTCCCCGGACCGTACGGGCAAGTTCGCCATGGCCTCGACAGCAGCGCGATGAGTGTCGGTCACTATCGCCGATGGCAGGAGCTCCGGTTGAAGCTCACGGCGCTCGAAGCCGGGCCCGGACCACTGCAGACTGAGGGCATCGTCACCACCGTTGTCGAAGTAAGTCACCAGAATGCTGTGCAGGCCAGTTCGCAGGGAGACTTCGACGCTCTTCTCCACGAGTCCGTGCAGGCCATCGTTGTCGATGACCATCCGATCATCCAGATAGAGCCGCGAACCATCGTCGGAGGCGAGATAGAAACGGTAGTTCCCGTCCTCCGGCACTTGGACGCCGGCGCGCAAGCTGAGGGCAAAGCGATCTCCACGACTGCCGGGGATGTCCTTGCCGAATCCGGCAAGGGTGCCGGTTCGCTTCGCTTGCATGCGGCTGATGGACTCAATAGACACATCGGCGAAGCGATCCGATTCGAAGTAGGCGTAGCTCACTCCGGGAGAACTGCCCTCCGCAGCCTTCTCGGTCTGGCTACGCAAGTTATCCGGCAGCTCGAACATGAGCGTGCGCACCTGGCCATAGAGTGAGCCGAGGCCGGCCGGGTCTTCGATCATGGCTATGGCGCGCAAGACATCCTGCGTCGACTGCAGGGAAGCACTCGCTGCCTGCCAAGGGGTCTGTGGCGAACCCTCGGCGCGAATCCAAGCGGCGAAGGCGGACTCACGCAGAAGCGCCGACTGCCCGCTGCTACTCATGGCGATGAGCGCAGACCCGGAACGCATCAGAGCCTCCGCATCCCAGCTCCTTAGCAGGCTGCAAAGATCCTCCAGTCCGGGCGAATGCTCTGCATCCGCTCGCTCGAGGGCAGCGATCAGCTCGGCCATTTCGTTGCTGCCGTTCTTCTCGGCCAAGACTCGGAGCGCGCCGCGGCGAAAGCCCTCGCTAATCTCCGCCCGACTGAGCAGCGCCTTGCAGACCAGCTCGGAGCGGGGCAGCTTCACCAGGTCTCGAACCCCGACCCGCTCGATGAGGTAAGCCTGCCCCTTGGGATTGTCATCCGCAAAGGCCTCGCCGAGTCCAAGGGCCGCCAACCACTGGGGGCGCAGAGTCTTGATGGTCTCGTTCAGGGTGTAGGAGAGAAAGCGATCCAGGGGGAGATTCACCGCCTGGAGAGCGATCTCCGCGGCGGCACTGTCGTCAACGAAGCTGCAGGCTCGCACTGCCTCGAGGCGAACCCGCGGATGCTCATCCCGCACCTGCACAGCCAAGAGCTCGAGGAACTCCGGCACATGCTCTCGCCAGACAGTGAGCACCCGGGTTGCCGCAGCTCGAGCCCGAGGGTCCTGCGAGCGCAGCTGTGTCTGCAGCAGATCCAGATCGACCCGGTTGTGTGCCTGATGCACCCACAAGGCCTCGGCCATGTGATGTTCGTACTCAGGATCATCCTTGGAGAGTCCATTCATCCAGGACTGCAGGGCAGCGATCACTTCATCGCTGGGTCGATCGCTGAGCTCGATACGAGCCCGGTAACGCAGAGGATCGTCCGGCTCCGCGAGGAGGCGGACCAGATCGGCAGTGCTCTGCCCGGCAACCGGCTTGGCAACCAAGAGATCTCGCTCGGGATATGTCACCCGATAGACCCGGCCGTGCAGCTTGTCTCGACTGGGATCACGCAGATTGTGCTGCATGTGACCGATGATCGGGTTCTGCCACTCGCTGAAGTACAGAGCGCCATCCTTGCCGATCTCCATGTCCGTGGGACGGAAGTTCGGGTCGGAGGAGAAGACGATGGGTTCGACTTCTTCAGCTGTGAAGCCGGAGCCGTCATCCGCGAGCTGATACTGCAGGATGCCCTGAAAGCCGATGACGTTGCCCACCAGCCAGTTGCCTTGAACTTCCTCGGGGAAATGACTGCTCGAGAGGATGATGGTTCCCGGGCAGGGTCGAGTGCGCTGCTGGTACACCTGCGGCGCACGCCCATGCTTCTGCGGGAAGATGCTCCGGCCGGAAAAGGACGCGCCCAAGTAAGGCTGAGACCCGGTGCCATCGGTTACGAAGTCCTGCCCCCAGCGGTCAAAGACATGACCATGGGGATTCGCGAAGTTGTAGGCGCTGTAGACCTCGAAGTCCTGGCGGCGGGGATCGTAGCGGTAGACCCCGGCATTGGCGTTGCGAACCGGCGGCCCATAGGGGGTCTCCACCTGAGTGTGATGGAAGGTGCCCTCCTGAAAGTAGAGGTCGCCACCGGGCCCGAGCACGAAGGAGTTGATGCTGTGATGCGTGTCAGCTGAGTCGATGCCATGCAACAGGCGGATGCGGCGATCGGCACGATCATCCCCGTCCGTATCCTGCAAGAAGAGCAGGTCAGGAACCTGGGCAACGATGACACCTCCACCCCAGAACTCGAAGCCGGTGGGATTGTGCAAGTCATCCGCGAAGACGATGCAACGATCCGCGCGACCGTCCCCGTCATCATCGGGGAGGATGAGCAACTTGTCGTTCATCGGCCCCTTTGGCTGCCAATGGGGATAGGTCGGCCAGACACTCACCCATAGGCGTCCCTGAGGGTCCATGGCGGTTTGGTTGGGATTGACCAGCTCAGGAAAGCGCTCTTCGGATGCAAAGAGATTGATGGCCATGCCCTTGGCGATGGTCATCTTGCTGATCGCTCCTTCTCCGCTCAAGAATTCGTGCGCGCCTGCGGGCCCCTCGCCTGGCTTGTTGGTCTTGACCTCCAGAAACTCCGGCGTGTTGTCATCACTGACATACAGATCCTCACCCTTCGCCGCTGCCCAGATCATCTGATCCCGGTTGGCAGTCATCACATCGAGAATCTCCAACTCACGGTCGATGACCTCACGATTGGTCTGTCCATCCACGAAGGCGAGATCGCCCCGAGCACCGAAGATCGAATAGCCATCAGTGGTGCGATAGCGATTGAACCAATGCAGGTTCTTGTCCAGGACTGCGGAACGAATCTCCGCCTGGAAGCCACCTTCCGGTCGAGCTTGTTCGCTCGCCGGAATCAGTTTGGCGACGATGATCTCAGCCAAGCGGCGATTGCCAAGCTCGTTGAGGTGGATGCCATTGATGGTGAGAGGGGCATCTTCGCGAGCGTACAGTTCCTTGGTCGCTGTGAAGAGATCGACGAAGGGCACGGACTTGTCTGCGGCGACTTCCGCCATGGCCGAGCTGTATGCTTGCAAGCGCGCATTGTTCGCCGAACCATCGGGAAGGTCGGGGCTGCCGAGATCCTCATGGGCGATGGGCGAGAAGATCACTAGTCGCGGCGCAGTCTCGCCGTTGTACTGCTGCCCCAGACTGTGATCGATGAAGTCCCCTAGCTGCTGGCGAAAGCCCGGCAGCCCCTCATCACCGGCATGGGATTCGTTGTAGCCGAAGAAGGCGAAGACCACATCAGCCTGCGAATGCTGCAGGTGCTCATCCGGGCTACCGAAGTTCTTCGAGCGCAGTCGCATGGACAACTCATCGCCGGAGTAGCCAAGATTGCGAAAGCGCAACTTCTCGTCGAACAGCTTCGACTGCACCAGAGTTTCCAGCCAACCATGGTGCTGCATGCGATCGGCAAGAGTGTTGCCGATCAGACAGATCCGATCGCCGCTCTTGAATGTGAATTCTGCAAGTGGATCAGGTCCGCTGCAGGAGGAGAGGAGCGGCAGCAGGGTGAGAGCCGCGGGGGGGAGCCATCGCATGCCAATGATGATAGGAGGGGAGGCGAGGTGGGCGAAGGGTCGGGCCTCGCAATCCACGCCAACTTCGACCATGCTTTCCAAATCCCCAGCGAAGAAGCATGCGAAGCGTACCAGCCCTCCTGCCTCTCCTTCTCACCATCCTCTGCATCCCAGGATGGAGCCTGCAGAAGCTCCAGGCACAGGATTCGAATTCGGATCCTCTCTGGGTGAGCTATGCCGGCAAGGCAGGACCGGGGCAGGGCAAGCAGATCGTCCTGATTTCCGGCGACGAAGAGTACCGCTCGGAAGAGGCGCTGCCGCAACTAGGCAAGATCCTCGCCGAGCATCATGGCTTCGATTGCCGCGTGCTCTTCGCCATCGATCCGGAGACCGGGGTGATCGATCCCAACAATCAAAACAACATCCCGGGGCTGGCGGCACTGCAGACTGCGGACCTCATGATCATCATGACCCGCTTTCGTAATCTCCCGGACGAGCAGATGCGGCATATCGTCGAATACTGCGAGTCAGGGAAGCCGATCATCGGCATGCGCACCGCAACCCATGCCTTCCGCATTCCTGCGGATGCGACCTACGCTCGCTGGGGCTCCGGCAACAAGGACTGGGACGGTGGCTTCGGTCGACAAGTCCTCGGCGAGGACTGGGTCAACCATCACGGCAGTCACGGCAAGCAAAGCACTCGCGGCATCATCGCGGAGGCAGCCAACGAACACCCCATCCTGCGCGGCTGCGGAGACATCTGGGGCCCCACCGACGTCTACGGCATCAAGCTTCCCCTGCGAGAGGACTATCAGGCGCTGATCATGGGTCAGGTACTCGTCGGCATGAATGCTGACAGCGAAGCCCTCGCCGGCGAGAAGAACAAGCCCATGATGCCTGTCGCCTGGTGCGGTAGCTACAGGGTTGCGGAGGGGCAGACCGGGCGCGTCTTCACCACAACCATGGGCGCCTCGCAGGATCTCCTTAGCGAAGGCCTGCGCCGGCTCCTGGTCAACGCCAGCTACTGGGCACTCCACATGGCAGAGGAGATTCCCAAGCAGGCCAAGGTCGAGCTGGTCGGCGACTATGAGCCGACTCCCTTCGGCTTCAACGCCTTCACCAAGGGCATCAAGCCCGCGGATCACCAGCGCTGATCGACTCCGCTTCCCAGGCTGAGAGCAGACTGACCACGTTGCTACCGATGTGCTGCAGGTCATAACCGCCCTCGAGGACGAAGAGGGTTGGCATCCCTGGCGGCAGCATGGCGGCTAGACGCGGGTAGTCCTCTCCCCGCAAGCCAAAGTCGGTGATCGGATCCTCCGCGAAGGTATCCACGCCGAGAGAGAGGATCAGGAGCTCCGGAGCGAAGTCGACCAGGCGATCGATCGCCCGGCGCAGGCTCGGCTCGTACTCGGACCAGCGCGATCCCAGAGGCAATGGGAGATTCAGATTCGCCCCCTGCCCATCACCACGACCGGGCTCATCCGCATGCCCACAGTAGAATGGAAAGCACTGCCGGGTGTCGCCGTGGATGGAAACAGTCAGCACCTCTCCGCGCCCATAGAAGATCTCCTGGGTGCCGTTGCCGTGGTGAAAATCCACATCGAGAATGGCCACGCGAGATCCGCCCAGGTCCAGATGGCGTTGGGCGGCGATGGCGGCGTTATTGAAGTAGCAGTACCCACCATAAGTCTCCCTTCCCGCGTGATGTCCCGGCGGGCGACAGAGCGCGAAGACCCCCGCTTCACCGGCGCGGATCTGATCGAGGGCGCTGAGCGCCACATCACTGCCCTGCTTGGCCGCCGCCCAAGAACCCGCGGTGATCGCCGTGTCGTTGGCGAAGGCATAGATCGCCAGCTCAGCCTGGATGGTCTCGATGGGAGGCGGCGAGGCTCTGAGACCGGCGGTCGCCGCCACCGGCCAGCTCAGGGGAAAGGCCTCCGCATGCCCCTTCTCCGCGAGCCAACGCTCATGGGCGCTGGCCAAGAACTCGACATAGGCCGAGCTGTGCACAGCCCGTAGAGGCTCCAAGCCATGGTCCTGTGGCGGCAGAACTTCCCCAAGGCCAGCTTCTTCGACCTGGCTGAGTACCCGCTCCGCCCGTTCGGGACACTCGACCGCAGGCACCATCCGGCCCCCGCTCATCTCATGGTGCTTGCCGTGTCTGCGATGATCGTTGCCGTAGATGGTCTTCATGGGTCTGCCGGTGAGTGCTGCCTACCAGGCTTCATATGCGCTTGACTGTCGAAAATCACCCTGCAATGCCCGACTCCATTCCGCCCGACCGCGGTCTTCTCCACAAAGAATGAACAGCACTACGCTTCGCTGAGAGCTCCGCCGGAGCGGGGCTTCGGGGAATCCAAGTTCCCTGGCCGGCACTTCCAAGGCCAGCGTAGAGAGGGAGTTCGACTCAAGCGTAGTTAGGCGCTTGGACGACAGGACCATGGGTACGGCGTCCTGACGCACACATTACTTCATTACTCGCGCGAGGAATCTGTTGTGAACTTCCGCAACTCAGCGATATCGCTCGGAGTCCTTCTCCCTCTGATGGCCATCGGAGGTTGCGGGATGTTCTCGAGCCAAAAAGTTGGACTCTCCAAGGTCGACGACCTGGTTACCGGAATCGAACGTGTCCACGTCGATGCAGAACTCTCCAAGGAGAGGATCGCGATCGCATTGGAAACGCTCCACACCCTGGTAGCACCGGACTTTGTCGGTGACGCAGTCATTGTCTACTCGGACATGCTGCGGGCCATCGAACGTTCCGACGCACAAATGCGCGAACTCCGCAGCAGCGTGACCTCCATGAAGGTCTCTGCCGGACCGGTCTTCGCCCAGTGGACGGAGGATCTGGATCAGTTCAATGGCGAGGCCATGCGTCGCCGCAGCCAGGCCAGGCTCGATGAGACGCGCCAACGCTATAAGGACATTGTGGACTCGGTGGATCCGGCTCTCGCCGGCTTCGAGCGCTTCAATTCCAGCATGCGTGACCACGCGCTCTTCCTCGGCCACGACTTCAACCCAACCGCGATCTCAGAGATCGAGGGTGATATCCGTACGCTCACCAACCTGGTGAGCGAGGTCAACGATGACTTCGATGACTGCCTCGAGGCAGCTCGCGTCTACGTCGAACTGGCGGCCCTTCCGCTCCACCTCCAGACCGACCCTGGACCCACTCTGAGAGAGACACCACGTCCGCGCAAGACTGAGCCGCAGCCCACCCCCAGGCTTCAGCCGCGCAACCTTGAAGAGCAGAGGCGCCAACGTGAAACTGGCAAGAAGCTCTAATTCGAGGAGAGCCTAGCGACGGGGGATCATGAGCTGGACTCTGCTGTCAGGAGTCGTCTTCCTGCTGGGTCTGGCTCTGTTCGCTCAGCTATCGCGACGACATGAGCTCAGGCGCATGCGGCGCTCGGTCACCGAGCGCGATCATGCCATCCGCCAAGGCAGGGCCGTAGCCCAGCTCGCTCATCCCATCGTCGATCTCTCCCGCTGTCTCGGCTGCGGCACCTGCATCCAGGCCTGCCCCGAAGACCAAGTGCTCGAACTGGTGCATGGCCAGGCCATGGTCGTCAACGGCGCCAGCTGCAAGGGCCATGCAGTCTGCGAGGCCGAGTGCCCGGTGGACGCCATCACGGTCACCATCAGCAACGCCGAGGATCGCAAGGATATCCCGGCCATCGATGAGCAGCTCGAGGCCATCGGGTCGCCAGGAGTCTTCCTGGCCGGAGAGATCACCGCCCACGCACTCATCAAGACTGCAGTGCGACATGGCAGTCAGGTCGGAAATGAAGTGGCACGCCGCTGCGAAGCGGATCAAGATCGTGATCCGCGCATTCTCGACCTCATCGTCGTCGGTGCGGGACCTGCCGGTCTCGCCTGTTCCCTCGAAGCCAAGCGCCATGGACTCAGCTTCGTAACCCTCGAGCAGGAGCAGGGCCTGGGCGGCACAGTTGCCAAGTATCCACGCCGCAAACTGGTCATGACCCAGCCGGTGGAGATGCCTCTGCACGGCAAGCTGTCCAAGACCGAGTTCACCAAGGAAGAACTTATCGAGCTCTGGCAGGAGATCGCCAGCAAGCACAACCTACCCATCGAGCACGGGCAGACATTCGCAGGCCTGGAACGGACGAAGAGTGGCAGCCTGGTGGTCTACACCCAGGAAGGGACCTTCGAAGCACACAACGTCTGCCTCGCCCTCGGTCGCCGCGGGATTCCCCAGAAGCTGGACACCAGCGGCGAGGACTTGCCCAAGGTGGCCTACTCGCTCATGGACGCCCACTCGTACAGCGACCGCAAGATTCTCGTGGTCGGCGGTGGCGACAGCGCTGTGGAAGCAGCCCTTGGCCTGGCTGAGCAACCAGGCAACGAGGTCACCCTCTCCTACCGTCAGGACAGTTTCTTCCGGATCCGCAGCAAGAACCGCGAGCGGCTCGAATCCTCCCTCGCTGCAGACCGCCTCCAGGTGCTCTACAACAGCCAGGTCGAGAGTATCAGCCCGCAGTCGGTTCAACTCAGCCTGGCAAACGGTGATCGACCGGAGACCATGACACTCCCCAATGACGAGGTCTTCGTCATGGTTGGTGGCATTCCCCCCTTTGAACTCCTCGAACGTTCGGGTGTGTCCTTCGACTCGGAGCACCGTCCCAAGTCCGGCCCCCTAGTCGAGCAAGGAACTGGCCTGACCCAAGCCCTCCTCATCGGCTTCGGCATCTCGCTGCTGGTGCTGGTCTGGGCTCTGGTCAACTCCGACTACTACCTGCTGCCGGGCAACGAACGCCCAGCTCATCCCAAGCACGCCTGGCTACGACCTGGCCTGGGCGTGGGTCTCTGGCTCGGCGTCGGGGCCTGTACACTCATCGTTCTCAACCTGCTCTACCTGCTGCGCAGGGCATCCTGGTCGAAACTCAACTTCGGCTCCCTGCAGTTGTGGATGACCAGTCACGTCGCCACCGGCATCTTCGCCTTCCTCTGCGCACTCCTGCATTCGGCGATGACCCCCCAGGACACTCCTGGCGGCCACGCCTTCTGGGCAATGGCGGTGGTCTGCGTGACCGGCGCGATCGGGCGATACCTCTACGCCTATGTGCCACGTGCTGCCAATGGCCGCGAACTCGAATTGGCAGAGGTCAAGGCCAAGATGGCTCAGATCTCCGAGGACTGGAATCAGGAAGAACGACACTACCAGAACCATGTCTGCGAAGAAGTAACCGCACTCATCGAGACCAAGCAGTGGGGCGCTTCCTTCTTTGGGCGCTTGCTGGGGTTGGTGGGAGTGCAGCGACACCTCAATCGAACCCTGCATCGCCTTGGTGAAGAGGGTCGTGCACAGGGTGTCGAAGCGACTCAGATCAAGGACGCCTTGGGCTTCGCTCGGCGAGCGCATCGCATGGCACTCATGGCCGCGCACTACGAGGACCTGCGCGGCATCCTCGGCACCTGGCGCTACCTGCATCGCTGGGTCGCTGCTCTGCTCGTTCTCCTCATCGCCGTGCATGTCTTCAACGCGCTGGTCTACGGCAACGTGGTCTTTGACGGAGGAAACCGATGAGTCTGGGGAATCCAAGACTCTGGATCGCCTTCCTCTCGACCTTCGCAGTGGTCTACCTGGCTCTGGGCGACCTGGCACGACGCGACCCGGGACCTCTGGCGGAAGTGCACCAACGCATCCCCGAGCTGGCCGGACGGGCAAACTGCTCGAAGTGCCATGGCGGCTGGTGGGTGAGCATGACCGAGGCCTGCCTCGACTGTCACCAACCCATCGCCACCCAGCTGAACGAAGGCGAGGGTCTGCATGGCGCCCTGGGAGAGGCTCGATCCGACCTCTGCGTGCTCTGTCACAGCGATCACCATGGCTCAGACTTCGCCATGGTCAACGACCAGAGCTTCATCCTCGCCGGCGTTGCCAGGCAGGAGAACTTTGACCATCAGATGGTTGGCTTCGCCATGGACGGCAAGCACCTGGAGTTGGCTTGCAGCGAGTGCCACGTGAATGCAGACGAGCCGGTTCTCCCCGAAGGAGAGTCGCGTTTTCTTGGTCTCAGTCAGGACTGCGCCAGTTGCCACGAAGACTCGCACGAAGGGCGCTACCAATTGAGTTGCGTGCAATGCCACGGCCAGCAGGCCTTCGACCAACTGGAAGCGAGCGGGCACGAGAAGCACTTGGAGTTGGTCGGCGCGCACGGTGAACTGGACTGTCGTCAGTGCCACGCCCTCGATGATTCGCACTCACTGGAGAGACTCGGCGAACGCCGTGAAGTGACCTTCCGTCAGTGCCTTGACTGCCACGACTCACCTCACGACTGGGGTTTCATGGATGCGGTCGCCGACCTGCAGGACAGCACTTCGGATGCGGTCTGTGCCGATTGCCACAAGCCGGAGCATGCCAGCTTTACCGAGCCAGGCCTGTCTCTGAGCCCCGAACAGCATGCGACAACGGGCTTCAGCCTCGATCTTCCCCATGATCAGACAGAATGCGCCGACTGTCATGCCCTGGAGCTGGGCGACTTCGCAGCTCGCTACCCGGGACGCAAGGCGGATGAATGCCGGGTCTGTCATGAGGATCCCCACGGCGGCCAATTTGATGACGGCGCCTATGCAGTCGAGGGCTGCATCGCCTGTCACGATCGCACTCACTTCGAGCCGCACGCCTACAGCGTCGAGATGCACGGCAACACGGGCATCGATCTATATGGCAGCCACTTGGAAGCGGACTGCAGCGACTGCCACCATCTGCCGAGCTCGGACGGGCCGCGGGTCTTCAATGGCACCCCGGATCGCTGCGAGAACTGCCACAAGGATGCGCACTTCGGCTACTTCGACGAGTTTACCGCCCTCAACGATGTGCTCACCGGAACCTGCTCACCCTGCCACCTGGCGACCACCTTCTCGGATGTGCCTGCGGATGTCTTCGACCATGAGCAATGGACCGGTTTTGCGGTCAGCGGCGCTCACGAGCAAGACGGCTGCGAAACCTGTCACCCGCGAAGTCCGGAGCCAGATCAGTTCGGTCGGCGCCTGGGGATCGTGCGTGAGCACTTCGGTGAATTCGAGGGCTGTCACAGCTGCCACGCGGATCCACACGAAGGCGAATTCAGCAAGCCTGGCCAGCCCGAAGAGATCGAAGGTCAGGAGGGCTGCGCACGCTGCCATGTGCAGGCCTCATTCCGCAGTTTCCCGGATGGCTTCGACCATGGCTTCTGGACCGGCTTCGCCCTCGAGGGTGTCCACGCCGAGACCGGCTGCTCCTCCTGTCACCAACCCTTGCAAGAGCCAACTTCCTTTGGCCGGACCTGGGATCACGCCGCCAGCCAACGCTGCGCCGACTGCCACGAAGACCCACATGGCGGCCAGTTCGCCAATGAAGGGCTAATCAACTGCGAACGCTGCCACCGATCGGCGGCCAGCTTCACCGCACTTTCATTCAATCACTCCATCCACTCCCAATTCCTCCTGGGTGATGCACACGAAGATCTCGCCTGTGGCGAATGCCACAAGCCGTTTCCCCACGGCGACACCGAGATCATCCGCTATCGACCGCTAGGTACTTCCTGCGTCGATTGTCATGGCACTCAGAGCGGTCCCTTGCGGCCGAAAAAGGCGAGGTAGGGATGAGACCAGCAATCCTGCTAATGATCGGACTGGGCCTGCTCTGCAACCGCCAGGCGACAGCTCAGGAGACCAAGTACGTGCACGTTGATTTGCGCGTCAGCTCCCGCGGCGCTGCGCCCGGCGTCGTCATAGTCGACCGCGGCAAGAGTGATCGCGTCGAGCTCGGTGACACAGTCATCTTCTTCGAGGGAGGAACCGAGTTCTCCCGCGGCAACGTGACACAGGTCGATGATCGCAGTGCCATCGTCGAGATTCGCGATCAGAGTCTGATACCCAGAGTGGGGTCCCGAGGACAAGTCCTCATCCCTTCCTCGCGAAACCCACAGCGAACCCAGCGGCCGCGACAGCCGACTCCAACTCCTATTCCAGAGCCGACTGTCCCCAAGACAGAGGTGCCGCCACAAGAACTGCCACCAGAGCATCCAGGCTGGCGCAACCGGGACGAAGACTATCAGGATGGCATGGCACTCCTGGCCTTGGTGAAGCCGATTCGCCCAGAAGAGCGGGAGATGGAAGTCACGGGCAACATCTACTCTTCGGGAAGCTTTGCCCAGACACGTGGAGAGGGCTCGCAGAACTCCTACTTCCGCGCTGGTGCCCACGTGGATGTCCTCAATCCCTTCGACCTGGGTGGCGGCATCACCATCGACACGGAGTTTGACTACCGTCGCGAAGTCAACGACAAGACTGGCGTCGACATCTACCCCAAGCGATTCTCCTATTGGCAGGGTGGCTCACGCTTCGAACGCACACGCTGGGAGTTCGGTCGCTTCTTGCAGCATGGCATGCCCGAATTCGGACTGGTCGACGGGGTGGAGTGGGGACATCGACTGGACAATGCGGATCGAATTGGCGCGAGCATGGGCTTCATGCCCGAACTCGGTGACGACCTGAACAGTGGCGACGATTTTCAGTTTGCCGCCTACTACCGCTGGGCCGCAGATGATCGTGAGCGGGTGACAGCGACCCTCGGCTACCAGAAGACTCTGCACAATGGTGCAGCGGATCGAGATCTGGTTGTCGGCAAGGTCCGCATCCTGCCTACGGAGGGCTGGGACTTCAACAGCACCATCTGGGTCGACATCTACACGGGCAGCGACAACCTGAAGGACTCGGCCCTCGAGGTCACCATGGCGGTCGCATCTCTCGCACGACGCTGGGATGGGGCCGGCCTTGACCTCACCTACCGGCACAGTCAGTTCCCGGACATCAATCGCAACGACGACTTCATCTTTCCAGGCAATGCCGGCATTGAAGACTATCGCTATGATCGGCTCACTCTCAGCGCATGGCAGATCTGGGGCAAAGACACCCGCTTCCACACGGTTCTGAGTGGCTGGGACGACGAACGCGAGACAGGTGGATCCGCCGAGCTGGGCTGGGACTTCCAGGACCTATTGAGCGACCGCAGCCACACGGACTTTACAGCCTTCGGTGATCTCGCCAAGTTCAGCAAGGTCGTCGGCGTCAGGCTCAATCACGGCAAGTACGTCGATGGCGGACGCTGGGATCTGTTCTATGAGATCAGCGGTCACAACTTTGACCATTTCCCTGCCGACGCCAACGACCTGATTCAACATCGCATCCGCGCCAGTCGCAGCTTCAATCTGCGCGAAGACTGGCTCTTATCCCTATTCGGCGACCTCTTCATCTTCGATGATGATGCTTCCTGGGCCGTCGGTTTCGACATGAACAAGAGTTTCTGAGTTCTTCCCATGGCCATACAGCTAAACAAAAGACGGCGCGTGATCCTTGGGCTCGCTGCTCTCATCGTAGTAGCTTGCGTCACGCCGGATCTACAGACCGGCGAACGCTATCGCTGGTGGGCCGGCCTCGGACCCGTCCTACCGCACGACTCCTTTCCCGGCGACTGCCGTCTCTGCCACGTAGGCGAGAATTGGACCACGCTCACGGAGAACTTCGAGTTCGATCACGAACTCCGCACCGGGGTCAAGCTCGAGGGTGCGCACAATCGGGCACAATGCCTGCGCTGCCATAATGACCGGGGACCGGTTGCCGTGTTCCAATCCCAGGGCTGCACCGGCTGTCACGAGGACACGCACTACGGTGAACTCGGAAACGACTGCAGCTCCTGCCACGGGGAGAACACCTGGCGCGCCCAGGGCATGATCGAACGGCATAACCGCACCGGCTTCCCCTTGGAAGGCACGCACGCGGTCACCGCCTGCCATCGCTGCCACCCAGGTGCTTTCAATGGCAATTTCCTACCGACGGATAACGAGTGCCTCACCTGTCACGTCGATGATCTGAATGGCACGAACAATCCACCGCATATCCCACTGGGTTGGGTGGACCGATGTGATCGCTGCCATCTGCCGACTCGCTGGAATCAGGGTCGAATCAACTAGGGCGAAAGCGGGACGGGGGGAATCAGAGCTTGGCAAATTCAAAGGTGATGAACCACCGCTGCCACTGGCTGCGTAGGGCCCCACATCCCGGTTCGAGCCTCGCTCCACCAACAGTCAAAACTTTTTCCTCAAGTCTCTCGCCGGGCGGTCGATGAGGGTTGATGTCCAAGTTTGCGACGTTCCCGGTCCTGGGGTCCGTCGCGTCTGGTCAGAGCGCAGAGGGTTACATATGGGTCATCAGATAACAGGCAGGTTGGTTCTCCTTCCTATGCTCGCGCTCCTTGCGGGCTGCGCGGACTCGGGCAGTCGTGATGGCGGTTCCGTAGGCAACGCTGAATCGTGCATGACCTGCCACAACGGTTCGCAGGACAACGACTACGCGGGTCCTGGCCTTCTCAATCCACACCCCTTTCCCGGCGCTGCCAATCTGAGTTGCACGACTTGCCACGGCGGCAACCCCAATGGCGTCGACCGGGTTACGAGCCACGTGCCAACTCCTCCGGAGATCGGTGATGATCAGAACCTGATCAACAACACCACTGCCTACTTCAATCGACTCACTCTCACGGGCATCGACAAGTTTGCCAACTACACGGTCAACGGCGTCACCTACACGCCCCTCGACTACCTGCGCTTTATCAATCCCGGTGACCTGCGAGTCGTCAACAACAGCCAAGGCTGTGGTCAATGCCACACGGCCCATGCGGAAGTAGTCTCGGGAAGCCCTCTGGCGACCTCCGCTGGCATCTTCTCCGGCGCCATGTATGCAGCCGGCGCCGAGAACGCGCTCACCCAAAACCGCGGCCTCTTTGAGGATACCGCCGCCGACCTGGCGTTCCGGGCGGTGCAGAAGGCGGGTTACGTCTTCGATCCAGCCAAGGTCGGCGCTGTCGGCAGGCTGCTCGAGTTCTTCGTGTTCAGTGTGCGCAACCAATTCGGTGGCAGCAATCTGCACAACAATCAGGCCTACAATTCGCCAGGCCTCATCGGCGATCTGGCGGCCAACAACCAGGTCATCACCAATTCCAATCTGGCGAATCTCTACCACGAACAGGTTGCCTTCACTTGCGGAGATTGTCACCTCGGTAGCGCCGGCGCCAACAACCGCTACGGCGACTATCGAAGCTCCGGCTGCACAGCCTGTCACATGCCGTACAGCCTGGATGGCCGCAGTGGTTCGCAGGATCCCAACGTGAACAAGCTCGAGCCGATCGATCCGGACGACATCGATGCCCCCGAGCGCTCTCACGTGCGTAGCCACCGGATCGCCAGCGTCCACAAGACCCTGCCATCGGGCACGACCATCGAAGGCATCGATGACTACACCTGCGCTGGTTGCCACCAGGGATCCAACCGCACGGTCATGCAGTACTGGGGCATCCGCCTGGATCAGAATCAAGACGTTCGCCGTGGCGTGCAGTACCCCTCGAATCCGGTCTCCTACCAGAACACCTCGGGAGATACCCGTCTCTTTGATCCGGCAGTGGGCAACAACACCTTCAACGGCCGCAATCGCAATCAATACCTTCGCTTCGAAGACTACGACGGCGATGGTCGCGATGACACGCCGGCGGACGTGCACTACGACGCAGGCATGGGATGCATCGACTGTCACGGCAGTTACGATCTGCACGGTGGCGACGTGAACAATCCGAGTAGCGCCTCGATCATGAGCCGTATGGAGCAGGCAGTCGCAGTGCGCTGCGAAACCTGCCACGGCACCATCGATTCGTACGCGACTACGGTGTCTGGCACGGCACACGACGGCAGCACCGCTGACTTGGCCGTCGACGCAAAGGGCAATCCGCTGCCGCATGTGGTCCGGGAAAGCAATGGCGACTACTACCTGACGAGTCGACTGACCGGCCTCCGCCACTACATCTCGCAAACTCGCGACACGGTCGTGGATAGCGGACAGATGCACCCGGTGAGCAACAACCCGATCTACACGCCTGCCGCCTCATACGCCATGGGCCGCAAGGACGGTGATCCGCAGACGGGCATCGGCCCGAGGCAAACCGGCGATACGCCGAGCAGCTTTGCGCACTCGGACTCGATGAACTGCGCCGCCTGCCACTCCTCCTGGACCAATACCTGCATGGGTTGCCACTTGGAGGGCGAATACAACACCGGCAATAACTTCAGCAACATCACCGGCGATCGCATCGTCTTCCGAGAACGGAATGCGGACTTTGTCTATCAGTCACCAGTCTTCTTCCAACTGGGTGTCGGCGCGGACAACAAGATCGCGCAAACCAGCCCGAACACGGTCACTTTCTTCCAGTACGAAGACCTGAACAACACGGATTCGGATGTCTTCGCCTTCAGCGACCGCAACGGCAACGGCAACGACCCCTCCAAGCCCTTCCCGGCCTTGAGCCACAACGCCATGCTGGCGCACTCGATCCGCGGCAAGGTCAGCTCGAGCAATGAGGGTCCCCGCTACTGCGTCGCCTGCCACCTGACCACCACTGGCCTGAGCACCTACGCCACTGAATACTCGGACTTCCGCACAGCGATGGCGGGCAATGACTTCGGCGCCCTGGACTTCGATCTGCTGAAGACCCACATCGGTGAGAACCCGGGTAACCAGATGAACTCACCGCTCTGGGTGCACATGGTAGCTGGCCTGGGCAGCGGCCTCTTCCTCTTCGACGATGATGGCTGTGCAGTGAACCCATTGGACACGGATGCCAACCGCAAGGGTTGTGAAGGCCAGGCACCGGCAAACAACTTTGATCCAGCGCGCGTTCGCTTCAACATGGACCGAATTGTGGATGACAATGGTGTCTCCCAAGCATCGAGCACTCACCCACTTCTGGATCCAGGCGTCGGACCAAATCTCCGTGATGGCGCGGACAATCCGAACCTGGCCGGACCGCTGGGCTCCATCCTGGTGCAGAAGCTCTGCAACCCAACCAGCGGCATCATTCTCAATGCGTGGATCGATGCCAACGGCCTGAACCAAGGGGACGCCGGCAACTTCGTCCGCTAGCTGGAAGTCTTCCAGTCAAGACACACAGCAGTCGACGAAGCAGGTGATGTTCATCTCTCGAGGACTTGGCAGGGCATTCGCTCTGTCCGTGATCTGCACGCTCTCGGCCTGCAGCACGAGCCAGGGCACTTCAGAAGGGCTCCCTGGCGAGCCGCAGGCAGAAGCCAGAGATGCGGATCCAGAGGAGTTCAAGAAGAGAGTCGCGGGGCTTCAGCATGGCATGAGCATCGAAGAGGTCATCCGCGTCTTTGGCAGCCCCAGAATGGATACGAATCTCGGTGAGGGACAACGGCTCTTGAGCTTCGCCAAGATCTATGAAGGGGGTCGAATCCGAACCATCGCCCTGTCCTTTCAAGATGGCAAATTGACCGACATCCCCAGCGCCCGCTAGACTCCGCCGCATGAAGATGCGCGCCGCCGTTCTCGAAGAGTTCGGTCAGCCCCTCGCCGTCCAAGAAGTCGACCTTGCCGCCCCGAAGGAGGGTGAAGTACTGGTTCGGCTCAAGGCATGCGGGGTCTGCCACACGGATCTCTACACCGCCTCTGGCGCCGATCCTTCCGGCTACAAGCCATGCGTCCTCGGCCACGAGGGTGCTGGCATCGTCGAAGAGATCGGCAGCTCTGTAACCAGCCTCGCCCCAGGCGACCACGTGGTCACCCTCTTCTCGCCGGAATGCGGGCAGTGCATCCACTGCCGCTCCGGGAAGACCAACATCTGCCTCGCCATCCGTGAGCAACAGGGCAAGGGCTTCCTTCCGGATGGCAGCTCGCGACTCTCGCGCGCTGGAGAACCCATGCGTCACTTCATGGGGACCTCGACATTTGCCGAGTTCACGGTCATGCCTGAGATTGCTCTGGCCAAAGTCGACAAGGCCGCCGCATTCGACAAGATCTGCCTCCTGGCATGCGGAGCGACCACTGGCATCGCGGCGGCACTTTGGAAGGCGGAAGTCGAAGCCGGCTCGACAGTGGCGATCTTCGGGGCAGGCATGGTCGGCCTCGGCGCCGCTGTCGGAGCCAAGCTCCGTGGCGCCGAGAAGATCATCGTGGTCGACCCCTCCGGCCCCCGACGCGAGCTCGCCAAGCAATTCGGCGCCACTGAGGTCATTCCCGCCGGCGACGACGCGGTGCAGGCCATCCTCGATCGAACCGATGGCTTCGGTGCCGACTACACCTTCGAGGCCACGGGTAGAGTGGATGTCATGGGCCAGGCCGTCGAAGCGGCACGCATGGGTTGGGGACTCTGCACGGTGCTCGGCGTCGCCGGCAGGGGCGAGACCCTGGACATTATTCCGCGTTTCCTGATCACCGGCAGGAAGGTGCAGGGCGGCAGTTTTGGTGGCGCCAAGGGTCGCACGCATGTGCCCCAGCTCGTCGACATGTACCTGGCTGGCGATCTCGAGCTCGACGGCTTTGTCTCCCATCACCTCAGCCTGGACGAAGTCAACAAGGGCTTCGAGCTCATGGAAGCTCAGGACGGCATTCGCTCCGTCATCATGTTCGACTAGACCGCAGGACCAGGCGAATGAATCCCGAGATCAGAAACGAACAGGGCGAACGCATCGATTGCGCCTTCAGCCCTGTCCACAGGGAGGCGAAGGAAATCCTGGTGATCGGCCATGGGGTCACCGGCAACAAGGACCGACCTTGGGCAGAAACTCTGTCACGAGTCCTGAGCGCCGCTGGCATGCCATGCTTGCGCATCTCCTTCTCCGGCAATGGTGATAGCGAAGGCCGCTTCGAAGACTCCACGATCAGCAAGGAAGTTGGCGACCTCCGCGCCGTTCTCGATGCCCTTCCGGATCGACAGATCACCTACGCCGGTCACAGCATGGGTGCAGCCGTGGGGGTCCTCTCCGCCGCCCGCGACTCTCGCATCCGCAAGCTGATCTCCCTCGCCGGCATGGTGCACACAGCGGACTTCGCCATGCGCAAGTTTGGTGATCAGGAGGCGGGAAACTCAACCATGTGGGACAAGGCGGACTGCCCTCTGTCCCGGGTCTACATGGACGACATGGCCAGGATTCGCTCGGTGCTGGACCATGGCAGCGAGATCACAGTCCCTTGGCTTTTGCTCCACGGCACTGCGGACACGGTGGTGCCCCTCAGCGACGCTACGGACATGATCCAGGCAGCAAGACCCCAGGCGGAGCTGCGTGTGCTGCCACAGGTTGACCATGTATTCTCCGAGAGCGCAGAGCTCATGGCGAGCCATGTGGCGGACTGGATCCTGCCACGATTGAGCAGCTAGTTCTTCCCAGGCTTGTCTCCGCGCTTCACCCAGTCCATTCTTCCCGCATGACCCCTGTCCCAAGCAAGCTCCTCGCCAGCCTGACCTTCCTGACCATCCTCATCGGCTGCGGCAGCTTGGAGGCGAGGCGAACTGGCTTCCTGAGCGACTACAGCAAGCTCCGTCAGGAAAACGAAGACGTCTGGCGTTGGGTGAGCGAGACCTGGGATCCTGCGGACTACAGCGCGGTCATCATCGATCGGGTCAAGGTGCGCTTGACCCAGGAGAAGGAGGACGAGCTCAGCGACGCCCAACTCGATGAACTGACTTCCTATTGGCAGGAGGTTCTGACCAAGACATTCGGCAAGCACTTCCACATCGTCGACAAGTCTGGCGATGCTGTGCTTCGCGTCCGGGTGGCGATCACCGATGTCCTCGCCTCCCGCCCACTCTCCTCGGTAATCACGCCTTCCCGCCTGCTACTCGGCACCGGGCTCGGCGGCGCCGCCATGGAAGGCGAGCTGGTAGACACGGCCTCTGGGCAACAGATCGGCGCAGTGGTTCAAGTCCGCAAGGGCAAGCGCATCGACACCTCGGGACTGACCTGGGTCGCTGACGGCAAGACCGCCATGGATGTTTGGTGCGAGCGAGCTGATGCAACGCTGACCGCCGCACGCGAACGCGCCGACAGTCAGCGTCGTGACTAGGACTTAGGGATTGCTTTCAGCATCTGCCGCTTCCGACTCGGCATCTGCCGTGATGCCGGATGCGCCCTTCGCCTTGGGCGGCAGGGCCGGGATGACGACCGTGGGCTCGGTTGTCGCAGCTTGCTCGCCTTCTGAACCGACAGGGATGACATGGATATCGCGCTGCGGGAAGGGGATGGAGATTCCCTCTTGATCGAAGCGCAACTTCACATCGCGAGTGAGATCCCAGAAGACATCCCAGTAGTCGTCGGTCTTGCACCAGGGGCGGACGATGAAGTCCACCGAGGACTCGCCCAAGTTGGCAACCCTGATATTGATCTCAGGATCCTTGAGGACCTTGGAATGAGCGCTGACAACTTCGAGCAAGATCTTCTCAGCCTTAGGAATGTCGTCCGAGTAGCCGATTCCGAAGGTCATGTCCACACGTCGCGTGTCCTTGGCCGTCACATTGGTGATGGTGTTGCCCCAGATCGAGTTATTGGGGATCACGACCAGCTTGTTGTCCACAGTCAAGATCGTGGTCGAAACCAAGGTCATGTCTTCGACCTTGCCGGTGACCCCATCCAAGACCACAACATCCTTGACGTCAAAAGGACGATAGACGAGCAGCATCAGTCCACTGGCAAAGTTCGACAGGGTGCCCTGTAGAGCCAGACCAACTACCAAACCCGCGGCAGCAATCATGGCCAACAGCGGTGCCATGTCGACGCCAACGGAAGAGACGGCGACGAGCAGACCGATGAAGAG
>JAJFFD010000152.1 GCA_021776805.1 Planctomycetota bacterium
TGCCATGGGGTGAGCACCTTGCGCGAAGCCGGCCAATCCACATCGGGCACCTTGCTCGGGCCGAAGCGTGCTTCCTTGCCCGCTGCCTTGCGCTCCAGACCGGCGAAGATCTTCTCGGGTGTCACCGGGATCTCATCCACGCGCACGCCGACCGCATCGAAGACCGCATTGGCAACCGCCGGCATGATCGGCAGCAGTGGTCCCTGTCCAGCCTCCTTGGCGCCGAAGGGTCCGTTCGCATCCGGTTCCTCGATGAGATAGGTGATCACCTCGGGCATCTCCATACTCGTCGGGCTCTTGTACTCCAGCATGGAAGGGCCGCGCTGCACGCCAAAGCGCGCCCGGCGATAGGCCATCTCCTCCATCATCGCCTCGCCCAGCCCCATGTAGACGCCGCCCTCGACCTGGCCAACCACCAAGGCAGGATTGATGGCACGGCCCACATCGTGAGCGACCCAGATCTTGTCCACCTTGTAGATGCCCGTCTCTGGATCCACATCCACCTCCACCACCGCCGCGGTGTAGCTGTACGAGGGGCTTGGACCGACCCCGCCACCCTTGAAGCGGGCAGGAAACTTGGGTGGACGGTACGAACCCGTCGAGCCGATGGTGCCATGCTTCGCCTCGGTGATGCCCACCGCTGCGGTGAAGTCCATGCCAACTTCCGGGTTCTCAACGTCAAAGATGCGTCGATCCGCATAGCTCAGGCGCCCCATAGGAACGCCAAGCTTCTCCGCCACCACCGGGCTGATGATCGCGCGCACGCGCTCGGCAGCCTGCATGGCCGCGTTGCCGGTCATCACCGTGACGCGGCTGCTGTAGCTCCCAAGGTCTACGGGCGTGAGATCCGTATCCGAGGTCACCACCCGCATGTCCTGCGGATCGAGGCCAAGGATCTCTCCGACGATGTAGGCCAGGATGGAATTGCTGCCCTGTCCGATCTCGGTGCTGCCGCAGAAAATCGTGCAGAGGCCACTGCGATCGAGTTGCAGCTGCACCCCCGAGTGCGGCATGGCATTCCAGTAAATCGGTAGGCCCGCACCGGAAATGTACGAGCTGCAGGCCAGGCCGAGCCCGCGACCTTCGGGCAGCTTGCCACGCCGTTCCTTCCATCCCGAGCCCGCGACAACCTTGTCGATACAGGGGCCTAGCCCCATGGAGCCTATCTTCAAGAAGTTCGCAGTGAGCGAATCGGAAGGCGCCAGATTGTCCAAGCGCAACTTCGCCGGATCCATGCCCAGGTCACAGGCAATCTTGTCCAGCTGCACTTCCAGGGCAAAGCGTGGTTGGGGCGTGCCATGGCCGCGCTTCGGCCCGCAGGGCGCTCGGTTGGTGAAGTACCGCGCACCGCGGAAGTGGTAGTTCTGCACCTTGTAGGTCACGGTCTGCAGGGCGCCGGTGTAGAAGGTGCTAGCCGTGCCGTACGAACCGTAGGCGCCGCCATCGAGAAAGCTCTCAAAGTCGAGGGCACGAATCTCGCCGCTCTTGCTCACGCCGATGCGGGACTTCATCAGCACCGGATGCCGACCACGGTGGCAGTAGAAGACTTCTTCACGAGTGAGAGTGATCTTCACCGGCCGCGCGGTGACCATGGACATCTTTGCGGCGGCGATCTCATGGTTGAAGGGATCGCTCTTGCCTCCGAAACCGCCGCCATTCTGCGTGGCGATGACGCGGATCTTGTGCGCAGGGATGTCCTCGGCCAAGACCTTGGCCAGGGCACGATGCAGATAGTGCGGCGTCTGCGTGCTGCTCTGCACGCTCAGCTTGCCGTTGGGATCGTAGCAGGCGAGAGTTGAGTGCTCCTCCATGGGCAAATGGGTATTGCCCTCGAAGAAGAAGATGTCCTCGCGAATATGTGCCGCCTCTTCGAAGCCAGCCGCCAGATCACCGAACTCCAAGTTCTCGATACGGTGGAAATTGCCGCCCTTGCCGTAATCGTGGATCCGGGGCTCGGGCTTTCTATGGGCATCCCAGAGATCCCCGATCAAGTCCAGCTCTTCGTATTCCACTTCGATGAGCTTGCAGGCTTCCTGGGCCGTCTCCTCATCGAGAGCGGCAACCGCCGCCACCGGATCGCCGATAAAGCGCACCTTGTCCGGGCAGAGGGCATGCTCATCCTGGCTCACCGGCAGGATGCCAAAGGTGATGGGCAGATCCGCGCCGACTAGCACGCCCTTCACCCCGGGTAAGGCACGGGCCTTGCTCACATCGATGCTGACTATGCGTGCATGCGCCTTCGGACTGCGCTTGAGCTTCATGAAGAGCATGCGCGGCATGACCAGGTCATCCGCATAGCGAATCTGACCGGTCACCTGCGAACGCGCATCGATGCGCCTCCAGGGTTTACCGACAACTTTCAGTTCCGGCGCGTCCTGTAGGACCGGGTCCTGGGTGGAGGTCGACTCAGTGGCCATGCAAGGTCTCTCGACTCACCTCGGCTGACTCGCCGCGCAGTTTGGCCGCCGCCAATTCAACCGCCTCGAAGATTTTGATGTAGCCGGTGCAGCGGCAGAGGTTTCCGGAGAGCGCCTGGCGAATGCGATCGCGATCCGGCTGCGCTTCTCGATCGAGCAGCTTCTTTGCGGTGAGCATGAAGCCAGCTGAGCAGTAGCCACACTGAGAGGCGCCAAGATCGGCGAAAGTGGTCTGCAGCGGATGCAACTCCCCATCGACGGCCATGCCCTCGATGGTCTCGACCTCACGGTCGAGGGCTTCGATGCCGAGCATGAGGCAAGACAAGATCGGCTTGCCATCCACCAACACCGTGCAAGCACCACACTCGCCCAGTTCGCAGCCGTGCTTGGTGCCGGTGAGATCGAGGTCTTCGCGCAGGACCTCTAGGAGGGTCTTGTGCGGGGCGAAGGCAAGCTCATGCCGATCACCATTGACCGAGACTTGGCCAAGGATCTTTCCTGGGGGAGGCATGGGCTGATGCTAGCAGGAAGCCTGCGGGGAAAGAAAGCGTGAAGGCTGAGCTAAGCCGCAAGCGCGATTCGGCAACAGTCACTTGGATTCGCGCCCGTTCTCAGCGACCACCTCACCCATCCAGGCGTGGATCTTCCCAATCTCCAGGCGCAATCCCCGGACCCCCCTATCCCAGTCCGCGAGGTCCACATGCGGGTCGAGAGCCAAGGATGGCCGCAATAGCTTGGTCCACTCCGCGATCTTCGCCTCCAGATAATCCACGGCAAAGACTCCCGCGAGCACTGACTCCACTTCATTCGCGAAGCGTCCACGGGCATACAAAGCCACGGCCCGGATCAGCGGATCGGAGGCGGGGGCGATCGCGAAGGCATCCTCGTATCCCGGATAGAGAATCTCAGGATTGGCGTCTAGCTCGCTAAACGAAGGCACCGCTGAATACGGGTGATCGAGTTGTAAGGTCTGATCGAGATCCCAGGGAATCAAGGTCAGCTTCCCGAGCGAGGATTGGTACCAGTAGTAGTTGTGATTGAAGAAGTTCCTGGTTGGTGCCGACAGGCGCGATCTGAGTCGAGTCGCTCCATCCCAATTACAGAGGATTTGATCGACCACCAGGTAGCGCAGCATGCTGTCCATGTCGCAGTACTTCCCGAGGACATCGGGCAGCTCGCTTTCCTGCGCTTCCCTGAGTTCCGCCGCCAAAGCCAGCATGGGAGCAACTCCTGACTCAGCAGGGTCTTCCTTGATCTTCCACCTGTAGAAACCGGCGCTGGCCCACTGCGGCCAAACTTCCTTGTACAGGACTCCTGGGCCGGTATCGTCGAGATGCTCCTCGACAAATGACCAGTCAACCTGCTCGACCATTGCGAAGACGCCTTGAAACTCACCGTTGACCACAACCCGCGCATGCCCAGAGCGGGGAGCCTGCACACCTGCAGCTCGGAAGCTGCCATAGGCAATTCGATCGCGCATCAGCGAGGGGTCGTTGCTCATCGAGTGGAAATTGAGGCGCTCGAGGCCGCGAAAGCGCTGGCCCTTCGCGAACTTTCCGAAATGCACCTTGAGCGAGAGCTTGGGGAGATTGTCTGGCGGCAGGTGCTCATCCTCGTAGTTGAAGAGGGTCCCACCATCCCCCTTGAAACGTAGGCCGACCAGGCCCACCACTTCCAGTCCGAGTTCGAGCTGTGCCGGCACGTACTCTTCCGCCCTGGGATCGCTCCGCATGTGAGCTAAATCCTCCGGCGCAAGCGTGAACTCAAAGGTCAGCAGCTTGCTCGGGGCAAACACACTAGCCGTTGTTTCGTCGAGCTCGTAGTCCTCTGCGCACCACGACTCAACCTGGGCATCTGCCCGGAGGTCTGCGATCACGCCGCTCCCAACCCAGACCGCAGCACTAGCTAGCAGTGAGAGGACTAGCCAGAGGGAAACGCTCCAGATCAGGTGGCTGGGACGCGACATAGGCGGGAGAAAGCGGGGGCAGGGGAAGCTATAGCAAATGATAGCCTGCTGTTGGCGGCGCGTCGCCTGGACCGAGCACAACCCCCGAGGCTAGGACCTTCGACTGCCCCTGCGCGCCCGACCGCGAGTCTTCTTGGCTGCTGCGTCCTCGAGGACCGGCTCCACATGCGGCTCATCGCCGAAGAGAACGTCGCTGGCCAACTTCGGCGGCTGCATGGAGCGCCGGGAGAGAGCGACCTCTCGGCCGGCAACCCGCTTGCTACGTGGTTCCTGCGGAGTCCGCGCCTCGCCATTGCGGGCCGACTCGCGGGGCTTCCGATCGCGCTCGCGACCGCGCCCTCTCGATTCGCGCTTCTCGCGCCTCTCCGAGCTCGCACCCTCTTCCTCGCGAGAGCGACGTTCCTTGTCCTTGCTTGCTCTGGCTCCGGCGATCTGCTTGCCATCGACCACGATCCGCCCCTGGCCCTCGCCCTCGGCGGACTTCTGCATGTGCGTGAGGATCTGATTGAAGATGCCCTTGTCCATGCGAGTTACGAGGGTAAGCGCCTCGCCCTCATTGCCCGCACGACCCGTGCGCCCGACACGATGGATGTAGTCCTCCATAGCTCGCGGCATGTCGAAGTTGACCACCAGACCGATGTCGCTGACATCGATACCCCGGGCAGCGACATCCGTCGCCACCAGGAAACGGGTCTTGCCACGAGAGAAGGCCTGCAACACCACGTGCCGTTGCTCCGCACCCTTGTCGCCATGAATGGAGTCCGCCGGCAGACCAGCGCGCTTGAGTTGGCGACCCAACTGCTCAGCGCGAAGCTTAGTCTTGACGAAGATCAGCACGCTGCCTTCGCGCTTCTTGAGCATGCTTTCGAGCATCGGCTCCTTCTTCGGAGCGAGGATGTTCTCAAAGCGATGGGTGATGGTCTCCGCCGCTTGCGAGCGGGAGCCAACCTGGATCTGCTCGGTCTCGCCAAAGTTGTTGGAGACCAGGCTTTCGATCTCCTTGGGCATGGTCGCGGAGAGCAGGAAGTTCTGCCGCTTGCTTGGGAGCCGCGCCAGGATGCGCCTGATTTGCGGCATGAAGCCCATGTCGAGCATGCGATCCGCCTCATCCAGGACGAGAGTTTCCACTCGATCCAGATCGAAGTTGCCGCATTGCAGGTGATCTATCAGACGACCGGGACATGCCACGAGGACATCGAGGCCGCGCCGGAAGGCAGCCTCCTGGATGCCGATGTTGATGCCGCCAAAAGCGGTGCAGACATGCATGTCCGTGTGACGTGCGTAGATGCGCAGATTGTCGGCTACCTGCACGCAGAGTTCGCGAGTCGGAACCAGGATCAGCGCACGTAGGCCGGCTTCGCCGCCACAGAGTCGGTTTAAGATGGGAAGGCCATAGGCAGCGGTCTTACCACTGCCGGTTTCAGCCAGGGCGATGAGGTCTTTGCCTTTCATCGCCGCAGGGATGACGCGCTCTTGGATTTCGGTCGGTTGATCGAAACCGGCAGCAGTCACTCCCCGCAAGATGGGCTCTTTGAGCCCGAGGGATGCAAACTTCACTTCAATTCTCGTTATGGATTCGTCCGCCTGGGGATCCTTGGATCCCGGGTGATTCCCTGACAACCTCCTGGTTGCCCCAGCCCGGACTGATGGGAGCCGATGGCGCCTTTCATGGCATTGCGATCGGCGGCTGATGTCATGCCCGGCGGGTTGATTCCCGGGGGTCATGAGGGCGAGAGGATAACAGAGACTCGGGAAGGACCCGCAAAACTCCTCCCGAAAGCCACAATCGCTTCGCCTGCAGGGGATTGGCGCAAAGCTCCTGGACTAGCTGGCGCTGAGCCGGCGCCAGAGGTCGGACTGCATCAGCCCCTCCGGATCCAGGCGCTGCTTCAGGTCTACGAAGCTCTGCAGGCTATCCTCACCATGAATCCTGGCCATGCAGTCCGCGGCGAGAATGGCGTCTTTTGCGTAGTAGAAGCGCCCCCCCGCGTTGAGGACCAGCTCGGCCATCTCCTGGCAGTGCCGCCAGAGTTCAATGCGCCGGCTTTGCCTGGTCGGCACTGCGAAGTCCATGGCCATGGAGAAGCCATCCAGCCCATGGGTCATGAGGAAGGGATCGGGGCGATGCCGTTTGAGGACACCAAGGTAGGGCAGCAGCCGCTTCTGTTGGCAAGATTCGATGAGCTTGCGCAGCACCCGCGATGCCGCCGCCTTGGGCACGAAGGGCTGAAACTGAATCAGTCCGCCAGGTCGGAAGGCCCAGTGCCAGCGCGGCACGTAGTCCAAGAGAAAATGAAAGGCGGCATGGCTCTCCAGATAAGGCGAGTCCCAGGACTTCTTCATTCCGCTGCGATAGCGCAGGGCATTGACCCAGGGAATCGCGCCGCAACGGGTCGCCATCCACATGCCCGGCCAGATCCACGACTTCGGCACACAACCAAGGAGAACGCCGGGCAGATCCTGGCGACTCGGGTCGAGCATCTTCTCGCCCTCCGGATCCTCTCCCTGTGCCAACTGATCGCCGCGATGCAACAGCCCACGTCCCAGTTGCGCGCCGCGGGCATGCATGTCCACCCAACCCACCAGATAGTCAGCCTCGTCGCGTAGATCCTCGAGCAGACGAAGACCATCATCCAGATCACGGCAGGGAATCGCCCAGACCCGCATGCGACCGGAGTAAACCTTCTTCAAGTGCAAGGTGAGTTCGGTAATGCAGCCGAGCATGCCGAAGCCGCCAATCGCCGCGTGAAAGACCTCTTCGTTCTGCTGGCGATTGCAGCGCAGGCTCTCGCCCGCTGGAGTCAGGAGTGTGAACTCCTCCACATGCTCACCGAAGCTGCCGACGGCAAAGTTGTTCTTGCCATGGATGTTCATGGCGGCAGCTCCACCGAGACTGACCTCCATGGTGCCCGGAACCACCGCGGGCCAGTAGCCAGCAGGAAGTGCGTGCCGCCAGAGATCCCGGATACTCAGCCCGGGTTCGGCACGGATGATCCCTCGCTTCGCATCGAACTCGAGGAGGCGATTCATGCCACGGAGGTCGAGGATGCGCCCTCCACTGTTGGTCGCCGCATCTCCATAGCTGCAGCCGGATCCACGCAATGCGATGCCACAGCTGCCTCTGCTCTCGGCGAAAGCCTGGGCAATCTCTTCGCTATTCCTCGGCTGGATGAGCTCGGCTTCGCCACCCACCGCGTGTCCCCAACCCCAGACCTTCTCCCTTCGCCAGCTCAGCTTGCTCATCAGATATTGAGCCGCCGGAAGATGAAGGAAGGGATCGCACGGATAACGCGCATGATCAGGGACCACTTGAAGGGCACGTAAGCGATGGCCTTGCGTCTATCGCGGGCCCGCAAGATGAGCTGCGCCGCTCGATCAGCGCTGATGGCACCGCGCAGTTGCAGGCCCGCGGTCATCGCGGTCTCGACAAAGCCCGGTCGGATGCTCGTGACCTGGATTCCATGTCGCCAGAGTCGATTGCGAATGGCCTCGAGAAAGCAATCCTGAGCCGCCTTGGAGGCTGCATAGCCTGGTCGACCGGAGCGACCGCGATCGCCGGCCACCGAACCGACGCCGACAATGAGCCCGGACTTTCGCGGCAGGAAGCGCTTGGCTGCTGCGTTGACCCAACCCATGCATCCGAGAGTATTGACCCGGATCATGCTGCGATCCTTCTCCGTATCGAACTCGTCGAGGGCTACCTCCGGCATGATTCCAGCGACATAGTAGAGCTGCTCCACCGGCCCGAGATCCTCCTCGATGCGATCAAAGGTGTCCTCGATCTCATGCAGAGCAGCCGCATCGTGCTGGTAGGCGATGACCCGCCGGGCACCGACCTTCTCGTTGATGGCATCCGCGACCTTCTCCAGCTCATCCGCACGACGAGAGAGCAGCGCCACCGAACGGGCCTCATGCGCCAAACGCCTGGCCAAAGCCGCGCCGATGCCGCTCGAGCCGCCAACGACGACGGCGGTACCGCGACTGCCCTCAGCTGCTGAGCTCATAGCCGTGTTCTTGCATTAGCTGCCCACAGATCCCTTCGACCTTTGCCACCTCCGAACTGTCCAGCTCTCGCCGCCAGCGCCCGCTACTGGCCTCGACACTCACGCTGGTGCCATGCCCGGAGAAGGAATCCATACTGGCAACTCGCGCCGCATGCTCGGCGCTCAATTCGAGACCCAGATAGGCGAGGGCCTTCTTCGTTTCGACCAAGGGCTCGGCGATTAGATCCTCATAGCGAAGCAGGTAGTGCCCGTGAAGGTAGCTGGTCGAACCGTGATAGAGGTTGAGCCAGTACTCGGAATACTCCTCGAGAGTCAGATTGGAGAGCTCTGCATTGATGGCCTTCACCTTCTCCTTGGCTGCAAAGGCGCGGAGAGAACAGAAGACATCCCGAGGATCGCGGATGAGGATAATGTAGCGCGCATTGGCAAAGAGGTTGCGGAAGGCCAGGGCGGCATTGGGATCGGTGAGCTTGTCCCCCCAATGGGTAAAGTCCTTGTGCGGGAACTGCTCGCGATAGAACTCGAGGACCATCTCACGAGCGTGCCGATCATAGATCTTGGAGAAGGCATCGTTGAACTCACTGCCGATCAGGCCGACCAGCTCATAGCTCGTTTGCACGGAGAGTGTCATGCGCTCATGGGCAGGCAGAGACACAAACTGGTGCCCGAAGTACAGGAAGTCTGCGACACGAGCCTCGTTGGTGAGACCGATGCTCGTATGCGGCTCCAACAGTCGGTAGAGAAAGGTGGAACCGCAGCGACCGCTACCGACTATGAAGAAGGGATTCTCCACTTGCAGGAACCTTATCCCGCTGCCTCACCTCGGATCAACGACCGAGCAAAGGAGCTAGCACATCCTTGATGGCTTCGCCAATCAAACGATGGCCATCCGGATTGGGATGGATATGGTCCGCGAAGAAGTACTCCTTGCGCGCCTTCTTGAATCGCGGCGGTAGGAGCTTGGGGAGGTCCACGATGGGCAGAGCGTGTTTACTGGCATACTCGCGCAGAAGCGCGATATGGTCGCCAAATCCCGCGTAGATCGGCACCAGCAGAACCAGCTGGATCTGGTTCTCAGCGCAGTACTCCCGCGCCAGATCCAAGGCATAGCGGCGATCCTCCTCCGGCACCCGCAGTCGGGTCGGGTTGGGCAGGAACTTGGCGTCCGGGTCGGGCCCACTAGACTGCAGGAGAAAGCGGAAGAAGTTGCTGTGGCTAGTGAGGAACCAGACCACCGACATGGCGGCGCTGTTGCGTACTTCAAAGAGCTCCCGGTCCGTGAGCCCCGCCTCGTCCTTGCGGTCGTTTCCCGCCCGATCGTGCAGTTTCGCGACCTTCAAGAAGTCGTTGAAGCCGAAGTAGTACAGCACCATGTCCGGATCGAACTGGGCGCTGCGATGACGCAGATACTGAGCCCCCTGAATGGACGAATAGGCCGGTACGCCGGCATTGAGCACGCGCACCTGCTGTTCCCCCCCGGCGAGATTCAATTCGGTTTCAAGGACAGCTGAGTAGCACTGCTCGTAGTCGACCTGGTCACCGAAGGTGGAAGATTCCCCCAGGCTGAGAATGCGGAACTCGTCGGCAGGCTTGGCCGGGACCTCCGGCCCGCGCAGGCCAACTCCGTTGATCCAGGGCACAGCGTTCTCGTCCTCCGCATAGGGGCGCAGGCTCCAGAAGAGGAGCTGATCATGCTGCCCGAATCTCTCGATCTCGCCGCCCTCCACCATTTGATGCGGGCCCGGAAACTCACCGAAGAGGTACGAAGCGCCCTCCAGGGCCGCGCAAAGGAAAAGGACGGAGCCGAGCCCCAAGGCCAACTTGGCCCCCAGTCGCGTCTTCCTCGGCTTGTCTTTCGCCATGCTCACCGCCTGGAGGATAGCTCCTCGTATCGCTGCAGGCACTGGGATGTGCTCTAATCCGCTCCTCCTCGGAAGCCACGGAGCCAGACCATGCTGAGACGATCACTCGCCCTCCTTCTCGTCACCGCCCTCGCCTTCACGAGCGCCCTGGTCGCACAAGATCGTCGCGATGTCAGCGGTGATCTCGGCGTCGTCGCATCTTCCTCACCGGATGCATCGGATCTGGGGGCGGCGATCATGGAGCGCGGCGGCAACGCGGTGGACGCGGCCATCGCCACAGCCTTCGCCATGGCGGTCACCCACCCCACGGCGGGCAATATCGGCGGTGGCGGCTTCATGCTCATCTACCCGGATGATGGCAGCCCCCCGGTCTTCATCGACTATCGGGAGAAGGCCCCCCTGAGCTCCACCCCTGACATGTATGCGGAGGGCGGCAGCCGCAAGACCCACCGCTACGTGGGGGTCCCCGGCACGGTCCGCGGCCTCGCCCTCGCCCACGAGATCTATGGCAGCCTCAGCTGGAAGCAACTGGTCGAACCGGCAGTCAAGCTGGCCGCCGAAGGCTTCGTCATGAACGAAGGCCTGGCCCGCTCGCTCTCGGGCGCCCTTCGCAGCTCCAGCAATGAGGAGTTCATGCGCGTCTACGGCAAGAAGGACGGTAGCGCCTGGCAGGCCGGCGACCGCCTGAAGCTCCCCGACCTGGCCGCGACCCTGCAGCGCATCGCCGATCACGGCAGGGATGGCTTCTACAAGGGCAAGACCGCCGAACTCTTCGCAGCCGAGATGGAACGAGGCGGCGGCTATGTCACCCGTGAAGATCTAGCCCGCTATCGCGCCCGAGTTCGGGTGCCGATCCGCTTCTCCTATCGCGGCTACGAGATCTTCAGCGCCCCACCGCCGAGCTCCGGCGGCATCACCCTGGCACAGATGCTGCAGATCTTGGAGCTCTATGACCTGCGCGCTATGGGCCGTTGGTCCAGCGAAACCAACCACCTGATCATCGAAGCCATGCGTCGGGGCTATGCGAACCGAGCGCAGTATCTGGGCGACACGGACTTCGTCGACATCCCGGACTTCCTGACCAGCAAGGACTTCGCCAAGGAACTCGCCGAGAGCATCGATCCACAGCAGGCAACTGCCAGCGAGAAGCTCGGCCCACCCATCGCCATGGCCGGAGAGAGTCGGGAGACCACTCACTTCAGCGTGGTCGATCGTCGTGGCATGGCGGTCTCCAATACCTACACCCTCGAAGCCGGCTACGGCTCAGGGGTCGTCGTCACCGGCGCTGGCTTCCTGCTCAACAACGAGATGGGTGACTTCAACCCTCAGCCAGGCGTCACCAATCGTCGCGGCACCATCGGCACGCCAGCCAATCTCATCGTCCCCGAGAAGCGCATGTTGAGCTCCATGACCCCCACCATCGTCGCCAAGGCCGGCCGCCCCTATCTGGTGACCGGCAGCCCCGGCGGACGAACGATCATCAACACAGTGCTCTGCGTCGTGATCAATGTGCTCGACTTCGAGATGGATCTACGCGATGCCATCGATGCACCGCGCACGGATCACGAGTGGTTCCCGGAGCGGGTACGCTTCATGGGTGCCGCGGACGCGGCGCATGCGGAGATGGTGAAGGAGCTGCAGACCATCGGGCATGAGATTCAGCCCTCGCGCGGGCAGGGTGATGCCAACTCGATTCTCCTCACTGGTGATGGTGCACGGGCGACCGCGGACAGTCGCTGGGGCGGAGCTGCGGCGGCGAAGAAGTAGGGCGCTAGTTCTTCCGGTTGAACCTGCCCACTCCGGGCATGACAATCTGGTCGACTTGTGGGCTCACTCCCGGGTTGAAGCGCAGTTGGGGCGCCGAAATACTAAGGAACAAGTCTCCGCGCCAGTCGACGGAAAAGGCGCCAGGTCCTGAACTGTGCAGAACGCCCCGGCGTCCGAGAAGATCGATCTCGAGCCGGCCTTCTCGCAGAATCAGCGTCAGCTCACCGTAAAGATTGCTGCTGAAACTGCCCGGGTATCGCGGCAAGGTCTCGCGATCAATTGCCCAACTGCCTGAGGGAGCCTGAAAGCTGTTCATGCTCATGGTCGATTCCATGCTCTGCCAGAGTTTGCGGAAGGCCTTGCTCGCAGGCTCGGGATCACGGTCCAGGAAGGCATCGACGACTCGATAGGCCATGGCGTGTGGGAGACCGATGTTGAGCGCGTTGCTGAGTACGACGACTCCGAGTTCCAAATCGGGGATCAGAATCATCGCTGCGTGCATGGAGTCGGTCTGACCACTGTGCTCGACGATTCGCAGGCCATAGTAGTCGTGTAGGAACCAGCCCAGCCCGTAGGCGCGGTTTTGGGAGAAGGGCATGATCGAGCCGTAACCTCCCGCGGCTGGAATCGCGATCTGCGGCTCGAACATCTCTGCGACGAAGACCTCATCCAGAATCTGCACTCCATCCAGGTCGCCTTCGTTGAGCATCATGCGCATGAACTGCGTCATGTCCTGCGCAGTCGAGTACATGGAACCGCCGGGACCGCAGTTGTGTAGATCTACGGCCTCGACCGCCTGCCAAGAACCATCGACGCGAAAATGCGCGCTGGCCACGTTCTCGAGGCGGTCCAGGCCGACCAATCCGGGCGAGCTCCGCTCCATTCCCAGCGGCTGGAGAATCCTCTCACGCAGAAACTCGTCCCAGCTGTGCTCGCTCACCTGCGGAATCACCTCTCCCGCCGCCAGGAACATGATGTTGTTGTAGAGAAACTGTTTACCCGGCTGATTGACGGCGGCGAGGAAGGGGACCTTTTCCAAGACCTGATCGCGAGACCAACCGTTGCCCCAGAAGACAAGGTTGTTCGCGTTCACCCCGCTTCGGTGGGACAGGAGATCCCGAGTTGTAAGTGAATCGTCGAGCCTGGCGTTCACGAAGCGGAGGTCTTGCTTGTACTCGGTCACGGGTCGATCGAGATCCAAGACACCTTCTTCTACCAGCAGCATCATGCAGGCGGCGGTAAAGGACTTGGTGATGGAGCCGATGGCAAAAACCGTCTCCACATCGACCCTGTCCTGCTCACCGACCTCGCGCACCCCATAGCTCTCGGCCCAGACGATCCGATCGTCCTTGACGACCGCGACGCTGGCACCGGGGATGCCCCAGTTGTCGAAGATCGTCCGAAGGTCTGCATCGATTTTCTGCCAGGCAGGATCCTGTGCAGGCAGGGACGGATGCGCGAAAAGTACGAGTATTGAGAGGGCAGATGCGAGAGAGGGCAAGTTCATGGCCTCCGGGTAGACAAAACCTTGGGAGCGATGTCGAGTGCCGCCCCAATTAATCCAGGCGCTTGAATCAGGGTGACGAATGCCTGGAACATCGTTGATGATCCTGCTGCGATGAAAGAACACTCCCCCTCCGCCGAACGCAATCGCCATGAGATCCTGCCCGTGCTCCGCGAGGTCCTGCCAACAGAGGGCAGGGTCCTGGAGATCGCCTGCGGCAGCGGACAACACGCCATCCACTTCGCCGCAGAGTTCCCCGGCCTTTCTTGGCAGCCGAGCGACATCGACCCGATCGCCTTGAAGAGTAGCCATGCATATGTCGCGGAAGCCAACCTTCCAAACCTACACGAGCCCATCGAACTGAACGTCTGCAGTGAGGATTGGCAGGTCACCGAGCTCGACGCGGTTCTCGCCATCAACATGCTGCACATCTCGCCCTGGGAAGCCTGCCTCGGTCTCATGCAGGGAGCTGCGCGGGCACTTCTCCCCGGGGGCAAGCTCTATCTCTATGGGGCCTACATCCAGGCGGGAGTGCCGACCATGCCGAGCAACCAAGACTTCGACGCGGATCTTCGCGAGCGCAACCCGGCCTGGGGTCTGCGCAAGCTCGAGGATGTCGTGGCCGTCGCCAGCGATCAGGGGCTACACATTCGCGAAGCCAGACCCATGCCGAACAACAACCTCTCGCTCATCTTCGACCGAGACTGAGCACTCCGAGGCCAGCCATTCTTCCTTCGGCTGCCAAGAGCCCTATGCTCAGCCCTGGATGCCCAACTCTTCGCAAACGCCATGATCAGCACACGCAGCTTCCAAGCATTCTCGATTCTTGCCAGCCTCTTTTGCCTGGGGACTGCCGACCTGCTCGCTCAATCCGGCGCTGGCAATTGGCCGCAGTTTCGTGGCCCGCAGGCCTCCGGGATCAGTAACGGACCGGCGACTGCTACTGCGTGGAATGTGGAGAAGGGCGAGAACATCGCGTGGCAGACCAAAATCCCGGGCATGGGTCACTCCAGCCCTGTGGTCTGGGGTGATCGAGTCTTCGTCACCACAGCCGTCGCCACCAAGGGTGAGACCGAATTATCCAGCCTCTTCGGTTCACCGGGCTACGGCGCCGGCGAATCCGTGGCAGACGAGGGCGAGCAGGCATTCATGCTCATCTGCCTCGACAAGAAGGACGGCAAGGTCCTTTGGCAGAAGACTGCCAAGCAAGCCGTTCCCGAAGCCAAGCGTCATCCGAAGGCGAGTCATGCCAACCCGACTCCGGCCTGTGACAGCATGCGCGTCCTGGTCTCCTTTGGTTCCGAGGGTCTGTTCTGCTTCGATCACGCGGGCGAACTGCTCTGGGAGCGGGACTTCGGCTTCATCAACTCAGGAGCTCCTGGACACCCGGACAAGGGAGGCTACCAGTGGGGCTTTGCGAGTTCGCCGGTCTTGGATGCTGACCGGGTCTACGTCCAGATCGATCACGAGGGCGATTCTTTTGTGGCCGCCCTGAACATCGAGAATGGCGAGGAGATCTGGCGTGTCGCACGGGAAGAAGATTCCACCTGGTCGACACCAACGGTCTACGAGTCCCTGGAGGAGGGCCAGTCCCAACTCATTCTCAACGGCTACAAGCACATCGGCGGCTACGATCTGGAGACCGGAGAGGAGCGATGGAAGACCTCCGGTGGCGGCGATGTTCCGGTTCCCACACCGGTGATCGCCCACGAGATGATCTACCTGACCAGTGCTCATGGTCGATCCGCTCCCATCCGCGCCGTCGATATCAGCGCGGTTGAAGAGTTTGGAATGGACCCGGAGGAAGAGGACTACCTCATCTGGATCCAACCCCGACGGGGCATCTACATGCAGACACCCCTGGTCTGGGAGGACATCCTCTACTGCTGCAGCGATGGCGGCATCCTCTCGGCCTACGACGCCATGACCGGTGAGAACATCTACCGCAAGCGCATCGGCGGCGGCGGCACGGGCTTCTCAGGTTCGGCAGTTGCTTCCGCAGGCAAACTCTACTTCTCCGGGGAGAGCGGTGAGATCTTCGTGGTGCAGGCCGGTCCCGAGTTCAAACTCCTGGCCACCAACGAGATGGGCGAGAACTGCATGGCGACGCCAGCGATCTCAGATGGCTACCTCCTGATCCGCACCAGGCAGCATCTGGTGGCCATCAGCCCGAACTAGCACAAACCCAGGAGACTGACCCATGCCTGTTCAATCGATCCCCGAGGGCTATCACAGCGTGACCCCCTACCTCATCGTCAAGGACGTTCGCGTCCTCATCGACTTCATGGAGAAGGCACTCGATGCAGAGGTTCGCGAGTGCCTCGAACTCCCCGATGGGACGATCAAGCACGCCGAAGTCGTCGTCGGCAACTCGCCGATCATGATGGGTCAGGCGCAGACCACCTGGCCCGCCTTGCCCTGCATGAATTACCTCTACGTGGAGGACGCGGATGCTGCCTTCAAGAAGGCTTTGACAGCCGGCGCAGAGGCGGTGCAAGAACCCAAAGATGAGTTCTATGGGGATCGTAACGGCGGGGTGAAAGACCCCAGTGGCAACTACTGGTGGTTTGGCACGCGCATAGAAGATGTGTCGCCAGAGGAGATGAAGCGGCGCTTCGCCAAGATGATCGAGGAGAAGTTCGGAGGCTGAGGAATCAGCCCCCGAAGGGCATGATCTCCAGGCTGCTGATGTAGGCCTCCGCCTGTTCGCGGAGGTCCGCGAGCCCCATGCCCGGCGTCGATCGCTCGGAGAAATCGACCCAGATCCCCATGCTGGGATCCTCAGGATGCAGAAAGATCCGGCCGTAGGATTCCATGAGCATGAACTCGCCGGCGTAGCCCGGCACCTCATGGTCCTCACTCTTCGCATGACTACGCAGAGCGAAGCTGCCGAGACTCGGGTCGACGCTCACCTCGAGTTCGAGTAAGCGAAAGCGCTCGTCTGCAAACTCCGTGGCGATGCGCTCTTGCATCGCGGCGCGAAAGGCTTCGACATCGACAAACTCAGTCGCCTCCTCCCAGGAGAGTAGCCAGGCACCGCGAGTGCCAAACTCGTCCGAGCCAGGCTGGAAGAACACCAGATTCTGCGGCGTGTGTCGAACCACCAACCAACCCTTGTCCTGTGGCGGCGAGACCGCTGCACCAACGAGCTCGTAGCGCTGGTCAGGTATGGCTGCCGGCGGCGGGCCTGGTTGAGAGCTGCAGGCGAGCAGCGTGCCCAAAATCAGGTAGAGGAGAGTGCGCTGAGAATAGAACATGGTGGAATGCACTTGGCTTCAACCCCCAAGCCTAGCCAAGTCCAGGCGCAAAACCGCGTACCCATCGATCTCGAAGTGCTCGACGCGAATCTCCACCTGCCGGTCCTCCTCGAGCTGGAAGCGCCCTTTGTCCTCTGTCGGGCCATGCCAGGTCCAATTGTCGATGATGCGCTCGTCGTCGACGCTGACGCGTATCCCGTCATCGGAGAGGGTTGTGATCTGCCATGCTCCTGCGGGCAATTGCAAACTCGTACTCGCAATGCTGCCGAAGCGGTCTCGTTCCAGCTGAGCATTGGCGATCTCGACACTGAGCTTGCGCTGACTCGGGCCAGCATTGCCATAGCTCAGATCGAGGTGATCGATGCGGGTGGCGAGGCCATTCTCCTCGGCCTCGCGCAGCCATCCGGGGTAATCCTCCCGTGGATCTACGGTCCATGCGAAGACGCGAAGATCCCAGTTCGCGGAAATGATTGTACCGCGGAGACGGTGGGTCTCGGAAGCGAACCGTATCGGAATATCGTAGCTGAGAACCGAGCTCCCAGCGCTGCTCACACGCAACTGCACTGGCTTGCCCGGCCGATCGATTGCGTGATGGCGTTGCAGACGTAGATCACCCTCGGGCTCTGAGTAGCGCAGCATCGCCTCTCCCAAATAGAACTCATAGAGATGCTCGGAGCCGCGACTGCGCAAGGTTCGCAGCATCGGCTCATGGTGATCCCAGGGACCCCAGTCCCCCATGATGATGTTCTGCCGGCCGGCGAGTGCATTGCGCATGCCACGAGGCTGAGCGGCCGCGATCTCTGGCAGCTGCGCCGCGATGTCGGGGAGAGGCCTCGCTGCTTCCTGCGCGGAGGCCAGGATGCGCGAGCTTTCATCCAGATCGAGTTCGCGATCACAGTCCGACACTAAGTTGAAGCCATACTCGGTGCCTTGCACCTGGCGTAACTGCAGCACCGTATCGACCGCGACGAAGCTGTTGTGCAGCACACGATTGCCTTCGCTGGCAGCTCCATTCGCCAGCGCCCAGGGAGTCGTCAGAAGCTCCTTGTCCTCGTCCCACCATAGAAAGACTCCGCAGCGATCTCCCTGAAACTGGTTGCTGCTGATGAGATTATCGCTGCCGTGCTCGATGTTGATGCCGCCACGCTCCGCGCCGTAGCCCGCGTCACCGTTCTCTGCGAAGCGATTGCCACGAATCTCCATGCCCGAGGAGTAGCCGCCCCAGATGCCACAGATGGCATTGCCCGAGAAGCGATTGCCGATGATTCGGTTACCGAAGCTGAAGGTCAACTCCAGGCCATGGGCTGCCGCATAGGAACAGTCGTTGTCGTAGAAGAGGTTTCGGGCGTTGCCGGCCTGCCGATACTCAAAAGCATCGGTCGCCGCTGGCTTCTGCCCCAGAGCCTCTCGCCCGGCGAAGGCAAAGACGCCGTCACCACCATGGGTAATCGAGTTCTTTGCGATGATGTTCGCCTTGCACTGCTCGAACATGAGCAGGCCAGCGGAATCCTGCCCGCGATTGTAAACCCCATGGCTGTAGCCTCGGATGCAGAAGTCCAGTGCGTTGCGCATGATCTTGTTCCGCGAACTCCGCCACAGGGCCAGGCCCCAGCCCGAGAGGAAAGAGCAGTCGTTGTCGTAGATCAGCGAGTCTTCGACTCGATCCAAGAGGATTCCGTTTTGCCCGCGTCGCACCAGGCAGCGACGCACAAGCACCTGCTTCGAACTTGCGATGGAGATGCCGGCCCCGTAGCGGATGGCCCATTCGCCTGAGTCATTGTGGTGCGGGTCGAGCCAGTCCCGACCGTCATCCGCCACCTCCGGGCTGGAATGCAGGCGCTGACGAAAGTTGTCCAGGAGGACCAGGTCCTCGATGAGCAGCCCAGGGGCTCTTTCCGCCGCGATGCCGACGCGATAGCCCCGAATATCCATGCCCGCAATCTCGACTCCACTGTGACCCTCTACGCGCAGGCCGATCCCCGTCATTCGATCCCAGCTACGCGTCAGGGGTGCGCCGCGAAGCACGCTGCCCGCCGAAAACTCGACGCGGATATCGTCGGCAACGATCTGAATGACGCCATCGTCGTTCACATCCTCGATCACCAGGCCTTGAGGAATGACGATCCGACAGGATCGATCGACTCTTGTGTCGTCAGCCTCGAGAAGCAATTCGGGTAGGGGGATTTGCTGCGACGGATCCTGCGGCAGGATCGGCGCAGCGAGCAGGAGCGAGGCGAGGACATATCGGCAGCACATCGGCAGGGCAATTTACGTCGCGCGCAGAAACAACCATAGCCCGAAGGCGGCAATCAAAGGTTGCGCAGACGGATCGCACTGGTCGGGCAGTTCCGTTCGCAGGCCGAATCGCGAGTGCACTCGTAGTTGTGCAGCTTGCGCACGACATTTCCCATTGGCACATCCGCGTAGCCGCTGGTGGCACAGGTAACAGCACAAATCCCACAGTGGATGCAGGCGTTCATGTCTACATCAAGGTGAACGTAGTCACGAGGCTGTGGCACGGTGCGATCCACTTCCTGGATGATGCCAGGATCACAGAGGTAGCGCGTGAGCGGATTCGTGGTCAGGGTTTCCAGGGCTTCTCGCTCACCCAGGCGAACTACTTCGGTGGTATCAGGCTGATCGAGAATGCCGATGTGCCGGACCTTGGGCTTCATCAGCACAACGCGCTCATTCACAAAGCGGTGGAGATTGTGCTCATTGAGGACCTTGCCCATGATCTCATAGGTCTGAAACATGATATGGGGCAAGGTCGCCCGAAATGGCGTGTCGGAATGGTGGTCGTGACTGGCCAGATCGACGGCGATGATTAGATCCCCACGCCGCGCATGAGCTAGCTTGAGCGCCAGGGTCTCAGCCATGCCGCCATCGATGTAGTAGTCGCCGAGCAACTCGATCGGCTCATAGACACCTGGCAAGCAACTGGAGGCATAGACCGCGTCCGCGACAGGCACCGGCGAGTTGTCCGGCAGACCGAAGTAGCGCATCGTCCCTTTGGTCAGGGAAAGCGCATTGCAGAAGAAGGGCTTCGCCATCTCGGAGAAGTCCTGCTGCGGAAGACTGTTCTGCAGGAATTCCCGGTAGTGCTTGCCCTTGTAGACCGACGCGTGGCGGTAGCCCTTGACCAGGAACTTGAGCAGATTGAGCTTCAGGTAGTCCTTGATCGAGATCTCCTGAGCAGCTTCTTCGATCTGAAAGCTGTCGCGCCCAGAAGCATAGAGGCCACCCATGACTGCCCCCATACTGGTGCCAATCACCTCGTCGACCTGCAGGCCCAGGCGCTCGATTGCGCGGATCACTCCGATATGAGCGAAGCCACGCATGCCGCCACCACTCAAGACAAGGATGGTCCTCGGTCGCTCTGAACGCGACCTTCCATTTTGGCCGTTCGCGGAGTTGCCGCTGCGACCGTTGACTGAGCCGTTGCCGTTTTCGCTCATTGAGCAGGCCTGCGAGATATGCGCGGACAGGCACAAGGCACAGCCGCCGTCTTCCGATAGATCGGTATCCAGGTGTTGTTGCCTGAAACATTCGCAAGACTCCGAGCTATAGGAAGATGACCGGGTTCGCCGGTAGACCATGACAACGTGGAAGAAAATCCAACAGTTGCCGTGGAAGGACCAACGCAGGCTTCAGGATCTCAAACTGGCCAAGTTTGTTCGGGAGTACCTATACCCCTTCCACCCTTACTACCGAGCGCTCTTCGATAGAGAGAAGATTCGGCCCGACCAGATCCGAACTGTCGCTGACCTAGCACGTCTTCCCCTGACATCGAAGCAGGACCTGCTGCCAACAGCGGATGATCCGCAGCAGTTCAAGAACTTCATCCTGCAGCCAGATGCTGCTTCCTTGAAGCAAGCCTGGCCACTGTCGAAGAAACTACCACTCCTGGCCCAGCGCCTCATGCGCGGATCCGATGTGGTGAAGAAGCAACTCCGGCGCGAATTCTCGCCCTGCTTCATGTCCTTCACGACGGGCCGATCGGCGGAGCCGATGCCCTTCTTCTACTCTCTGCACGATCTGGACAATCTGCACGAGACCGGTATGCGCCTGGTCGATGTGCTCGGGCTCGAGCAGGAATACCGCATCGCGAATCTCTTCCCCTACGCCCCCCATCTGGCCTTCTGGCAGGTGGTCTTCGCGGGCCTCGAAACGGGGATGATGGTGCTGAGCACCGGCGGCGGCCGAGTCATGGGCAGCTCTGGCGACCTGCGCGCCATCGCCAGAACGAAAGCCGACGCCATCCTCGGAGTGCCGGGCTATATCTACCACCTGCTGCGTCGCGGCGCTGCGGAGGGGCACGACCTGTCCTCGGTCAAGACCGTCGTCCTCGGCGCGGAACGAGTCCCGCCGGGCATGAAGAACAAGATCCGCAGCATGCTCACAGAGATGGGCGCGGGCGATGTGCAAGTCTTTGGAACCTACGGCTTCACCGAGGCACGCATGGCTTTTGCGGAATGCCCCACCGGTGATCCCGAAGTCTACTCGGGCTACCACCTCTATCCGGATCTCGCCATCTTCGAAGTCATCGACCCGAAGACTGGCGAGGTACTACCGGAGGGCGAAAGCGGAGAACTGGTGATCACACCTCTCGACGGGCGCGCCAGCACGGTCTTTCGCTATCGCACAGGCGACCTGGTTCGCGGCGGTATCCGAACGGAACCCTGCCCGCATTGTGGGCGCTGCGTCCCGCGGATCAGTAGCGACCTTACACGCGAAAGCAGTCTCAAGGATCTGCAGACGCTCAAGGTGAAGGGCACTCTGATCAATCTCGAAGATTGCGCGCAGATCCTGGGCGACTTCTCCGAGATCGAGGAGTGGCAGATCGAGCTTTGCAAGAAGGACAACGATCCGATGGAAGTCGACGAAATCGTCGTACGCTTGGCTGTGCAGGAGGATGCCTGCGAGCAGGAGACCATCAAGAAGATCAAAGAGAGCTTCAAGGGGCGCATCGAAGTCTCACCGAACCGAGTGGAGTTCTTCGACCTCCCCGACATGCTCGAGAAGATCGGCATGGAGAGTGAGATGAAGGAAAAGCGCTTCGTCGACTCTCGCCCGGAACTTTGATCCTGATAGGGAATCATGATGGCTGACAAGAAGGACACTCTGGCGATCGTCGCCGGCTGCAGAACCCCCTTCAGCAAGGCTGGCACAGAACTGGCGGCGGCATCCGCGGCCGATCTGGCCTGCCATGCTTTTCGCGAGACCATAGACAAGAGCGGCGTCGATCCGAGCTGCATCGACGAAGTCATCCTCGGATGCGCCGGTGCTGATGCCAGCGAGGCGAATGTCGCGCGCGTGGCCGCCCTGCGTGCCGGAGTCCCGCAGGAAGTCCCAGCAGTCACCATCATGCGCAACTGCGCTTCCGGCATGGAAAGTGTCTTTGCTGCACAAATGCGTCTCCGCGCAGGAGAGGGTGAGGTCTTCCTGGTGGGTGGCAGCGAAGCCATGTCCAAGTATCCGCTCATCTACGGCAAGGCCGCCACCGACTTCTTCGCGCGCCTGGCCCGCGCCCGCAGCAGCATGGCTCGGGTAAAGAGCATCGCTAGCTTCCGACCGCGCTTTCTCAAGCCGCGAATCGCCATCAAAGAAGGCCTCACTGATCCGGTCAGCGGCCTCATGATGGGCAACACGGCAGAGAATGTTGCTCGGCGATTCGGAATCAGTCGCGAAGAGCAGGACAGGTTCGCCCTCCGCAGCCACGAACGTGCCATGGCAGCTCGCGAGAGGGGCCGCTTCAATCAAGAGATTGCCGCCATGCCAGTGCCCCCGAAATTCGGTGCCATGGCCGAAGAGGACAACGGTATCCGTGGCAATCAAAGCCTGGAGGCCTTGGCCAAGCTGCGCCCGGTCTTTGACAAGCGCGAAGGTGATGTCACCGTCGGCAACGCCTGCCAAATCACCGACGGTGCCGCCGCCATGCTGGTCATGTCACAAGCCAGGGCCGAGTCCATGGGGCTCGATATTCTCGCCTTGATCCGCGCGCACAGCCGCGCTGGATTGGACCCGGCCTACATGGGGCTGGGACCCGTGCATGCCACACCCAAGGCACTTGCTTCAGCCGACCTGTCCCTTGCGGACATGGACCTGGTCGAGATCAACGAAGCCTTCGCAGCTCAGGTTCTCGGTTGCCTGGCAGCCTTCGAGGACGAGGATTACTGCCGTAGAGAGCTCGGACTCGACGCGGCCATCGGCGCCATCGATCCGGCGATCCTGAACGTAAATGGGGGCGCAATCTCCCTCGGTCACCCAATCGCTGCAACTGGCGCGCGACTCACCCTGACCTTGGCCGAAGAACTCAAACAGCGCGGCAAGCGCTACGGCCTCGCGACTCTCTGCATCGGTGGTGGCCAGGGACAGGCAATCATCCTGGAGGCAGCATGAGCTCGAGCGCAGTATCATCGTCCACTAGCGTGACAAGTCAGCAGGATACCGGCCGCGTCCATCTCGAGATGGGCAGCGATGGCATTGCCCTATTGCGCCTCGCTCCCGCGGGCACCAAGGTGGTAACCCTCACCGAGGAACGTCTGCGCTCTCTCGAGGAAAGCATCGGTGAACTCGAGTCCAAGGCTGACCTGAAGGCGGTCATCGTCACAGGTCCTGGCCCGAAGATGTTCGCCGCTGGCGCTGACATCAAGCTGATCCAGGGGATCACCGATCCGGTCAAGGGTGCAGAAGCCGCTGAGTACGGCCAGTCACTGTTCGCAAAGCTGGGCGAGCTTCCCGTCCCGGTGCTTGGCGCGATCGAAGGACCCTGCCTTGGTGGTGGTCTGGAACTCGCCCTCTGCTTCGATGTCCGCATTGCCAGCAGCGATGGCTCGACCAAGATCGGTTTGCCCGAGGTCAAGCTCGGCATCATTCCGGGCTTCGGCGGCACGCAGCGATTGAGCCGACTGGTTGGTCTGCCAAAGGCGCTGGACATGATCCTGACCGGCAAGATGCTGTCGGCAGAGAAGGCGCGCAAAACCGGCGTCATCGATCGAGTCGTCCCCGCCGAACGCCTGCTCGAGGCAGCTCGCGAGGAGGCAGAGAAGCTCTCGAAGACTGGGCGCAAGGGCCCCGCCCGCAAACTGCGTGGCATGGATCATTGGATGAGCAAGTTCCCGCCGCTGCGCGGGTTCATCGCCAAGAAGGTGGCGAAGACTCTGAGCAGAGGACAAGCAAGGTTTTACGAAGCCCCACCGCGAGCCCTCGAACTCTGCATGGATGCCTTCCGGCTACCGGCGGCAGAGGGCTTGAAGAGAGAAGCCAAGGCCCTGGGTGATCTGATCGTCGGCCCCACCAGCAAGGGACTCGTGCACCTTTACTTCCTGACTGAACGGGCCAAGCGTCTGGGTAGAGGCGAAGAAGCCATCGATCTTCAGCGCGCCATGGTCGTCGGTGGCGGCGCCATGGGTGCCGGCATCGCCGCCTGTATGGCAAACAAGAGCATTCAGGTGCGACTCTGTGATGTCGCAACTGAGAATTTGGTCAAGGCCAAGGCACGGCTGCAAAAGGCTCTAGCCAAGAAGCTCGCTCGTCGACGCATCAAGAAGCACGAAGCCATGGCGATTCAAGACCGCCTCGCTGTATCCACCGACTGGGGATCATTGGCTCAGACCGATCTCTTTCTCGAAGCCGTTCCAGAGAACATGCAGCTCAAGGCGAAGATCTTCGAGCAGTGCAAGGCAAAGGGCTTGAGTGAGGACGCGATCGTTGCCACGAACACATCGTCCTTGTCCGTGGATGAGATGGCGGAGAACTTCGCAGATCCGAGCCGAGTCGTGGGCATCCACTTCTTCAATCCGCCGGAAAAGATGCCGCTGGTGGAAATCATCCGCGGCAAAGCAACCGGCGATCGGGCCCTTCAGACCGCCTGCAAACTCGCGGTTCGTCTGGGCAAGTTCCCGGTCATCGTGCAGAACTCACCTGGCTTCCTGGTGAATCGCTGCCTGGGTCCATACATCAACGAGGCTGCTGCCCTCATGGCAGAGGGTAATTCGCCTGAAGCCATCGATCAGACCATGCTCGACTTCGGCATGCCGATGGGCCCCGCGAGGCTCCTCGATGAGGTCGGATTTGACGTGGCCGCTAAGGTCAGCGAGGTTCTGTCCGCAGCCTATCCGGACCGCATGCAGCCTGACCCGCTATTTGCCGCCATGGTGGAGGCCGGATTCCTGGGTCAAAAGACCGGTGGTGGCCTCTATGACAAGACCGGCAAGCAGCCAGGCAGAGGGCGAGCGGTCCTCGCAGGCCTACGCCAACTGAATGGCGGCGAGAGCCGGAGCGCCAGTCGATCCGAGATCCTGGAGCGACTCATCTACCCCATGGTGGACGAGGCATACCGCTGTCTCGACGAGGGGCTTGTGGAGTCCGAGAGCGACCTGGACTTGGGACTGGTGATGGGCATGGGCTTCCCGCCCTTCACAGGCGGCATCACGCGCTATGCGGAACGTGAGGGCCTGCGCACCATCGTCGAGTCTCTCGAGCGACTGGCTGGCAGCAAGGACCCGAGGTTCATGCCTGCCAATGGACTGAAAGAACGCAGCCGCTCCTGAACGTCTCGTTTAGCGACTGCGCAGCTCTTGGTCTCGACCAGGGAATACCCCGTCGATTTTCTTGGACGATGCTCCTCGACAGTAACTCGGCAAAGGCCGATGCCAACGCGAAGTCCTGAGTCGCGCAAAACCGAGCGTATCGCCCATAGCGAATACCGAAACCAGGCGGCGCCTGCGAGGTAGTCTGAGTTGGCGGCCCTGCACTAAGCCTGCAGCCCTGTTGTTCCGATTAACAACTACTGGCCGCTTGTCTGTCTGTTCTTTCACCAACACAGGAGGGCCTTCGTGCGATATCTCCTGGGCGTTTTCGTGCTCACAACCTTGCTGGGGTGCAAGTCCACTCCTCGAGCAGGTCCACAGCCCGAAATCCCGGTAGCACAAAGGCTGGTCGCAGGCGCCCCTGCTTCGGTGAGCTGCCTGCCGATGAAGGTGGGGCTCGAGTATCTTCCTCCACAGAGCGGGCTTGGCGACAGCGACGGCCTAACGGATGGCTTCAGCGCAAGCGATCGACTGGCCTCCGGTTGGCGGGCAGAGCTCATCTCTCCCCTTTCTACATTCGAGAGCCCGAAGTCGGCGAGCGTGGAGAGCATCGTTCCCCGGCGTATCGAACAACCGGTCTACGAGAATAGCCGCCTTGTAGGGCAATTCGAAGAGGCCTTCCGGGTGACCAAGAGTGATCTCGACTTGATCGAGAATCCTATTGAGCGCATGACGGCGCGCTTCGTACGCGACCTCATCGGCGAGGATCGCCGGCGCGTAGAGCGCGAACTAGGGACGCCGATCCTCACCCGCAGGATGCGTCGCCTGGACAACAACATGCTCCATGCCCGCTTCCAAGAGTTGGAAGAAGAGCAGGAAGCGGACTACATGCAGAAAGAAGCCAGAGGCCTTCTGCGTCGCCCGCTGCGCAAGGTGCTCAAGAACTTCACTCTCGTCGCTGAAATCGACGATCTCATCAAGGAATTCAAAGCCGAGAACCTGCCCACCTCTGGTGACTACCACGACGAGAGGTCCGGTAGCTCAGGATGGGGACGGGTTTCCATGCGCGTCAAAGTGCGCAGAATGGACGACCCCCTGGAGCTCAGCTACCGAAATTGGGGCTGGAAAGTCGCCTCGAACTTGGAGAGGGCGAAGCTCAAGTACGAAATCGATCTCACGGAGAAGGTCGAAGCAGAACTTGGTTGGCGATACTCCTATGACGACCACCACCTGGTCTTCAGAGCTGGCTTGATCTACATCATCGATCCTAAGACCCAGATGAGCATCGTGTTTGGTGATGACCTCAACTACTTGGGTGGGCCAGCCGCATACTCCTACCTGCGGAGTCCAATGGACGGCGAAGACGGCATCGTATTCAATGTCCAGCATCGCTTCTGATCGTAGACTCATAGGCAGTGCTGTCCTGGCCGCTGTTCTCGGCTCAGCATGTAGCCTGCAGGAGTGCAGCCCGCACCCGCGACCAGCACTACCGATTCCAGCGAGACTCGCGAGTCAGTACGAGTTGCCCGGAGAAGTTCGCGAAGACTCCCTGGTCTCCATTGGTGGCGAGGCAGGTGTCGAGTTCTTTCGCGGTCGCCTGAGCGCAGGCGAGGAGCAAGCTGAGTTCCACTTCCTGCGACCATCGAATCCAAGGGGCGAAGCGCGACCCTTCGTACTTTGCCTACCTATTCTCGCTGGTGGCAAGGGCTTGATGTGGATCCTCGCCTGCGAATTTGCCGAGCGCGGCTACAACGTTGCCTGGGCCGAGCGGATCTCTCGCGCCATGCGTCCGGGGCAGCGCGGCCCGGAACTAGAGGACCTCCTGCGCAGGACCGTGCTGCACAACCGCATGATTCTGTCGTGGGCAAGGCAGCAGGAAGAGATCGATGCGGACCGCAATGCCCTCCTCGGAGTCTCCCTCGGCGGGATCGTCGGCAGCACTGTGCTGGCGCTCGAACCGGAACTACGGGCTGGCGTACTCTGTCTGGCGGGAGCGGATCTGCCGGAGATCATCATCAAGAGCGGCGAGAGCCGTATCGATCGCTGGCGGCGTTGGCGAGATCGCAGCGATGGCATGAGCAATACCGAGCTGCTGCGCGAATTGGATGGAAGTCTCGCCTCGGATCCAGCCAGGCTCGGTGCCTTTGTGGATACTCAGAAGATCTTCCTCGTCGCCTCACTCCTCGACGAAGTGATCCCGATGCACAACCAGGATTTGCTCTGGGAAAGCCTTGGCAGGCCTCAACGCCTCTTGTTGCCGCTCTCTCACTACAGTGCCGCCTTTGCCATCTCAGGCATCCTCGATGCCGCCCATGAATTCATGGAGGAAAAGTTTGCACAGCCCGTTGAGAAAGCTCGACCATCCTGGTGAGCGGAATGCGATCCCTCCCCTTGCTCCGCCACGGATGAAGAGAATACTCTGATCGATTCTCCGACCCTCTCCCCTAGACCTCCCCCCCGCCATGGCAGCCAGAAGTACCGCCCTCCTCTTGATCCTGGCCTCGGCCCTTCCCGCCCAGGAAACCAAGACGCTCATCCCACCGCAGAAGCCCGCTGAGCCGGCCAAGATGACCGCTGCGGACCGCATTGCGGTTCTCCGATCACAGCTGGCCACTCTCGAGCAGGAGATCGCCTATCTCGAGGAACTGAAGGCACAGGGTGGCATGCTGTCACAGGTCAAGAAGGCGCTGACTGATCGTGAGCCCGAGTACCGGGTATTTGGCAAGGGCGTGACGGCGGCGGACATCAACAAGCCACGCAAGGCGACCTTGATGGACGAGAAGGAACGCCAGGAGACAGATGAGGACGTGGTTCTCCTGGTCAATGGCTCTCCGGTTCTCAGCAGCGAGATCGACCAGATGGTGTTCTACGCCAAGAGCTACCCGCGTCCGGAGCAGCACGCGCAGATCATGACCTTCGTGATCAGATCGATTCTGAGGAAGAAGTTTGTGGAAGCCACCTTCTCCGCCAACATCCCGAGCGCCAGAGAGCGCATCGACCAAATCGAGGCACAACTCACTGACGGCGCAGACTTCGGGGAACTGGCTGCCAATCTATCGCAGGCGGAGAGTTCCGGGCGTTCCGGCGATATGGGCTTCATCGGCAGGAAGGGCAGCGATCCCAGCCTCACCATGCAAGCCTTCTCAATGAAGGTCGGAGAGACCTCTCCGGTCATTCAGACCGAGCGCGGCTTTGAGATCATCAAGGTCACGGAGCTACAAGAAGGCACCGAGCCCAGCCAAGACAAGGTGAGAGTCAGCACAATCGTCGCCTCCTTCGCCGGTGGCGCAGATGGCATGGAAGAACTGGAAGACGCGCTGCGCCTGGTGGATCAGGGGCGGCTCATGATCTACATGCGGGATCGCGAGTTCCTTCGGTACATGCCGAAGATCTATCAGTAAACAACAGAGAGGGAGGGGACCGATGTTTCGCTGCAGTGGTAGCGTCGCTACGTATTTCTTTGCGGGCAGCATGCCCGACGTCAAGGCCGAGAGCTTTCTCGATGCTCTGCGAGCCAAACGATTTCGCAGCATCGAGCACTCTGCATCGGAAGAGACCTCTGTCGGCTGGGTAACCGCCGGCGATCCCAGCGGTGACAGCTTCGAACTAGAGGACATGGACCTCGATCTGGGCTACCACCTGCGCATGCGGGTGGATAAGAAGACTCTGCCGGCAGTTTGGATGGGCATCTATCGCAGCGCTGCAGAAAAAAGCGCTGGTCGCAAGCTCTCCTTGCAGGAGAAGCGTGATCTCAAGCAGGACTTGATGAGCAAACTGCTCCCCAAGACCCTGCCGAGCGTTCGCCTGATCGACGCGCTCTACACTCCAAGTCGCAAGCAGATCCTGCTCTTCGCCAGCGCAAGCGGTGTCCAAGAACAGTTCTGTAAACTGTTCTTCACTACCTTCGGTAGCAACTTGATCGCCGGCGACCCATACAACCTGGCCGCTCGACTCGGTCTCGGCCGCGAACAGAGCGCATACCTGGAGCAAGTTTCGCCGGTAACCTGGCCACAGGCGAAGCGAGGCTCGCGTCAGGTGGACATCGCCGACTCACCCCAGTCAATGAGCCAGGAGACTGCCACCGAGGCAGCGGAAGCATGAGCGATCACAGCGCAGATTATGGCTTCCTCGGCGAAGAGTTTCTCACCTGGCTCTGGTATCGCATGGAGAGCCGTGGTGGTGAGTTTGAGTTGCCGGGCGGCCGCATGATTGCAGTCTCCATGGATGACTACCTTTGCTTTGCTCCGCGTGACGATGATGACACGGAGCACAGCCTACGTCGCGGGATTCCCAGCCGTAGCCCGGAGGCCTCAGCCGCACTGCACAACGGACGACGCCTGCGCAAGGCCAAGCTGATCGTCGCCGAGTCCTCCATCGAATGGTCACTGATCGTCGATGGCAGCAGCATGACTCTCGGCAGCATCAAACTGCCCTCCGATAGTGAGGATCTAGAGAACCCCGAAGAACGCTCCCGTGAGCGCGCGGGCAATTTTCTCCTGATTCAGGAGATCATCGGTCAGCTCTACAAGATCTACCTGGAGAAGCGCCTGCGCCCGGAGTATCTGGGCAAGGAAGTGGAAGGACAGGCGCAATGGATGTCGACTCACTGAGAGTCGATATCCAGCTCAGTCCTTTCTGACCCGCCAGGCATGATCGGGATGATCTGGGCCAAATGGTAGGCGCTGAGCTGAAGCCTTCTGCAGGAGACCTGCCAGCTCGAGACTGGACATCCGTTGCACTGCATAGGCCTGAGCCCTGGGGCCCGGACCATGCGCGACATCCTCATCGTAGAGGATCCGAGGTTGGCCAATCTGCCGCTGCGGTTGGACCTGGCCCCCATCGTCGTAGCGCCAAATCTCTTCTCCGCTCTCACAGTCCAGCAAGGTCCAGAAGATCCGGTAGCGGTAGCGCCCGCTGCCAGCATCCCCCTGCCAGTCAGCGAGCTCGGTAAGCATCACCGCATCGACGTCGTGATCCTTTTGCAGCTCCTGCAGGGGCAAGTCCAACACCTCCGAGCGACCAGCAATCCAACCGCGGGCCGCGAGGAGCGTGCGGGCGACATTCGGACGAATGCTCTGGTAGCCACGCTTCTCGATTTCACTGCCAGCATGGTCATCGAGCTCGCGAGCAAACTGACGCCCCATTTCGGCCTGGCCAACCGGCAGAATCAGAATCTGGCGCGGTAACTCGCCACGGATCGGAATCACTTCTGGTGCGGACCAGGAAATACATGCCGTGAGCAGCCAAGCTCCAATGCCGCCCAGAAGCAGGCGGCTCATTCCTGGCCCTCGATCTTCATCATGGTGGCTCCGGCAGCAACTGCCTCGCCTGGCTTGACGCAGACCTCGGTGATCGTGCCTGGTCCCTCGGCCTGAATCGGGTTTTGCATCTTCATGGCTTCAATGACCAGAAGAGTCTGCCCCGCCGAGACCGTATCGCCCGCAGCCACTTCGAGACTGACCACAATCCCGGGCATGGAAGCTTCGACGATCATCGGTCCGCGTGGACGTGCGGAAGCAACCTGCTGGGCAGCACGCTCGCGTTCATCCTCAACCGTGACCCGAATCCGGCGACCGGAAACCATGACCACGGTCTCGTCACCGTCGCGTTCGCAAACACAGTCATGGCTGACGCCGTCGACAAGCATGGAGAAGGCGATTCCGTCGCCGGTCATCGATAGGTCAACCGTGAGAACTTGGCCCTCACATTGCGCCTCAATCACTCCGCCCCGACGCAAGAAGCGATACTCGCGCTCGCGACCGGCAATTCGAGTGTAGTACTTCATCGTCCGCCCCCCCCAGCACCGAGGCCTTCGATTCGACCAAGGCGCGTCCATGGGGAGATTTCCTCCCGCCCCGGGGAATCATCCCGGCCAACATCCCCGGTCTCGGTGCGCAGGTAACCGTTGAGGGCTGCTGCCAGGGAAGCGACTTCGACGAGGTCTTCGCCAGGACTACGATCGATGCGCTCGAGAATGCCCGTGTCGTAGTCACCGCTACAGAACTCCTCGCTCTCGAGGGTGGAAACGGCAATCGGCACTGTGCTTTCTACGCCGACGATGCGCAGCTCCCCAAGGGCACGGAGCATTCTGGCGATGGCACCCTCTCTATCCGCCGCGTGCACCACGAGTTTGGCAAGCATGCTGTCATAGTAGGGTGAGACTTCCAGCCCGCGATACAGGCAGGAGTCCATGCGCACCCCGGTACCTCCGGGCAAGATGAGTCTCTGAATCACTCCCAGGGAAGGGAAGAAGGTCTCCGGATCCTCGGCATTGATGCGCACCTCGATGGCATGCCCCCGAGGCTCGGGTGGTTCGCTGACCGCTTCGCCGGCCGCAACTCGAAACTGCTCCTGGACCAGGTCCACACCGAATCGCATCTCGGTAATCGGGTGCTCGACCTGAAGCCGGGTGTTCATCTCGAGGAAGTAGAACTTCCCCTGCGAGTAGAGGTACTCGACCGTCCCTGCACCGACGTAGTTTACCGCCTCCCCGAGTCGCACCGCCGACTTGCAAACCTCAGCACGCAGCTCCGCGTCGAGAGCCGGGCTGGGTGATTCCTCGACGAGCTTCTGGTGGCGACGCTGCACGGAGCACTCGCGTTCGCCGTAGGCAACGACGCGACCATGCTGATCACCCATGATCTGGACTTCCACATGCCGCGGCTTGCTGACGAACTTTTCTAGATAAACAGTATCGTCGCCAAACGCACCCATCGCCTCGGCCTGCGCCAGGCTAAGCCCTTCTGCGAGCTCTGACTCCTGGGTGATGATGCGGATGCCCTTGCCCCCACCGCCAGCCGAGGCCTTGAGCATGACCGGATAACCGAGTTCCTTGGCGCTCTTGCTCAGGGCCTGCACGTCGCCAAGTCCCTGCATGACACCCGGTACCGGATCAACGCGCGCCTCCATCGCTGTCTTGCGGGCGCGGAGCTTGTCGCCCATGAGTTCGATCGCTTCAGGCGAAGGGCCAACGAAGGTGATTCCAGCTTCGGCGCAGGCACGGGCAAAATTGGCATTCTCGGCCAGGAATCCGTAGCCCGGATGAATCGCCTCACAGCCCTGGTCCTTCGCTGCCTGAATGATCCGGTCGATACGCAGATAGCTCGCTGCAGGCTCCGGATCGCCTATGGAGACGGCACGATCAGCTCGCCGTGGATGCAGGGCGTTGCGATCCGCGGTTGAGAAGACAGCCACTGTCTCCATCCCCATTTCGCGCGCGGAACGCAGCACGCGCAGGGCGATCTCACCACGGTTGGCTACAAGAATGCGGCGAAAAGGAGGGCGATCCATCAGCAAATTAAAGCGGGATGTTGCCGTGCTTGCGCGGCGGATTGCGATCCCGCTTGCGGGAACAAAGTTCGAGTGCGCGAATCAACTCCATGCGCGTCGCGCTCGGCTCGATCACGTCATCGACATAACCGCGCTCTGCGGCCAGGTACGGATTACTGAAGCGCTCCTCGTAGTCCTTTACCAAGCGCGCCAGCTCCTTCTCCTGGTCCGCCGCTGCCGCCAGCTCCTTGCGGAAGACGATCTTCGCCGCCCCCTCAGCTCCCATGACCGCGATTTCCGCTGTCGGCCAGGCAAGGTTGACGTCGCCCCCGATGTGCTTGCTGCTCATCACATCGTAGGCGCCGCCATAGGCTTTGCGAGTAATCACCGTGAGCTTAGGCACAGTGGCCTCGCAGTAGGCATAGAGCAGCTTGGCGCCATGCGCGATAATGCCACCGTGCTCCTGGTCGATACCGGGAAGGAAACCTGGCACGTCCTCGAAAGTGATCAGGGGAATGTTGAAGGCATCGCAAAAACGGATGAAGCGCGCACCCTTCAGACTCGCCTTGATGTCGAGCACTCCCGCCAGATGCGCCGGCTGGTTGCCGATGACCCCAACCGGACGACCGCCAAGACGGGCGAATCCTACGACCATGTTCTTGGCGTATCGGCTATGCACCTCGAGGAATTTGCCGTCATCCATGATCATCCCAACGACCTCTCGCATGTCGTAGGGCTGGTTGCTTTGCTCGGGGATGATCGAATTCAGAGCTGCCTCGCGACGATCCGCCGGATCGCTCGTCGCCACGTATGGCGGCTCTTCCATGTTGTTGAGCGGCAGGTATGAAAGCAGCTCGCGCAGGAGAAGTAGGCAGCTCGCATCATCAGGGGTGGTGAACTGCGCCACACCGCTCTTGTCGCTATGCACCTGAGCTCCTCCGAGCTCTTCGGATGTGCAATCCTCGTGAGTGACCGTCTTCACCACATCGGGGCCGGTGATGTGCATGAAGCTGGTGCCCTCCACCATGATGATGAAGTCGGTGATCGCCGGCGAATAGACAGCACCACCGGCGCAGGGACCCATCAGCGCACTGATCTGCGGCACAACGCCAGACGCCCTGGTATTGCGCCAAAAGATGTCGGCATAACCGCCGAGCGAGACCACCCCTTCTTGGATGCGTGCCCCGCCCGAATCGTTGAGACCGATGACCGGCACGCCCATCTTCATCGCCAGATCCATGATCTTGCAGATCTTGGCGGCGTTGGTCTCGGAAAGAGATCCACCGAAGACAGTGAAGTCCTGACTGAACAAATAGATTGGCCGCCCACCGACCTTGGCCGAACCGACGATGACGCCATCCCCGAGGATTAGATTCTGCTCCGCATCCATGCCGAAGTCCCGGCAACGGTGCGCAACGAAGCGATCGATTTCCACGAAGCTACCAGGATCAACAAGAAGCTCCACACGCTCGCGCGCGCTCAGCTTGCCCTTCTCGTGCTGCTTGGCGATGCGCGCCTCTCCCCCACCCTCGAGGGCCTTCGCTCGCATCGCCTCCAAACGCTGCATCGGATCACTCATTTGGGATCCTCGACAAACTCAGTCAACACGCCACCGAGGTATCGGGGGTGCATGAAGCCAACTCTCGTACCATGCGCTCCCGGGCGCCCGGCCTTGTCCACCATATCGGCGCCGCTGTCATTGAGAACGCGAATGACCTCGTCGCAATCAGCGACCTTGAATGCCAGGTGATGCACACCCGGCCCGCGCTTGGCGATGAACTTTGCTACAGGCGAAGTATCCGCCGTCGGTTCCATCAGCTCGATGCGTGTCTCGCCAGCGAGGACAACCGCCACATCGATCTGGTCCACTTCGACATGCTCGCGGCCCGCCAAGACCATTCCCAACTCGTCAACGTAGCGGGGCAGACTCTCTTCAAGGGACCGCACAGCGATGCCGATATGATGCAGTTCTTCGATCATTCGGCCGTCAACATAGCCCCGGATCCTGCAGGGAGCCAATGCGGAACCAATAGTACGGAGACAGGCTCCGAACTCTCAACTAGAGGATCCAGGCCTCAACTGCGTTGCTCAGGCTGATACCCCCCTGGCCTTGCGGATCGAGAAAGGCAGCCTGGAAGTTCACATTGAAGCCGATGAACTCGGGCATCCCGGGAATCGAGAAGAACTGCTCACTGTCGCCTTCGCCCGCTGCATCTCTACCCCCATCCAAGAGGAAGGGCCGCATCTGCGCGATGGGGCTCACATAGAGGGCACCTCCAGCCAAGGGAATCGACGTCTTCGATCCTGGACCACCCCAGGCGAGCACTCCGAAGGCGCCACCCAAGCCCTCGCTCAGGGTTAAGGTGAAGGTGCTGCCGATGGTCAGACTGTCCGAGCCACGCAGGCTCGGCCGGAATCCCCCCGTACCCGCCGTGCCTTCGCCATAGGGTTGCGAGCCATAGGGAATGGTGAAGTACAGGTCGCGGGAAGTTCCGCGAGAGTCGGTCCAGGCCGCGTACACCGAGTCTCCGGACAGGGCCATACGCGGTGAACTGGAGGAATGGTCACCGGCAGGTTTCGAATCCAGGCGGACGTCTTCCGGAAGCCAGGTCCGGCCACCATCATCGGAACGGTTGAAGTACACGTCGAAGTTTCCAGTACGTCGATCAGCCCAGGTCAAGTACAGCCGTTTTCCGGCGACGTATAGATAAACACCAAAGATCCCCCCCGCCTCCGCCGGCAGGCTGTCCAGGCGCTGATCATATTTCAGCCAACTCAGACCCGCATCATCCGTGCGATTGAAGTAGGTCGCCGGGAAGCCGTCACGGTAGTCGAGCCAGATCGCGTAGGCAGAGTCGCCGGAAGCCACAACTTGCACCCAATCCGAATTGGCGGCTCCCTTGAAGTCCTTGTCGAGACGCTGGTCGAAGCGGTTCCAGGTCGTCCCCGAGTCCTGCGAGGAGATCGCATAGATGTCGTAGCGTTTGAGATCCGGGAGGCTGCTCCTCAGGTCGCGCCAGACCACGTGCACCGCATTCCCCGAGGCTGCCAGGTACGGAGCGATGGATCCGTGGTAGCCGGCAGGATCCGTATCCAAGCGAACCTCTTCTGCGAACCAGGTCGCCCCGCGATCGAGCGAGCGGTTGAAATAGATGTCGGCCTGACCATCGCGCATGTCCTTCCAGACCACGTAGATCTTGTGCTTCACCGCGACTATGCGCAGGCCTCCGGACCAACCGACGAATGGTTCATCCGAGTCGAGACGCTTCGTCTCCAACTGCCAGTTGCTACCCCAATCCCATGAGCGAATGAAGTAGATGTCCGGCTCGTCAGCGCCTGGCGGCAGCTCCTCCCAGACCAGGTAGACCCAGTCGTCAGAGACCGCCAACTTCGACTTGTGCCGGCTTCCGGGAATGACCCGGCCTTCCGGCATCCAGGTACTGCCCCGATCGAAGGAGCGGTTGTACCTGGTTTGACCGTAGTTGGCCCAAGCCACGAATACCGAGTCGCCGTTGACTGCGATTTGCGGGTTCTCGGCTCTTCCTGGCGAGGAGGAGGGGTTGTTCAGACGGAGATCGGATGCGAGCCAGGTCGCGCCGCCATCGAGGGAGCGGTTGAAGTAGATGTTGCGATTGGGATAGCCGCCACGATCTTCCTCCCAAACCACGTAGACCGCATCACCGGAGGCTGCGATGCGATGGTCACTCACACCCTCGTTACCAACCAGGTCCGTGTCCAGGCGCAGGTCCGGCCGCTTCTGCGCGTACAGGTCCACTCCGATGAAAAACAGGTTCCCCAGGATCCAGCTGCCCACCAGCAGCGCGCCGTTCAGCCGCGTCATATGCATGACTCCTTAGTTGCCTGGTGGGGCAGGGGAGAGAGATGGTAGACGCCCTGAGCGAGCTGTCAACTCGGGAGGGGGGAACTGGAGGACCTTTGCACAGCCCGCTACAGGATCCAGGCTTCGACCGCGTTGCTGAGGGTAACGCCCTCTGTCCCCTGCGAATCCAGGAAGACAGCCTGAAAGTTCACGTTGAAACCAATGAAGTCCGGAGTCGATGGCACAGAAAAAGTCTGACTCGCCTCTCCCACCCCGGGCTGGCCGGGACTTCCACTGAGAAGCAATGCACGCACTTGCGCGATGGGGTAGACGAGAAGTGATCCACCTGCCAGAGGAATGGACGCACTGGAGCCAGGCCGACCGAGTGCCAGCACCCCGGCTGCAGCCCCGAGACCTCCAGTAACACTCAGCGTGAATTCCTCTCCGCGCATCAACTCATCCGAGCCCTCTAGTCTTGGCGCATGGCCACCGGAGCCAACTGTGCCCTCGCCGTAGGGCTGGGAACCGAAGGGGATGTTGAAGTAGATATTCAACCCTTGGCTCGCTGGATCCGATTCGTTCCATGCCAGGTACACCGAATCTCCCGACACGGCCATAATGGGGTTGCCGCTGCCAAAGTCCCGTTCGCTCAACCGCTTTCCGGGTGACAGCCAGTTCCTACCCCCATCCTTGGAGTAGCTGAAGAAGATGTTACCGCGGCCTGTGCGCGTACTCGCCCAAGACATGAGGAGAACATCATCGGCAGCGTAGATCCACGCAGATGTTGTTCTCCCAGGCTGCCCTCCATCCACTCGTCGATGAACGGAACTCCAAGTAGCTCCGCGATCCTGAGAATCGTTAAAGAGGAGATTCCCATTCAGGCCTGCACTCCAATCCTTCCAGGCGACTATGACCGAGTTGCCTGTCGCGGCGATGACTGGCCGGTCAGAGTGACTCGACCCTGCCTCGCTTGTGTCAACGCGTTGCTCATCGACCAGCCAGGTCGCGCCCTGATCCAAGGATCGGTTGCAGAAGATGTCACGCCCACCGTTGCGGTGGTCCCCCCAGACTACATACACGGCTTCGCCATCCGCCGCGAGTTGTGGCGGGCTGATAGGGTGGCTGTAGTTGATCCTTGGATTCGAATCCAAGCGTAGGTCTGAACTCAACCAGCTCACTCCGCGGTCTAGTGATCGGTTGAAGTACACATCCTCCGAATCTGGGTAGAGGCTACCTCTTCCCTCTCGCCAAACTACATAGACCGCGCTCCCCGTCGCCACAATTTGCGGCAGATCGGATGAACCCATTCCGGCCTGATCAGTGTCCAGGCGCATGTCCGTAAACAGCCAGACGAAGCCACCATCACCAGAACGATTGAAGTAGATGTCTGGGGATCCATTCCTCCAATCCTCCCAAACCACATACACCTGGTCACCCAAAGCGGCAATCTCAGGGTGTATGGAGCGGGCAACACCTTGCGCATCAGTATTGAGTCGTAGGTCGGACTCGAGCCAGGTAGCGCCACCATCTAGTGACCGGTTGAAGTAGATGTCTTCGCGTGTGTTTCGAATTTCCATCCAGGTCACATAGACCTTGAGACCTGAGGCAGCGACCTTCGGTTTGCTTGACGGAGTCGATCCTGGAAGGCTTTTATTCAACTTCAGATCGGACTCGAGCCAAGTAGCGCCGCCATCCAGTGACCGGTTGAAGTAGATATCATTGAAACTTTCCAGACCTCGATTCCTCAGGTCTTCCCAAACCAGGTAGACGAAGTCACCGGAAGCCGCGGCATGCATGCTGCCCCTGTAATCAAACACACCGGGAAGCGCATTGATCCGAATGCTCTCGTCCTTTTGCGCACGCACCGAGTCAGTCAAGCTGAGCACGAGGCAGAGAAGGGGGAGACCTATGCGCAGGGGGATAGTGGCCATGGAGGTTGCGACACCGGCAGCGTCGATTCCTGTATCAGAAATTGAGAGGACGAGGCTCGGCTCCACATTCTAACTACAGGATCCAACCTTCAACTGCGTTGGTCCAAGTCACGCTGTTGGCGGCACCTGGGTCGATGATGAGCGCCTGGAAGTTGATGTTGAAGCCGAGGAAGGCGGGATCGTCGGGGATGGGACAGTCGATGGAGATTGTGCCGGCGCCAGGTGCGTTGAGTGGCCCTTCGAGTCTGATCGGGATGATCGTGTCGATGGGATCGATGCGGAGGGTGCCGCCTAGGAAGGGGATGGCGGACTTGGAGTTGGGTCCACCGAGAGCGAGGAGGCCGAAGGCGCCGCCGAGGGCGTTGGTGATGTTGAGGGTGGCCGTGTTGCCGATGTTGAGGTTGTCGGAGACTTCTAGTCTTGGAGCGAAGCCGCCGGAGCCTGGGGTGGCGTCGCCGTAGGGTTGCGCGCCGAAGGGGATGTTGAAGTAGA
>JAJFFD010000153.1 GCA_021776805.1 Planctomycetota bacterium
CCGCATCCTCTGCACGGACGAATGAGCATCCGCGAAGTGCGTGCGAAGGACCGACAGAAGGGCCACGCCGGTTTCCAGGTGCCCGTCGAAAGGAGGGGGTTCGCAGACTGACTAGCACCACCAAACCCATCCAGAGTCCTCTGTCAGCCCGGCCCTAACCCCCCAAGTCCGCCAGACTGCACTCGTCCAGCAACCTCGCAAACAGCGCAAACCTCTGTCCCACCGACTCCATACTCCCCTGCGCATGCACATCGATCTGTGCCTTCAGGTTGCCGCCCTCCCGGCGCTGCTTGATCGGCAGGTGGATGCTCAAGATCTCGTCGTCCGGCGGCTGCTGCCCCTCACGACGCCAATTCAGCATTTGCTCGCCATCCTCTCGCCGGCCGGCCTCCATGGCGATGGCTTGAAAACCCATTTCCTCCGCCGCGCGACAAACCAGCTGCCACCAGTCTTCGAAGCTCTTCGCCTCGCGAAAGTGCAATTGTAGATCTTCGAAGGCGCGCACGGATTCTTTCTGCCCGCGGCCAAGTTCTGCCACGCGCATCAGTGCATCGAAAGTCCGTCGAATGCGCACGTGCCCCATCATCCGAAAGAGCAGCACGATCAGCAGGATATCGAAGACCACTACCAAGATGGAGCGCACGCCCTGCATGTCCTTGAGCAGGAGGAGCAGACTGCAGCCACCGGTGACCAGGGTCACGCCATAGAGAAGCATCACTACCTGCACCGGTCGGAAGCCGCGCTCCAAAAGGCGGTGATGGATGTGCCCCTTGTCAGCAGCAAAGGGTGATCGACGCTCGGAGAGGCGCCGCAGCATGCTGTACAGCGTGTCGAAAATGGGCACACCGAGGAAGAGGGCCGGGATACCCAGAGATGCCAGGCTTGCCGCCCCATCTCGAATCTGAATGCTTAGGGCCGCGAGGAGAAAGCCGATGAGCAGGCTGCCTCCATCCCCCATATAGATGCGGGCGGGGTTGAAGTTGAAGAACAGGAATCCGAGCAGGGCACCAGCAAGAATCACGGCCAGCCCCGCCGTTGCCTGCGGGATAAAAGCACTCTCCCCGGGCTCGACCACCGCACGCAATTCGAGGGCGGTCCAGGCGATGGCCAGGGCAGCCATGATGGAGATGCCGCCCGCCAGGCCATCGAGCCCATCGATGAGGTTGATGGCGTTAGTAATGCCCACCACCCAGAGAATAGTGAGGGGCCAGGACCAGATACCCAGTTCGAAGGTGTAGGTCGGAGTGAACTCGATGGACTCCAGGCGCATGTCGAAGGCGCAGAGCAGGAGGGCCGCCAGGATCTGCACCAACAACTTGCCCCGGGGGAGAAGTCCGCGCAGGTCATCCAGGAAACCGACCCCAAAGACCATGAGCGCGGTGCCCAGCAGCACCAGCCACTCGCGAGGTTCATCCCGGATGCTGCGACCGGCCTGGCTCTTCACCAGGACCATGGCCGCGCTGCCCGCCAAGACTGCCAGCAGAATCGCCAGGCCACCAGCACGGGTGATGACCGCATCGTGCACCTTGCGGATGCCCGGATGGTCCATGACCTGCAGCTTCAGGCCGAGCTGACGCACCAGGGGCGTGGCAGAGAGGGCGACGACCAGGGCCACACCGAAGAGGATGCCGAATAGAGAGGTCAAGAATGCGCGTGGCCCTGCGGGCCGGGGACTGGAGAAGTGTAGCCCGCGCAGTCTCGGAAAACAGAAAGCAGGCCCAGGAGGGGAAAGGAGCAGGTTTTTCGTGAATCCTTTCTCCTCCAGCCGATACCGGCGGCTGTAATCGCTCCAGACCTGCCCTTCTCCATCTCTCTCATGATCGAAGTCAGCAATCTACGCAAGGAGTACGGCGATCTGGTCGCGGTGGACGGGGCCAGCTTCAGCGCCCGTCCCGGCGAGATCTTCGGCCTGCTCGGTCCCAACGGCGCCGGTAAGTCCACCAGCATCGGCTGTATCTCCGGCCTGCTCAAACCCTCGTCGGGACAGGTGCGCGTGCTCGGCCACGACGTGGTCCGCGATGCGCGGGCCGCGCGGGCGAGCCTCGGGGTCGTGCCACAGGAACTGGCCCTCTACGAGGACTTGAATGCGCGGCAGAACCTGCAGTTCTGGGGCGCGGCATACGAGCTGCGCGGCAGTGAACTCAAGAACCGAGTACAGGAGGTACTCGAGATCTGTGGTCTGCTCGATCGCGCCGACGAAGCGGTGAAGAAATTCTCTGGCGGCATGAAGCGCCGGCTGAACTTCGGCTGTGGCATCGTGCATCGCCCGAAGGTCATCCTCTTGGACGAGCCAACCGTCGGTGTCGACCCACAGAGCCGAGTTCGCCTCCTGGACCTGGTCAAAGAGGAGGCAAAGCGTGGAGTAACGGTTCTCTACACCACCCACTACATGGAAGAGGCGCAGGAGCTCTGCGACCAATTGGCCATCATCGATCATGGCAAGATGGTCGCCAGTGGCACCATGGACGAACTCCGCGGCATGATGGGCGAACGAGACCTGCTGCGCATGAGCGGCAGCTTCGATCCACATAGCACTGAGGCAGCCATCGCCAAACTGCCGGGACTCGAACTGGTCAGCGTCGACGCCGAGTCCCTCATGCTCGCGACCGCAGAGGGCAGCAAGCGCCTGCCCGAGCTCTTCGCCTGCCTCAGCAAGGTCGGCGCCGAAGTGCGCGAAACCACGCTGAGCCAGCCCAACCTGGAGAACCTATTCATCAAGCTAACCGGTCGGGAGCTGCGCGAATAATCATGCGCTTTGTCTTCGACTCGGCGCGCAAGGATCTACGTTGGCTCTTCGCCGACCCAACCGCCCTGATCCTGGCCATCATGATCCCCCTGATCATCGGCGGCCTGATGAGCACGATCGCCGGTGGCGGGGATACTGCCATACCCCGTGCCCGAGTCCTGGTGGTCGACCAGGACGAGGGTCTACTCAGCGAGTTCTTGCAGGGAGCCGGCGGCAGCGCCCAGGGCGGCGACTTCCTCGATATTGAGACCGTCGAACTGGAAGAAGGCCGGGCGCGGATGGACCGCGGCGAGGCCAGCGCCATGCTCGTCATCCCGGCAGGCTTCTCCGAGGCCATGCTCATGGAGGAGCCCACCAGCATCGAACTGGTAAAGAACCCCTCCCAGACCATCCTGCCGGAGATCGTAGAGGAAGCGCTGCAGATGCTGGTCGAGGCGAGCTTCTACCTGCATCGAGTGCTCGGTGAACCCATCAAGGCCATCGCCGAGGGACCGGAAGAGGAGAAGAGCTTCTTCGATGACCTGCGCATGGCAGCGCTTGCGGTACAGATCAACCAGCAGCTGCGTGCTCTGGAGAAGATCCTCTTCCCACCCGTGCTCGAGCTCGAAACCGAGATCGTCCGCGAGGAGAGCGAGGAGAAGGCTGTACCTCAGAGCTTCGGCATGCTCTTTCTGCCCGGGATCCTGCTCATGGCCATGATGTTTCTCAGCCAAAGCATGAGTGAGACCCTTTGGCTGGAGAAGGACAAGGGCACTCTTCGACGGGTGGCCAGTACCCCACAAAGCATGTTCGGCTTCCTGGCCGGGAAACTGCTGGCTGCCTTCTTGCTCATGACCGGCATCAGCACCGCGGGGCTCGTCCTCGGAGTCTGGGTCTATGGCCTGAATTGGACTGCCATACCACTGAGCATGATCTGGCTGGGCTTCTCCGGCTGCACGATCTTCTGCTACTTCATCCTCCTGCAAACTCTGGCTGGTAGTCAGCGCGGCGGCAGCATCCTCAGCATGACTCTGCTGTTTCCCTTGATGATGATCGGCGGCACATTCTTCCCCCTCGAGGCCATGCCAGAATGGATGCAGGAGATCGCCTTCTGGACCCCCAATGGCCAGGCGATCGTGCAACTCAAGACTGTCCTCAACGGCAGCTGGCAGGGGCAAAGTCTGCTGCTGGCCATGCTCTGCATCGGCATCCCGGCCCTGATCACCTTCCTCATGACCAGCATGCGCCTGCGCGGCGCCTTCCTCCACAAATGAACATGCTGCGCTCAGCCTGGTTTATCGCTGTCGAGGACAGCAAGAACACCTTCCGGCAGAAGGAGACCCTGATCTGGACCTTCGTCATGCCGATCATCTTCTTCTACTTTATCGGCACGGTAACCGGTGGCTTCGGGCCCTCGAAGTCCGGAGCCAGGGAAGTGCTCGCCCTGGAAGTGCCCGGCGAGGGCGGCTTCCTCGTGGACGAACTGCAAACCCGACTGGAAGCGGAGGACTACGAGGTACGGCGCAATCCGGAAGGCGTGGAGCGCTATGCCCGCCGATTGCAGATTCCAGCCATCAGCAGCGAGCAAGGCAACTTCTCCGCGTCGGTCATGGCTGGGGACAAGCAGATCCTCAAGTTCCTCCGCAAAGGTGAGAGCCTCAACTCCCAGTACGACGAAGTCCGTCTCAACAAGGCAGTGTACTCGGTGCTCGCCGACCTCATCGCCAGCAGCGAGCTCGATCGGGAAGCCAGCGCCGACAGTTTCGCCGAACTCGCCGCCATGCCGCGCAACTTGAGCCTGGATGTTTCCAGCGCGGGCAAGCGCATCGAACCGCCAAGCGGTTACTCGCAGACAATCCCCGGCACCATGGTCATGTTCACCATGATGATCCTGCTTACCAGCGGCGCCATACTACTGCTCATGGAACGGAAGCAGGGCCTCCTGCGCCGGCTGGCCTCGACCCCCATCCCACGCAGCTCGGTGGTGCTGGGCAAGTGGCTCGGAAAACTGAGCCTCGGCTTCATCCAGATTGCCTTTGCCATGATCGCCGGGACGCTCCTCTTCGACATGGACTGGGGTCCCAATCTCTGGATGGTCTGCCTCATCCTCGCGGGCTGGGCAGGCTTCAATGCATCCCTCGGCATCCTTCTGGCCAACATCGGCCGCAGTGAGGGCCAGGTGGCAGGCATCGCCACCATCAGCGTCATGGTGATGGCCGCCCTCGGTGGCTGCTGGTGGCCCATCGAGATCACTCCAGGCTGGATGCAGGACCTGGCGATCTACCTACCCACTGGCTGGACCATGGACGCCATGCACCAGCTGATCAACTTCGGCAACGATCCGTCTGTGACCATTCCACATCTCATGGCCCAGGTCATCGGCTGCCTGGTCCTCGGCTACCTGGCGGTGCGCAGCTTCCGCTACGACTAGCTGGGCTTGGGTACAGGGGGACCGAGTCCGCGACGGGCCAATTCCCATCGATAGCGCGGCAGCATTCTCGCCAAGGTCCGCCGTCGCTGCTCCCGATCGAGCCCCATCCCGGCAAGGAAGCGCAGGTACTCGCTGGCGCGGATTGCAATGGGCAGTTTTTTCGCATGCCGCGGCAGATAGCGAGCCATGCGGATCAGCATGCGGTCACGATCTTCCTCGCTTAGATCCTGCCGCAACTCAGCCCGATCCAGATCGATCAGTCGAAGCTCCGGACCCTCGGCTCCCGCTCTGGCCAGAATGTTGTCCGGGTGCAGGTCTCGGTGCGAGAGACCCCGATCGAATGCTCTGGCCACCAAAGTACCCACAGCACGCACCGCCGCCGCCCGTTGTTCAGGATGGGCAGCGATGAAGTCCGGCAGGGTCAGCCCCCCGGAAAAGAGCAGAGTCACCAGGCGCAGGCGATAGCCGAGCAAGCTGCGGCGGCTGAGAGCGGCTATGGGCTCAACCGTTGGCACCCCCGCCCGGTTGAGTTCATTGAGAATGCGCAGCTCCCGCAGCGGCCGGCGGGGATCGAAGAAGGTGTTGCGAAGGAACCATCCGATGATCCCGCCGCGACTGTAGTCACGGCTCACAACCTGGAGACCCTCTCCCAATTGGAACAAGCGCACCCCCCCGCGGCCCTTGGCTCCAGCCAACTCACCCCCAGCCTGCCAGAATTCTTGAACCGGTAGATTCACCAGGTCCTCGCGAAGAACTGCGGTCCCAGCCGCTCCCTCCACTTCTGAGTAGCCATGCACCGCCGTCACAACCAGATGATAAGAGGCGGGAGAGATGGCAAAAGGTAAAGTTCACAGACGATGAGTGAAGAGCTGCCAGAGGCTGCGCGGATTCTACTGATCCGCATGTCCGCCCTCGGGGATGTGCTCTTTGCCCTGGAGACCCTGGCCTCGCTCAAGAAGGAGCGCCCGGACCTGCGGGTGGACTACCTGGTGGACGATCGCTTCGCCGGTCTGCTGGCGAATCACCCCCAGATCGATCGCCTGATCACCTTCCCGCGCCACTCTCTGCCCGCCCTGCCAGGTTACTTCGCCCGCCTCCGCAAGCGCCGCTATGCGGCCCTTCTCGACCTACACGGCATCCTCAAGAGCAGCATGGCCGTCTTTGCCGCCCGCGCAGAACGCAAAATCGGCTACGCACCCCCCGGGGCAAGAGAAGGCTCCCAGCGCTTCTATCACCAGGCCGTCGAGCTACCCTCGCCTTTGCCCCACCGGGCAGAACGGGGTTACTACCTCCTGCGCGCGCTCGGGCTCCAGGCTGAGCCGGCCCATGCAGTCCTCGCCGAAGGCGAGGCTCCAGCCGGGCTCTGGTCTGACTCCCCTGGCGCCCGTGTAGTCCTGCATCCGGGCACGAGTAGCTTCGCCGCCTTCAAGCGCTGGCCTCCCGAGCGCTTCGCGGATCTGGCGGGCAGACTCTGCGCTCAGGGTCATCAGGTCCGCATCAGTCACGGACCCGGAGAAGAAACCCTCGCCCGCCAGGTTCAGGCCGGGGCCAAGAACAGCAGGCTCTTCAACGGCGGGGAAGGCGGACTCCTCGCCCTGGCAGCCGCCTACAGAGAGGCGGACCTGGTCATCGCTGCGGACACGGGCCCACTACACATCGCTGCCAGCACCGGAACCAAGGTCATCGCACTCTTCGGCCCCAAGGACACGGATCTCTACGGCCCGAGGGGGGAGGGTCATCGGGTTCTCTATCACCCGGTGCCCTGCCGACCCTGCACTCGCCGCGACTGCGATTCTCCGCAATGCATCCTCGGCATCCAGGTATCAGAGGTGGAGGCGGCTCTAGTGGAGTCCCTACAAGCATGAGCACGACTCCGGTAACCGTCATCCGCCACCCCAAGGAACGGATCAGCAAGTGCTCCCTACGCTTCTTACACGAGCGTGCCGAGTTCACCTTTCTCAAGGCGAACAAGGGCTTCCACTTCGATGCCAGCGGCTTCCTCCTGCTCGACGTGGATGCTCCAGCACTCAGCGCCGGGGATCGAGGCAGCCCCATTCTGCTCTTGGATTCCACCTGGCGCTGGCTGCCGCAGCTACAAGAATGCCTACATGGAGAGCCGATCCGACGCTCCATCCCCGGCGAGATCCGCAGCGCCTATCCACGCAAGAGCCGACTATTCGCGGATCCGGAGCAGGGACTGGCGTCTATCGAAGCGCTCTATCTCGCCAAGCGCATCCTCGGCGAGGACGACCCGAGCCTGCTCGAGGGATACCACTGGAAGGATGACTTTCTAAGTTCCCTGCCGGACCGATAGCATCCTGTCGTGACCCTGGCGCGCATCAGCAGCAAGATCCTCGGCTCGCTCAACCTCCCAGGAGTTGGCCGGCGCCTGGTCTTCGGCATCATGATTGGGGTGGTCGCTGGCCTCGGCGCCATCACCTTCAACCTCGCCTGCGCTACGGTCAGCCACTGGTTCATGGGCGCCATGGCCGGCTACTACCCGGACCAGCCCGCCGGCGAGCACGACTACTTCGAAGCCGCCGAGACCGGCCTGCGACTCTGGGCCCTGCCCCTGGTGGCCGCCCTCGGTGGCCTGCTCTCCGGGCTCCTGGTCTATTGGCTGGCTCCCGACGCGGGCGGCCACGGCACGGACTCGGCCATCGATGCCTATCACAACAAGGGTGGACGCATCGCGGCGCGAGTTCCGCTAGTGAAGATTCTCGCCTCGGCTCTGACCATCGGCTCTGGGGGCTCCGGCGGCCGCGAAGGCCCCATCGCTCAGATTGGTGCCGGCTTCGGCGCCTTCCTCGCGGATCGCTGCAAGCTCTCTGCCCGCGATCGCCGCATCCTGCTGGCTTCGGGCATCGGCGCCGGGGTTGGCAGTATCTTCCACGCCCCCTTGGCCGGCGCTCTCTTCGCCGCCGAGATCCTCTACTCGGAGGCCGAGTTCGAATCGGATGCCTTGATCCCGGCAGCAATGGCGACCATCGTTGCCTACGCGGTCTTCTCCCTGCATTCGGGCTTCGACCCCCTCTTTGCCACGCCGGACTTCGAGTTCAACTCTCTCTGGGAACTCCTCCCCTACACCTTCCTCGCCCTCCTGGTCACGATGGCGGCGGGCCTCTTCGTGAGCATCTTCTATGCCACGCACGGCCTCTTCCAGGTCTGGCGCATCCACGCCGCGATCAAGCCCATGCTCGGCGGACTTGCTGCCGGCGCACTCGGACTTTGCTGCTACTCCCTGCTCTCCAACTCGGACGCGGTCAGGGCGCTCGACGTACTCTCCTTCGGCTATGGCAGTTTGCAGAGCGCTCTTCTTGGCCAGGCCTCCATCGCCCTGCTCGCGGTTCTCGCCTTTGGCAAAATGCTCACCACCTCCCTATCCATCGGCTCCGGGGGATCGGGCGGAGTCTTCGGTCCCTCCATGGTCATCGGTGGCTGCCTGGGTGGCATCGTTGGACTCGTTGGGCATGACCTCTTTCCGGATGTGGTCATGCACCCAGGGGCCTACGTAGCGGTTGGCATGGCCGGCTTCTTTGCAGCGGTCGGCAACGTGCCCATCTCCACCCTCGTGATGGTCTCGGAGATGACCGGCAACTACCACCTGCTCCTGCCATCCCTCTGGGTCTCCGCCCTGGCCTTCCTTCTGGGACGACAGTGGAACATCTACCGCAGCCAGGTCCCCACACGATTCGACTCACCAGCTCATGCCCACGAGCTGAATGTGGACGTGCTCTATGGCATGCGGATCAAAGATATATGCGAGGACTTGGATCTCACCACGATCGAGCAGACCACGCCCATCGATGAGATCGTGCGCATCTTTTCGCGCACCACCCAGCACTACTTTCCGGTGATGGACTCAGCGGGCAACATGACGGGTATTCTCTCCGCCAACGATGTCCGCCAGGTCCTGGATGAACGCGAGGCTGGCTCGGTCATAATCGCCAGCGATATCGCTAACCCGGAGGTGGTGAGCGTGACCCCTGAGGACGATCTGGAGTCAGCCCTGCAGCGATTTGTCAGCCTGGACGTGGGCGTTCTACCGGTGGTCGAGCGGGAAAACCCGCGCAAGCTCATCACCATGATCTCGCGCCGCAGCCTGATCCACGCCTATAACCACGCGCGAAAAGGCTGGCAGGAAAGTCGCGACCTGAAGAAAGACGGGGATTGAGGCCGCGCTGGGACCGCCGACGCGGGGATTGGCCAGCGAATCCGCCTTGCTGGACCTGATTTCGCGAGATAGGCTTCGCCGACCAAATGCTGAGCTTTCAACAAACAGGCCAGCCTCAGGGCTTCTGGCAAAGTCTGGTGGATGCCTTCTCAGGTCCTCAAACCGATGCCACCGGTGCGAGCATCTTCACGCTCTACGACTTCGCACTGGTCCTCCTGCTCTCATTCATCTGCGGGTTGATTGTCGGACGGGTCTACAAGGTTACCCACAAGGGGATCTCGTACTCCCAGTCCAACGTCCAGACCTACGTGCTCATGTGCGTGGTGGTGAGCCTGATCATGCTGATCATCGGTTCGAATATCGCCCGTGCTTTCTCCCTGGTCGGAGCTCTCTCCATCGTGCGCTTCCGCAATGCGGTCAAGGAAAGCCGTGATGTGGGCTTCGTCTTCTGGGCAATGGCCGTCGGCATGTGCTGTGGCACTCGCTTCTATGCGGAGGCGATCTACGCGACGGTGACCATCTCGGTCTTCGTCTTCATCATGCACTACTTCAACATGTTCGCTCGGAGTGTGCGCGAGCGCATCCTCCTGGTGGAGATGCCGGTGGACCTGGATCACGAGGAGACTTTCAGGGAGCTCTTCGACAAGAACTTTCAGGAACACTTTCTGATCAGCATGGAGACCATGCCCGATGGGGATTCCGTGCAACTCGCCTACTCGGTGAACGTCGCCGGACGCCTGGACTCGGGCAAGTTCCTGATGGCGGTTCGCAAGCTGAATGGCGATCGCAAGGTCAGCCTGATCGAGGGACAGCAACAGCTGGACCTCTGATCCGAGGCCAGGACCGTCATGATCAAGCGCTTCAATCGCTACGAGATCAAGTACACGGTCCTCGCCTCCCAGCTAAGGCGCCTGATCGCGGACCTGAACCTCAACATGGATCGGGATCCGTATGTCTCCGGGGCGGGCTTCTATCGCATCTCGAGTCTGTACTTCGACACCCCCGGGCTGGACTGCTACTGGAACAAGCTGGACGGCCTGCTCTTCCGGCGCAAGCTGCGCATTCGCATCTATCCCGACCGGCCGGAGGGACCCGCTTTCGTCGAGATCAAACAGCGAGTCAACCGCACGGTGCAGAAGCGCCGCCTGGCCATGAGCCTGAAAGACGCCTATTCCCTCTGCACAGGCAAGTCTTTCCAGCTCAGCGAGGCGGACGATCAGGCGGTTGCGGATGAGGTGCACTATCTGGTCACCTCCCTCCGTCTCAGCCCTAAGAACGTCATCTCCTACAACCGTCAGGCCTTCGTCGGTCGCTTCGTCGATGCGGGACTACGATTGACCTTCGATACCATGATCAAGGCCCGCTGGGCGGGCTTCGACCTCGAGCAGCAGTCGCGCAAGATGATGCTCGCTTATCCACCAGACCAGGCGGTCATGGAGGTCAAGGCCAATGAGCGCGTTCCCCACTGGCTGGTGAACACTCTGGCCAGACACCAGTGCACCCTGACTCGGGTGAGCAAGTACTGCCAGGGCATCGCACAGATTCAACGACGACTGCACTCCGGCCGAATCCAGACCGGCTAAAGCAGGCGATCCGCAAGAAAGGCGGGCAAGGACTGAGTCCTAGAAGACCGCGTCGAAGACCTGCTGGAACTCGTCCACGTAGACGAACTTCAGCCCCTTGATCAGGTCCTTCTTCAGTTCGTCCACATCGCGCTTGTTCTCGGCCGGGAGGATCACCCGCTTGAGTCCCAGGCGGCGCGCCG
>JAJFFD010000154.1 GCA_021776805.1 Planctomycetota bacterium
GTCTAGATCTATGCTCCTCCGCCGCAGCTCTCATGGTCTTTGCCGGCCTCCCCTTTTCGCTCGACCAGGTACCATCAGCAGCCCCTCGACCCGCGCAAGAGGCCTCGCTGGCAACCGCCGACGACCGGCAGGAAATCCTGCGCGAGTTCATCGAGGCCTTCAATGAACGGGACTTCGATGGGCTGCTCACCCACATCACGGAGGACATCCAGTGGGTGAGCGTGGAGGGAGCAAAGGCCGTCGTTCTGGCTGACGGTGAATTCGAACTGGCCACCAGTCTCGAGTCCTACTTCGAAGCTTCGCCGACTTCCCGATCCTCGCTCGAGTGGATCAAGACTGCCGGGTCGCGCCTCACCGCTTTGGAGCGGGTGACTTGGACCAATCAGGCCGGCAAGGATCAATCGCAGGTGAGTCTCTCGGTCTACGAGTTCAAGGGCGAGAAGATCGCCCGAGTGCACTACTTCCCAGCCGAAGCTCTCGCTTCGGGGAGCGAGACCAAGAATGATTCTGGTCGCTGAAGGATCCTCCTGAGGCGCGTCACTGTGCTTCCCAGCCAATGCCAAAGACTCCCGACATCGATGTGATTTGGAAAGCGCTCGCCGACCCGACTCGACGCGGCATCCTCGACGAGCTTGCGAGTGGTCCGCTTACGACCGGAGATCTGGTAGAGCGCTTTTCAAAGCTATGTCGAACGGCCGTCATGAAGCATCTCGATCTTCTCGAGGGGGCCGAGCTCGTGGTTGTACGCCGTGAGGGTCGCGTGCGCTGGAACCATCTCAATCCGATGCCCATTCAGCGGATCTATGACCGTTGGGTGTCTCGCCACATCCGAGACATGGCATCTGCTCTATCGCGACTGAAGGATCACGTTGAATCGCCTGCGGCCAAGTCACCTTCCTCGCCCACAAAGAAGCGGCGAGGAGCGAGTAGCGGGAAGTGAACTCCCTGCGATTGACCTGCAGCTGAGAAGAGAGGGCTAGGGACTAGCTGGCCTTCGCGTTCTTCTTCTTCTTGCTGGCGAGTGTGGCGCCAATGGAGCCGCCAACTGCTCCGGCAACGCCACCGGTGACCGCCGAATTCGAGCTCTCAAACAAGTACGTCTGCAGGAAGTGCGCTGCAAGGGCTGCGGCCAGGGCTGCGATGACGACAATCAGCAAATAGTGTTTCATAGCTTGGTCAGGGGTAAGAGAGCTTCAAGGCCAAGTTCAGAGTTGCCAAAGGCCGTGTTCGATGCCACCGAGAATGTAGATGGCAAATTTGCCGTGATCGGGAATCTCCATGGCCGGGATTGCGATTTCGGCGCCCGCGGCTCGAGCCGCTTCGACTGCAGCCTCGATGTCCTCTACCAGGAGGTACGGTCGCACTACCGGTTCTTCCGTGTCCCTCATGGGCGCGCGTACACCGATCATGCCGCCGCTCTTGAGTTTTGCACTGCGGGCATTGCCCAGTCCGGCATCGGGTTCACCGAAGCTGACACCATGCATGCTCTCCAGGAGCTCGCAGGTTTCATCCACCTTGGGAGTCACGACCTCTAGGTACTGGACTTGCATGGTCTTCACCTCTTTGGAGTCTTGCATGTGCATTGCGGATTGCTCGTGTTGAAGGCTGGCGTCGGAGACCTTGCACGCGCACAGGAGCAGGGTCGTTGCGAGCATCGCGAGAGCGAAACGAGGTGTCGGCAAGTTCATGGAATTGGTTCCTCTTCACTGTGGAGCCAGGTTGGGCCAAGGATGCTAGGTGAGATGCGAGTGGTACTCCAGTATTTGGAGGCTCGAGATGCGCGTTGCGCGAGGGATTGGTGAGGATTCTCGAGAAGCATCCCAATACCCTGACCCAAACACCTAGCACCTGGCGCCTCACCCAATCACAAGAACGCATAGGAAGCAAAACCGTGACCATGACCATCCTCGATCTGTGGCAGCCCATCCTCCTCGGCACATTCTTCGCATGGATCGCCAGCGCGCTGATCCATATGGCGCTGAAGTACCACAACTCAGACTACAAGCAGCTTGCTAACGAGGATGAAGTCGGATCAGCGCTGCGCAATGGCAATCCTTCCCTCGGTGTTCATAGTGTTCCGTATTGCGTGGACATGGAGCAGATGAAGGACGAATCCATGCAGCGCAAGTTCAGCGAAGGCCCGGTCGCCTTCGTAACCGTCTTTGCGAATGGGATGCCCAACATGGGCAAACTGATCGGTCAGCAGGTGGCCTATTTTCTGCTTGGCTGCACGATGGTGGCGTACTGTTCGACCCTCGCCTTGGAGCCGGGTGATGAGTACATGAAGGTGTTTCGCTTTGTCGGAACCATCTCATTCTTGACCTTCGGCTGGGCCTTGATCCCCTTCAGCATCTGGTACGGGCATCTTTGGTCAACGGCTGCAAGGTATCTGCTGGATGCTCTGATTTATGGCGCGTTGGTTGCCGGCAGTTTTGCTTGGCTGTGGCCGGTTGCGGGTTGATCGTGAGCATCACACTGCGCGAGCTAACATTCCGACTCAGAATGTGCAGGAGAACACGAGAGTTCCGTATCGCGACTCTCTCCGCTGGGTTTCGAACATGTCGGTCTGTTCCGTGAATGCGTAGGAGAACAGGAAGCCCTTGCGGTAGATGCTGCCGCCGATCGAACCTGCTGCGACAAGGGGCTCAGTGTTTACGCTGCGGCTGTTGTGCCAGATGTTCCCGTGTGGCGCGAAGTGCGCAAGGCCGATGCCGTTGACGGATACGAAGAGGAATGCTCCCCATTCATCACTCGAGTAGTCTGAAGCGACAGGGTTCGGGGTGAAGCCCGATTGGATGCCGAATGCGCCGTAGCTGTTGGGAAGGCGGTAACCAAATCTACCGGTCAATCCCAGGGCCCCACCGGTCATGTATGTGCCGAGATTGCCGCTGGCCGAGGCTGTCAAGTCCCAGTCGAAGCTGTCCTCGCTGCGGCTACCGGGCAAGAGACGGTAGTGGAAGGAGTAGTTCGCATTGATTAGTGGCTCGTTGTCGAGCTGAGTGTCCCAGGCCTTGGGGTCATCTGTCTGCACGAGTTCGTGGGTATACTTCTGGATTTGCTCAGCGCCGGCCGCGGATCCAATGACGCCGAGGAGGAGGCCATAATCGTGTTGGCTGCGCTCCGTTCGAGCCAAGAGATTGACGTTCAAGTAGAGCAAGCCTGCATAGGGTTGATCATCTTCGGGAGGGTTTGGAGTATCGATGTCGGTCGGCGTATAGATTTGGTGGTTAAGGGCGAGCCTCAGGTTGTGCTTGCGACTCTCTTCACCCACAAAGGGTAGGAACGACAAGCCATCGAGGATGTTTGCATAGAATGAGCCCTCGTCGTAGGACTCGATCGACCTCGTGGTCATTTGCAAGGCCGCTCCACTCGTGTAGTTGTTGTCCTTGTTGGCGAAGAAGTCGTTCTCAATGGTGAGTGAGAGGGAGCCACGATCTTCGAGCTCAGTGTTCGCCTGCAGTGGAGAATCTACCAAGCGGGGGTGCTCAACCTCGGTGGTAGAGCAGGCGGCGAGGAAGAGCAGCGCGGCCGTTGGTGGGTAGGATCGAGACACGCGATGCCAGGCAGTCAATTGTGGAGCGTCGAGCGTTGCGGTCCTCGCCGGCAGGTCGGATGCAAGCGGCGATTCGCGGGGTGGGCGACCACGCGAGGGTAGTCGGGGGGCGTCTGTATGGTCAATGTGTGAAAGTAGCGATCCTGAGAATGATCTACTTGGCAGCTGGTCTCGCTTAGCATGTGTCGCAGAATGTCCCTTGGGACCGCGCTATCATGACTGCTGTCCATTGCCTCCTAGTTGGGGGCCGGATGTCAGCTGATTCCAGCCCTTGGATCGACTCGGAGTGAAGACCCAGTGAAAGAAGAGCACCCCTTGGGTAGATCTCTGCGAAGCAAGCGCAGGCGATGGATGATTCGTATCGCAGCTGCTCTTGGCATCCTCCTGCTTCTTGCGATAACTGCATATGCTTGTCGCTGGTTGTGGCTGACCCGTGACAGCGTCATTTGGGTCGATCCAGGCCAGAGCTACCAGACTATCAACGGCTGGGAAGTGACCGCTCGCATGTGGGAGTACGACAAGGCGGGCGATCGCTATACCAGCGACTGGGAGCAGGACTCAGAGGAGATCTTCGATCGCCTCATCAATGAGCTTGGCATCAATAGAATCCGGATCGAGATTCGCAGTGGCGCCGAAAACCCGGTGGACTATTGGCAGCAGTTCGAAGCTGGGGAGATCGGCTATCTGGAAGTCAAACGCCACTTCTATGAAAAGGTTAATGACAACGATGATCCTGAGATCGCTGACCCTGGAGGCTTTCAATTCAGCTTCATCGATCACCAGGTAGAGAGGATTCTTCGTCCTCTCCAGCGCTTGATGGCGAACAAGGGTGAGCGGCTCTTGGTCAATCTCTGCTACGTTGATTTCAACAAGCTCGATGCAGGCGACTACGATCACGCCCTGCTTCCCGAAGAGTACGCCGAGTTGATCGCCACGACCTTTAAGCACTTGGACCAAGCTCACGGCTTGGTGCCCGACATGCTCGAGATCATTCTCGAGCCCGACAACTCCAAGAATTGGCGCGGCAAGCAGATCGGAGAGGCTCTACTCGCCGCTAGCAGGCGGTTGGCAGATTCTGGCTATGAGCCAGAGTTGATCGCTCCATCCACCTCTCATTCACACCGGGCTGCTGCGTACTTTGATGAGATGATCGCAGTCGAGGGCGTGGCTGCGAAGCTGGATTCCTTCGCCTACCATCGTTACGGGATGCCGGCGTTTTTTGTCCTGGATGACATCTGGGAGCGAGCTGAAAGGTTTGGACTGAGAACTGCCATGCTCGAGCACACTCAAGCCAATGCTGACAGTCTGCATGAGGATCTGAGTGTTGCAAACGTGAGTGCTTGGCAGCAGTACGGTATCGCTGAACGGGCAGCGCCTGGATCGGGGAAGGTATGGACTAGCTGTTATGTCATGTATCAGGGGGTTCAGGGAGCGGAGAAGATTCAGCTTGGCGGCAAGGCCAGGTATCTGGCGCAGTACTTCAAGCACATAAGGGAGGGTGCAGTCCGATTGGGGGCGACGACGAGCAATGGCGCCAAGGCTCCGGTAGCTTTCCGGAATCGAGACGGAAGCCATGTCCTGGTAATCAACTCGCAGAAGCGCGGCCTAATCGAGGTTCGGGGACTGCCTGAAGGGCGTTATGCAGCGAGCGTCACTACCGAGGCGCAGACAGCGGAAGAGCTGCCCCTCGCGCTTGCAGTCAAGGGCGAAGGCTGGGTCTTCGAGATGCCGGACAGCGGTGTCCTGACGCTGAAGCAGTTGAACTAGAATGGTTTCCCGAGGCGAATCGACGACTGTGAGCAGTAGAACCGAAGAACCCCTAGGCGTCGAAGAGAGTGCTTGGCGGCCTGGTCTCTTCGCCGGGCCCTCGAGGAAGCCGGTATGCTCATACATGAGCCTTCTCATACTGCGACTTGGCCCTGCCCTGATCGCATCCTCGTGCATGATTACCCAGACGGCCACCGACAGGATGGTGGCGAGGAATTTGGGGATGCCTGCTGAGATTCGGCAGCTCAAAAAGTTTTCGGGACAGGCGAATGCGGGCCTGCTGCGTCGGCAAGTCTTCAGTCTCGAGAGGGATGACTATGGGGGAAGCTTGGGCACGGCAACCGCTTTGCAGCAATGGGAGGCTCTGGCCGATGAGCGCAGGAGTTGGCATAGGAGGATCCTGGACTTGATCAGTCCATGGGAAGCTGAGCTTGACGCATACATCGGCAAGCTTTCGGCAAGTCCAGGGGGGCAGAAGGACATCGATCGGATTGCTGGATCATGTGTCGCTACTCTGCGCAGCTGGATCGAGGTTGACGAACCAGAGTTGATTCTCGCGCGACTCGAGAATGAGACCAGTGGGATCGCTGAACTCATGCCGCGGATCGTTGACAAGGAGATTCGGCGGCGAATTCTCAGCGAATTGATCGATCGGCAAGTAGGTTGCCCTGGTTATTCCGACTTGGACCTCCTGGCCCATATCATTCAGTGGGAGGCGCTCTTCCTCAGGGATCTACCCCCGGGAAGGGCGCAACTCGAGGCGCTCAGCGAGGACTTGATTCTGCTCTTCACCGAGCGTGCACCGGATGGTCTCTCGCTTTCTACGGCCAGGTACTTTCAAGCCGGTCGATTCGGTGATCGTGGTTTCAAGCGAGAGTATCGCGACGACAGTGATCAGGTTCGGCACTTTGCTTGGGCCTTGCGGATCTTCGCGACGAGTTCTAATCCTGATCGAGGCGAGGCCCTTCTGGTCTTCAAGGAAACCAGGGATTCGTTGGCACGCGATGAGCCGCTGAATCAGGCTGATCTGTCCCTCAACAGGGGCGTGCGGCGTCTGGTTGGCAAGATCCTTGGACGGGAAGGGGCGGGGGAGGCAGAGAGAACGCCAATTCCAATCCAAGGCTATGCTGCTCAGCTCCGCCTTGAACTCGGCGGATCCTGATAGTGGACAGCATGGCTGACCATCCCTTACCTTCCTGAGCCGTGCCGCCTCGCTCCCTCCCCTTTGAAGTCCTGCTCAACGCCGACCTGTACGGCCCAGCATCCCTGGGTCGGCGATCGCTCCTGGTCTGTGCCGGGAAGATAGTCTGGATTGGCGAGGGCAGTCCGGACCTTCCAGAGGGCTTTGATTGCCGGGTCCGAGACTTGGAGGGCCGTCGAGCGATTCCCGGGCTCATCGATGGGCACGCTCATATCACCGGTGGTGGTGGCGAATGTGGCTATGAGACTCGAGTGCCAGCGGTTCCTCTGAGCCGCTTCACGCGGGCGGGTATCACCTCAGTCGTTGGTTTGCTTGGCACGGACGATATCACCCGGGACACGGCTACTCTGGTGGCGACGGCACGCGGCCTCTGTGCCGAAGGAATCGACGCCTGGTGTTTTGCCGGCGGCTACCATGTCCCGCTGCGAACTCTGACTGGGAGCGTCCGTGGTGACATCGTGCATATCGACCGCATCATCGGTGCCGGTGAGGTCGCCGTCAGCGATCACCGGTCCAGCCAACCGACTCTGGATGAGATCCTGAGAATTGCCAGCGAGGTCCATGTTGCTGGCATCATGACCGCCAAGGCTGGTGTCTTGCATCTCCACATGGGGGATGGCGAGCGAGGCCTCGGTCTCATCCGGGAAGCCCTTGCTGTCGCGGAGATTCCAGCGCGTGTCTACCACCCGACCCATTGCAATCGCCGGCGGGAGCTCTTCGAAGAAGCTTGCCAGTTGACCGGGTCTGGCTGCGCAGTGGACATGACCGCCTTCCCCGAGTCTTCGATTGGTGCCGGAGAGTACTCAGCTGCCGAGGCCTGGCAGAGATACCGCTCAGCTCAGCTACCACCCGATCTCATCACGATCAGTTCGGACGGTGGGGGCTGCATGCCGCAGTTTGACGCAAGGGGGCTGCCCAGGGGGATGACTGTCGGTGAACCCGCCGAGCTCGCGGCCACCCTTGCCAACCTTCTCGAAGAGGGTTGCGCCCTGGAGGAAGTGCTGCCCGCATTCACTAGCAACGTGGCTGGTCTATTGCGATTGCCCGCCAAGGGCCGTCTCGAGGTCGGTCACGACGCCGACATCGTCGTGCTTGACGAGGCCCACAGGGCCGTCGATGTTATGGCTCGCGGACGCTGGCATGTGGTCAACTATGCTCCAGTCGTCCTCGGTACGTTTGAAGAGAGGTAGCAACAGTTTGTCGAGCGATTCGAAGAAGCGCGGGTACATCGTTCCGATTGGTGGTGCCGAAGAACGTATGCGCGATCCGGCCATCTTGAAACGATTCGTCGAGCTCTGTGGTGGCGAGTCGTCGCGGATCGTGATCATCCCAACCGCCTCCAAGTTGCGCTCAACAGGTTCTGACTACGAAAAGGTCTTCAAGGACCTGGGAGTTCGCGAGGTTCGATCCCTGGCGTATCAGGATCGCGCGGATTGCGAGCGCCAGAGTTGGTTGCACGTCCTCGAGCAGGCGGATGGTGCATTCTTTACTGGTGGCAACCAACTCAGGCTATCGACCACGCTCGGCGGGACTTCTGTTGCCAACATGCTGCGGGACAGAAACCGCAGTGGCGACTTGCACATCGCAGGGACCTCAGCTGGCGCAGCGATCATGTCGCAGCACATGATCGCCTTCGGAGAAGAGGGGGCGACCCCACATGCGGATATGGTGACTCTGGTGCCTGGGCTCGGCATCGTCGAAAACTTGATCGTTGATCAGCACTTTCGCCAGCGTGACCGCCTTGGTCGGCTGCTATCTGCCCTGGCCTACAACCCCTCTTCCATCGGCATAGGCCTCGACGAGGACACTGCGGCGATTATCAGTCACGACGGTTCCATCGAGGCTGCCGGTAGCGGTGCCATCACCATCGTCGATCCGGCGGAAGTAGAGTATTCCTCCATGGACTCCGCCCACAAATCCGATCCGGTCAGCATTATCGGCGTGCGTTTGCATATCCTCATTGAAGGCGGGCACTACGACCTAAACACTCGCAGGGCATTCCCAAGGGCCAATTCCTCAGCCAGGAGATAGATCCCGTGCGAATTACCGCTAGTTCCGTATACGTCGGGCCAAACAGGTACGCAAACTTCCGCGTTATCCGGATCGTTCTCGATCTGGGAGAGCTAGAGGGCTGGCCGAGCGCAAAGCTCGGTCCGAGATTCATCAGCGGTCTCATGGATGCGCTCCCTGGTCTTGCCGATCACGGTTGCTCCTACCGCGAACCTGGCGGGTTCTTGTTGCGGCTCAAGGAAGGCGAGGGTACTTGGCTCGGGCACATCTTCGAACACGTCGCGATCGAGCTGCAGAACATTGCCGGCCTCAGCGTTACCTTCGGCAAGACCCGCTCTACCGATGAGCCCGGGGTGTACGACGTTGTCTTTGAATATGAGGACGAAGCTGTGGGCGTCGAAGCCGGTCGCCTTGCCCTCACCCTGCTGCACTCACTCTTGCCCGCGGAACTGCAGCCAAGCGGCGACAGAGCCGTGCCCGCGGACTTTGATTTCGCTGAAGAACGCGACGCCTTTATTCGCTTCGCGCAACGAGGTGCTTTGGGGCCGAGCACGGCCTCTCTCGTCAAGGCTGCAGAAGAGCGGGACATACCCTGGCTCCGGCTGAACAAGTACAGTCTCGTGCAGCTGGGCCATGGTTGCTATCAGCGCCGGATCCAAGCGACGGTAACGAGCGAAACTCGGCATATCGCCGTCGAGATCGCATCGGATAAGGAAGAGACGAACCGTATCCTGGGAGATCTCGGTCTGCCGGTTCCACGACAGGAGATGGTCTACGATGCCGATCGCGCTGTCAGGATGGCGCGACGAATCGGCTATCCCGTCGTGGTGAAGCCGCTAGATGGCAATCACGGTCGGGGTGTGTCGATCAATCTGACCGAGGACGACCAAGTCCGGGTTGCCTTCGATTTTGCCCAGAAGCGGGGCCGAACAATTCTGGTCGAGAGTTTCATCACTGGCCAGGATCACCGGATGCTCGTCGTCGATGGCAGGCTCATTTCAGTGGCCAGACGTGTTCCAGGGCATGTGGTTGGTGATGGCAAGCACAGCATCGAGCAGCTTGTGGATATCGTCAATGAGGACCCGCGCCGCGGAATCGGGCATGAGAGGATTCTCACGAGGTTGGAGTTCGATCATCAGGCCAAGCGCCTGCTCGAACAGATCGGCCTGGATCAGCAGTCCATTCCGGAGGCTGGGGTCACGGTCTATCTCCGTTCGACTGGCAATCTCTCGACCGGAGGCACGGCGGAAGATGTGACCGACATCGTGCATCCCGACAACCTCGAAATGGCTGTGCGTGCGGTCAAGGCAGTGGGCCTGGATGTTGGTGGCGTCGATTTCCTGACTTCCGATATCTCGAAGTCGTACAAGGAGACCGGTGGTGCGATCTGTGAAGTGAATGCTGCACCCGGATTCCGCATGCATGTTGCGCCGAGTAAGGGCCAGCCTCGCGACGTTGCCGGTCCAGTCATGGACATGTTGTTCCCGCCAGGGACTCCGAGCAGAATCCCGATCGCATCGATTACCGGAACCAACGGCAAGACAACAACCGCCCGAATGGTCGCGCAAATCTGCAAGATGGCGCAGCACAAGGTCGGCCTGGCGACAACTGATGGTGTCTACATCGATGGGCGCCTGACAGTCGAGGGAGACATGACCGGGCCGACGGCAGCGCGCATCATTCTGCGTGATCCCTCGGTGGACGTCGCGGTACTCGAGACTGCCCGTGGCGGAATTCTCCGCCGGGGCATCGGCTATCGAAAGTGCACGGTAGGTGCTGTCTTGAATGTGCAGGCCGATCACCTGGGATTACGAGGCATCGACACCGTTGAGCAACTTGCCGAGGTCAAGCGCACGGTCGCCGAGATCGCCAGAGACACGGCCGTGCTAAACGCTGACGATCCGCTCTGTCTAGAAATGGCGGATCATTGCCAGGCGGAGCACATCTGCTACGTCACCATCGATAACAGTCACCCGATCGTCAAAGAGCATATTCGGGCTGGTGGGCGTGCGGTCGGTATCGAAGAAGGGATCGGCGGTAGCATGATCACGATCTACGATCGTGGTGCGCATATGCCGCTGTTGTGGGCGCACCTCATTCCTGCCACCCTCGAGGGGCGCGCCTTCCACAATGTCCAAAACTCCATGTTTGCCGCCGCGGTGGCTTACAGCATGGGGGTTGATCTGGAAGATATTCGCCAAGGTCTGCTGACTTTCGATACGACCTACTTCCAGGTGCCTGGTCGAATGAACATATTCGACGAGCATCCTTTCAAGGTGATCTTGGACTACGGTCATAATCCGGCCGCCATTCAGGCGATGGTCAACCTCACGCAGCAGCTGGATGTCAGCGGTCGCCGGGTCGTCGTGCTTGCGGCTCCCGGAGATCGTCGGGATGAAGACATCCGTGAGATCGGCAAGATTTGCGCCGGCAATTTTGCGCAGTATGTCTGCCGGCGAGACAGCTCCCTCCGAGGACGCGGTGAGGATGAGGTTCCTCGCATGCTTCAAGAGAGCTTGCTCGAACACGGCGTGCCCGCCGCGCAAATCCAGGTCGTTCCGCAGGAGGGGGAAGCGATCCATGCTGCCTTGTCCATCGCGGAGGCTGGTGATCTCGTGCTCATCTTTGGTGATGAGATCGCCCCGGCTTGGCAGCAGATCATCAGCTTTGAACCCTCCATGGCTCTGCCGCGATCGACTTCGAGCCAGAGGAGCCCGGTCGTGACTGCCCCAAGCCTGGCAGATCGGGTGCCCGAAGTGGCACTCCAACTCGAAGGTCGACAACTCATCCGAGATGAACGAGGTGTGCGACTTCAGCGTGAGCTCGAAGACTAGCCCGGCATGGAACTTCTCGACTCGCGACGGTTGACCGGTCCCAATCTGATTTGCGATGGGCCGGGCGCCGTGATCGATGTTGCAGTCAACAGTGATCGCAGAGAGGCGGTCATCGCGGCCTGGACAGAGCATGCCCATGAATTGCAGCGAACCGTAGGTTGGACTGGTGAGGATGGTGGTGTCCAAGTGCGACGCTACGCGGGTGGCGCGAGTCTCGTGCTGTCGGCTCCAATCGATGGGCTCTACGCCGCCTGTGAGCTGAACGAGTGCGCATGGCAACGCACGCTGGCAATGTTCGGGGGGCCGGCAGGCGATTCGACAGCGGAGGAGGATGCAACGCGCTTGCAGGCACTTGTTGTGGAAGAGCAGCAGCCAAGCATGATCGCCCTCGCGAGCAAGGCCAAGTCCGCTGGACTGCTGTTTCTATCCGACGACGAAGAACTGTCTGTGGGGTCTGGTTCGGGATCGATGACCTGGCCCATCGATAGTCTTCCGGAGATTGACGCAGTGCCCTGGGCCGAAGGGGCGGACATCCCAATTATCCTGATCACGGGGACTAACGGTAAGTCAACGACCGTCCGCATGCTGGCGTCCATCGTGCGCGCGGCTGGACTTGCGCCAGGGTTTTCTTCGACGGATGGACTCTGGATTGGGGACGAGCGCATCGATGCTGGTGACTATTCCGGGCCCGAAGGCGCAAGGACGGTGCTTAGAAATCGCAGCACAGACATCGCCATTCTCGAGACTGCTCGCGGTGGTATGTTGCGCCGTGGTCTCGGTGTGAAGCGAGCCGCTGCGGTCGCGGTGCTCAATGTTGCCGAAGATCACCTCGGTGAGTATGGAGTTCAGAACGTCAACGATCTTGTCGAGACCAAGTTCATCGTGCGCCGAGCGGTGGAGCCCGATCGCCCGATGGTTCTGAATGCCGACGATCCGCTCATCGTCAAGTTTGCACAGCAGAGGATTGATTCGCCCATAACCTGGTTCAGCTTGAATCCTGAGAACCCCGTCGTCCTCGAGCATCTCAGCGCTGGCGGTAATGCCTGTGTCGCCGCCGGTGAGCGGATCACCCTCCGCTGTGGCGATCAGTCTAGCGATCTCGTCGATATCGATTCCATTCCGTCGACTATGAATGGGCGCGCGCGCTTCAATGTCGCCAATGCCCTGGCTGCCGTAGGGCTGGCGATGGCGATCGATATGTCCAGAACATCAATCGCAGCCGGTCTGCGTGAGTTCGTAAGTGATCCTGAGTCGAATCCGGGTAGGGGAAACATCTTCGAGTTGGGCGCTGTGACGGCAATGGTGGATTTCGTCCACAACGCCCACGGCATGAATGCTTTCATGGCGATGGCCAAGTCGATGCCTGCCTCTCGTCGCCTGATCACAATTGGCATGGCCGGTGATCGAACCGATCATGAGATCAGAGAGTTTGTGCGCTCTACCTGGTCCGGTAATCCTGACCGCATCGTGCTGAAGGAGATGGGCGCGTACCTCAGAGGGCGTGCGCCAGGGTCAATCTTGGACATCATGGCTGATGAACTTGCCAAGCTGGGCGCGCCGGGCGAACGAATCGTACGAGCCGGATCAGAGATGGAAGCACTGCGGCTGGCTCTGCAGTGGTCCGAGCCAGGCGACTTGCTGCTCCTCTCCATCCAGGCAGAACGTGCAGCTGTTATCGAGCGGCTGCGGGAGCTGCAGGCAGAGGGCTGGCAAGCTGGTGAACCACTCCCTGTCTAGGCAGATCGCATTCTGACAGGCGAGTTCAGTTCGGGCGCTTCTGCTTTTGCCTCTGCATCAGCATTCGAGCCTTGCGGAGGTTTTCCTGAGCGTCCGCATAGTCGGGTTTGATGCTCACCGCTCGTTGGAAGTGCTGACTGGCCTCCTGAGCTTTTCTCTGGCCGAGGAGAAGGACACCCCAGTTGTTGTGGGCTTCCGCAAAGTCCGGCCGGATGCGCACAGCGTTTTGGTAGTGGGGCACTGCCGCATCGAGGCGGCCCAGGATCTGCAAGGCGTTGCCCCAGGCGTACTGGGCATCGGCGAAGTCCGGCTGGATCCGGATCACCTCCGCGTAGTGTGGCAGCGAGTCTTGCGCCCGTCCGGTCTCCAGCATGGCGTTGCCCAGGTTGTAGTGGGCCTCGGCAAAGTCTGGTTTGATGCGCAGGGCATCTTGGTAATGTTGGATCGCCTCCTTGTAGCGCGCCAGTCCCCAGAGAGCGCTGCCAAGGTTGTTGTGCGCATCGGCGTTGTCAGGATCAAGGCCGAGCAGCCGTTGGAGCAACTCAGCGGATTCGGCAGACTCACCTGCCTCAAATAGAAGCATGCCGAGATTCAACAAGGCACCCTTGTAGTTGGCATCCAGGGCCAAGGCTTCGCGGTACTTTTCGATGGCAGCCTTGGCGTTTCCCTGGGAGTTCAGCACCACCCCTTGGTTGTAGAGCCACACGGCGTTGGTCGTGTTTGTCACTGGTCGACGACGCCGTGCTTGTTTGATCTCAGCAAAGACTTGCTCTCGGTCCGCTGCCTCGCTGCCCATCATTCCGGCCTTCTCCATCGCGTTCCATATATGCCAGGCGATGATCTCGTGCCCTTCGCGCGTAGGGTGGACGTAGTCTTCGATCAGGTTGAAGCCAACCAAGCCGTGTTCGCTGAGTTGCTCGAAGATCTGGTCCATATCGACCAACAGCGCGCCCTTCTCCTTTGCCACCTCCCGGATGACTTGATTGATGCTCGAGATCCGGCGGATTGGCGAAGCGTCGTAGTCACAGGCAAACTGGTAGGCTGCCCGGGCCTGGTCCCATTTGGTGAGTCCTTCGTAACTCTGGGCCAAGAGAAACTGAGTCTCCGCATGACGAGGGGCCAAGTTTGCAGCTTGCAAGAAGCTGGCGTTTGCCGCTACTACATTACCTGCCTGGAGCTGCCGCTTGCCTGCAGCATATGCATCAGACCAGTCTTGCCGGTCGGTTTCGCTCAGGCTTGCGATCCCTTCCGATGCCTCTGGGCGCCACTGCCGCAAGTTGGCCGGGACGGTTGAGAGCACGACCTTGACGTCGGCCTCCTGCGCGCGGCGGACCAGGCGCTCGAGCCGAAAGCGAAACTCGTCGACGATTTTTTCCTTCTCGTCGGCAGCGTACACGCGAGTGAAATCCCGTTGCACGCTCGTGCCGAATTCCTGCCCTCTAGAAGGGTCTTCCGCTGAGAGGGCGAGCATCGCCGAGCGCATGCCGGAGTAGACCCGAGAATGCGCGAGGGCATACTCCAAGCGAGTGCGGGTGGAGCTGCGTCGCTTGAGCGCCTCGAAGAAAGCTGGCTCGGCAAACTCATTGTGTCCGCTGTAGATGATGAACACATCCGCGTCGTATGCGATCAGCTCGTCCGCCACTATGTTCAGTCGGTGCATGGCGTAGGAAACCGCACTGGCGTTGACTGCTTCGACCTGTAAGTCCGGGTGGCCGGCCGCCACCGCCTCGCCGACGATTCCCGTTAGCGCGGTCTCGGCACCCCAAGGAAAGCCATGCGCGCTGGAGCCGCCCAGGCCGAAAATCCGAAAGCCATTGGCGGGCTTTTGCCGCAGGAAGGATTGATCGTTGAATGAGCTTCGGTTGCCAGGCCGCGTCCGATACTCATCGCCATCTGTATCGAAAACTGAGATCAGCCCTGAGAAGCCCTGGAAGGGATCTTCGCCTTCGATCTGTGTGCTCACGCCGCAGACCCAGAGTGTAAGTTCCAGGAATGCGAACAGCGCAATACAGACCAGGCTCGCAAACAGTGACTTCTTCCACAACGGGAGTTGCCGGGATTGCCGCTTGGCGGGCTTGATGTTCGAGGCTTCTTGGGGCATCAGCTCAGCTCGTGGAGGCGGGAGCACTTGGGCGATCGCCAGCCTATGTTAGCTGAGCATTGCAGCGAATGACTGGATTTCTATCCAGCCCCTGCCGATCAATCCTGGGCCAATGACGCTAACCTCTCCGTAATGTCGGAGCGACTCCAAGTCGATGCATCCTCCCCTCTCCTTGCCTACTTGCTCCAACGGCTCGAGAGCTGGAACCGGAACACTCTCAAGGCCAGGCTTCGTCTTGGCTGCATCTTGGTCAACGAGGAGCCGGTGCACCGACACGATCATCCGCTGCAGCCAGGCGACAAGATCGAGATCCGCTCGCAGGCTGCGGGCACTGGGCCCAAACACAGCAGGTCCAGGCTCCCAGTCATCTACCAAGACCAGCAGCTAGTCGCGATCGACAAACCAGCCGGCCTCTTGTCCGTGTCCACGGACGAGCAGGACAAGCGCACTGCTCTGGCACTCTTGCGCGCGTCACTGTCGCGGCCGGGCAATACAGCAGACCTCTGGCCCGTGCACCGCATTGATCGCGAGACTTCTGGTGTGCTGCTCTTCGCTAGGTCCAAAGAAGTGTGCAAGTCCATCCAATCTCGTTGGCAGGATGCGGAGAAGATCTACCTCGCGGTGGTGGAGGGACAACCGAAACCGGCAGCCGGAGTCATCGATAGACCGCTTTGGGAGGATCGGAATCTCCGCGTTCAGGTAGGGCCGCGGGAGGGTTCGAGAGATGCGCGAACTCGATATCGAACCCTCGAGACTGATCATGGGCATAGTCTATTGGAGGTGCAGCTCGACACTGGTCGGCGGCATCAGATTCGGGCCCACCTGGCTCACATAGGCAATCCGGTGGTTGGGGACGCGCGCTATGGCAAGGCGGGGCGTCGACTTTCCCTGCATGCCCTGCGTTTGAGCATTCCCTGGCCCGAGACCGGAGACCGTCTGGTCTTTGAAGCCAAGTTACCGAAGGGCTTCTCAGCCCTGCGCTAGTTTCCAGGCGAGTTGATCGCCTTCGTGAGCGGCCTACAATGCCCGCGCATGAACACCCCTCGCATTTGGCAGCGCTTTGGCCCAATGGCTCTGTTTCTCTCGAGCCTGTTCCTCGCAACAAGCTCCCTCCTGGCTCAGTCGTCGACCGGGCCAGATCAGGCGAGTGCTGCGAAGCCAGCGGCGGAGGCAAAGCCGTATCCTGGCTACACCCTCTACTCGATCGGAACAGTCGCCTATCTCTGCGATATGAACAAGGAAGTCGTTCATACCTGGGAAGTTGCCGAGGGCAGCGTCAAGACGACGCCCTACCTCCTCGCCGATGGATCCGTGCTGTTTCCTCTGAACAAGGGCGGTTTCACCTTCCGACCGGGCGGGGCGCATGCCAGCGGGACCTTTCAGCGAGTGAGCTGGGATGGTGAGTTGTTGTGGGACTTCAGTTTCTACGGTGAGGACTTTACGCCCAGCTACGATCTCGAACCGATGCCGAACGGCAATGTCCTGCTATGTGCCGGCTTTGAAGACCGACGCCGTCCGGGCAAGTTGTATGAGATCGAACCCCGTGGAGAAACCGGTGGAGAAGTGGTCTGGGAATGCGACGTCTCCGCGCAGCTCGGCGACGAGGTTAATGGCTACATCAATTCTGTCAGCTACAACCCAGACACTGATCAGGTGTTGGTCAACATCCAGACTCCTGGCCACACTCTGGCCATCTTCGATCACAGCACTGCGGAAGCAGAGTTGGTGTACTACTGGGACGAGGGTTTCAACGGACGCATCCATGGCGGCGCCTGGGTTACCGACAAGTACCCCGGAACCGATATCCCCATCCCTGGTGCCGACCCTGAGTTGATGCGTGTCGGTAATCTGCTCACCGTCAGCAATGGCGACAACGAAGTGGTGGAAATCGACCCGGGAAGCAACGCGAAGGTCCTGGCCATCGGCTTTGAATTCTCCGATCACCAGGGGAGCGTGCAGAGACTGCCGAACGGGAACACGCTCGTAGTCTCCGGATACAGCACCAGCATCAATGAGGTTGATGATAGTGGCGCGGTAATCTGGTCCATGGAAACCGCAGGCAAGATCGCCCGGGCTTATCGCTATGGTCTGGAGCACCCGGGTGTTGCCAGGCTGAAGAAGGCCATGCTGAAGAAGGACTGAGTGAGCAAGCCCAATGCGAGGACTCTGGATGGGTTTGGTGGTGCTAGTCAGTCTGCGAACCCCCTCCTTTCGACGGGCACCTGGAAACCGGCGTGGCCCTTCTGTCGGTCCTTCGCACGCACTTCGCGGATGCTCATTCGTCCGTGCAGAGGATGCGG